>NZ_JBSVZN010000035.1:0-110356 GCF_054052225.1 Methylobacterium sp. JK268 | reverse complement strand
CCAACGGTTGCGCCAAGCCGGAAAGCCCCCAAAGGTCATCCGCATCGCTCTCGCCCACAAGCTGCTCGTGCGCCTCAACGCCAAGGCCCGTGATGTCCGCGCCCAACTCGCCGCCCAGACTTGACACGCCAGACAGTCGCTCAACCCTCCCCCCGCTGCGGGGGAGGGTGGCCTGCGGAGCAGGCCGGGAGAGGGGCCGGCGCGACGCCGATCCAGTGAGCGCCCGTCAGAACGGTCCCGAACAATCCTGAAGCGTGGTTCCCCTCTCCCGCCCCGCTCCGCGGGGCACCCTCCCCCGCAGAGGGGGGAGGGTTCGGGAGACCCGCCTTAGCGCGGCCGGCCGACGACGATCCCCGGCGCGGCCGGCGGCGCCGGCATCGATTGCTGACGCTGGATGTCGCCGCGGATCTGGTTCTGCTCGAAGCGGTTCTGCTCCTGGATGCCGCGGATCTCGCTGCGGCTGTTCATCGAGCTGTTGAGGCTGTCGACCGTGCGCTCGGCGGGGGTCGTGGTGCGCTGGCTCTGGGCCAGGGCGGGGCCCGCCGCGAGGGCGACGGCGAGGAGAGAGAGGACGGACAGGCGGCGCATGGCGTGACTCCGGGTTACGGACGGTTCGTAGATACCGGTCCGACGCGCCGGACGGCCGCGGGGTTCCCGGCGACGCAACCCTGCGTCTCTCCGCCACCGCATCCGCACTCGCGGCGCGCACCCTCGACGCCGTTCGCGTTTTGGTCCAGTGATGCTGCTATGACTCGCGATGCTGCCGGGGCCCAAGCCCCCCCCTCGGAGGCCCCCCTCTCGATCGCCGCCCGCGCGCGCGCCGCCGTGGCGCCTCCCGGCGCCCACTACCTGGACGGGCTGAACCCGGAGCAGCGCCGCGCCGTCGAGGCGACCGAGGGGCCGGTCCTGGTGCTGGCCGGGGCCGGCACCGGCAAGACCCGGGTGCTCACCACCCGCATCGCCCACCTCATCGCCATCGGCCGCGCCCGGCCCTTCGACATCCTGGCCGTCACCTTCACCAACAAGGCCGCCCGGGAGATGAAGGAGCGCATCGGTGCGCTGATCGGGGCGGCCGGCGAGGGCATGCCCTGGCTCGGCACCTTCCACGCCATCGGCACCAAGATCCTGCGCCGCCACGCGGAGCTGGTCGGGCTCCGGTCCGACTTCACGATCCTGGGCACCGACGACCAGCTGAGGCTCCTCAAGCAGGTGATCGAGGCGGCGGGCATCGACGAGAAGCGCTGGCCCGCCCGCTCGCTGGCCCAGACCATCGACGGCTGGAAGAACCGCGGCCTCCTCCCCGACCAGGTCCCGCCCGGCGAGGCGGGCGCCTTCGGCTTCGGCAAGGGCGGCGCGCTCTACGCGGCCTACCAGGAGCGCCTCGCCACCCTGAACGCGGTGGATTTCGGCGACCTGCTGCTCCTCTGCCTCAAGCTCTGGCGGGCGCATCCGGACATCCTGGCGAACTATCAGGACCGCTTCCGCTACATTCTGGTCGACGAGTACCAGGACACCAACGTCGCGCAGTACCTGTGGCTGCGGCTCCTGGCGCAGGGGCGCCGCAACGTCTGCTGCGTGGGCGACGACGACCAGTCGATCTACGGCTGGCGCGGCGCCGAGGTCGACAACATCTTGCGCTTCGAGCACGACTTCCCGGGCGCCGTGGTGGTGCGCCTGGAGCGCAACTACCGCTCGACGGGCCACATCCTGGCCGCCGCCTCGACGCTGATCGCCCGCAACGAGGGCCGGCTCGGCAAGACCCTGCGCACCGAGTCCGAGGCCGGCGAGCCGGTCACTGTCACGGGCGCCTGGGATTCCGAGGAGGAGGCGCGCCTCATCGGCGAGACCATCGAGCGCCTGCAGGGCAAGGACCACTCCCTGGCGCAGATCGCCGTGCTGGTGCGGACCTCCGCCCAGATGCGCGAGGTCGAGGACCGCTTCGTGCAGCTCGGCCTGCCCTACCGGGTGATCGGCGGCCCGCGCTTCTACGAGCGGGCCGAGATCCGCGACGCGCTCGCCTATCTGCGCCTCACCGCCAACCCGGACGACGACCTCGCCTTCGAGCGGATCATCAACACGCCCAAGCGCGGCCTCGGCGACGCGACCCTGCAGGCCCTGCATGGCCTCGGCCGCCGCCAATCCGTGCGGCTCCTGCACGCCGCCCGCCTGATCGTCGAGACGGACGAGCTGAAGCCCAAGCCCCGCGCGACCCTGCGGGCCCTGGTGCAGAGCTTCGCACGCTGGGCCAAGCTCCTGGAGACCCAGCCGCATTCCGAGGTGGCGCAGACCATCCTGGAGGAATCCGGCTACACCGAGATGTGGCAGAAGGAGCGGACCGCCGACGCGGCCGGGCGCCTGGAGAACCTGAAGGAGCTGGTGCGCTCGCTGGAGGAATTCCCGGACCTGCCGGCCTTCCTGGAGCACATCGCGCTGGTGATGGATGCCAACGAGGCGGAGGGCGGCGAGCGGGTGAGCCTGATGACGCTCCACGCCGCCAAGGGGCTCGAATTCGACACGGTGTTCCTGCCGGGCTGGGAGGACGGCCTCTTCCCCAACCAGCGGGCGCTCGACGAGAGCGGCCGGGCGGGCCTGGAGGAGGAGCGCCGCCTCGCCCATGTGGGCCTGACCCGCGCCCGCAAGCGCGCCAAGATCTCCTTCGCGGTCAACCGGCGCATCCACGGCCTGTGGTCGACGACGCAGCCGAGCCGCTTCATCGACGAGTTGCCGGAGGCGAGCGTCGACGTGGTGGACGCGCCGGCGACCTTCTCGCACGGCCCTTCGCGCTTCGACCGGCAGCCGACGCCCTTCGGCTCCTCCTACGCCACGCCGGGCTGGCAGCGGGCGCAGGCCAACAGTGCCGCCCAGACGCGCTTCGAGGGCGATCGCTTCGGCGGCCGGGGAGGCCGCGGCGGCCCCCGGCAGATCGAGGGCACCCTGGTGGCCAAGTCCACCGGCGCGGCGTCAGACTACGTAGCCGGCGCGCGGGTCTTCCACACGAAATTCGGACCCGGATCGGTCGCGGCGGTCGATGGCAACAAGCTCACCGTTGACTTCGACAAGGCCGGCCGGAAGATGGTCCTCGACAGTTTCGTGCAACCGGCCTGATCCGGTTCCGGAGCTGTCCCTGCGTCACGCGGGCGGAGGCTGTGCATTGGGACATCTGGTTTCCCGGATCCGGCGGCGCGACGACGCTCCGGATCGTGTTTCGGAACCTGGTCCCGCCGCCGTCCTGTGTGATTTCCGACACAGACCTCGAGCTAATCTGTGCAGGCGCGAAAACCGACTTGTGCGGCGCGGCGCGGGAATTGCTGGTCAACCTTTCACGTCATACCCTTGCGGTAGACGCGAAGCGGACTTGTCCACCGCCCGCGTCATTCGGACCTGGAACCCGTCCGGGGTGACGGATTTTACCTGCTGACCGAGCAGAAGGAGGTCGAGGGACACGAGAGGGCACACGATACCGCGGCACCACAAGTCCAGTGGGAGTGTTGATCTATGAAGAGACGACGCGCACGACTTGAACTGGTTGAAGACCGCCCGATCCGGATGCAGAGAACCCGGTTCGAGGAGGAGCGTAACCCGCCGCCGATCCAACCCATGACGGCCCGCCAGGCCGAATATCTCGAAGCCCTCGGTTCCCACGCACAAGTCATCGTTCTCGGGCCGGCCGGTACCGGCAAGACCTACATCGCCGGCACCCGCGCCGCGGACCTTCTCCGCCAGCGCCGCATCGCCAAAGTGGTGATCACCCGGCCCAACGTCCCCTCGGGACGCTCCCTCGGCTACTTCCCCGGCACCCTCGAAGAGAAGATCGCCCCCTGGGTGGCTCCGCTCACGGAGACCATGAAGGAGCGCATGGGCGCCGGCGCCTTCGACATCGCGCTCAAGTCCGGCGACATCGAGATCGTTCCCTTCGAGGTCATGCGCGGCCGGACCTTCAAGAACTGCCTGGTGATCCTCGACGAGGCCCAGAACACCACCCCGGCCGAGATCAAGATGTTCCTGACCCGCATCGGCGACGATTGCCAGGTCATCATCAACGGCGACGTGTCGCAGACCGACCTGCGGGAGACCTCGGGCCTGCGTACGGTGATCCACCTGGTGAAGAGCCGGATGATGGCGATCCCGATCGTCGAGTTCGGCCTCGACGACATCGTGCGCTCCGGCATCTGCGCCGAGTGGGTGCGGGCCTTCGAGGAGGCGCGGGTGTAGGGGCGCGCCGAACCCTCCCCCTCTGCGCGACCGTCTGCACAGATCGTGCTCGGAAGCATGAAAGCGTGATCCAGCAATAAGCCGAGGATGGCTGCAAGGTGGATCGCGGGATCCCCTCTCCCGTGCGGGAGAGGGGTAGGGGTGAGGGTCCAGGTGGTTCAGCAAGAAGACTGAACCGTCCCGCTGCCAGCACGACGCTCGACGCTCAATTCTGAAGGGTCCGGGACCCTCACCCCTGCCCCTCTCCCGCACGGGAGAGGGGTTCCCCGCGCCTGACTCATCGACGATGCGCTTGAGCAAATCCCTGTTTCATTGGGATTTTTCGGCTGCTGTGTTTACACGGAGCCCGCAGAGGGGGGAGGGTTATGGCGTGGGGCTCACCCCTTCGCGGCGGTCACCACCACCTCGATCAGCGCGCCGCCGCCCAGATCCGCGACGCCCACCGTCGCCCGGGCCGGCAGGGCGTCGCCGAAGAACCGGGTCCAGGCGGCGTCCATCTCCTTCTTCTTCGACAGGTCGGTCACGAAGATCGTCGCGCTGACGATCCGCTCGGCGGTGGTCCCGGCCTCCTCGAGATAGCCGGCGATCTTGCCCAGGATGTTCTCGGTCTGCGCGCCCATCGGGACGCTGGTGTCGTCCGCGATCGTGCCGCCCACGAAGACGAGGCCGCCCGTCTCGACGGCCCGGTGCATGATCGGCGTGCGGATGCTGCGCGTGATGGTCATCAGGATCTCCTGTGTGGGGAAAGGAACGGTCAGGACGCCCGGAAGCGCCCGATGCCGAGGTCGCCGATCCGGGTCTGGGTGCCGGCCGCGACGATCAGCTCGGCCATGACCGCGCCGGCGGCGGGCCCGAGCTGGAAGCCGTGGAGCGAGAAGCCGAACTGGTGATAGAGCCCCTCGTGGCGCAGGCTCGGGCCGAGCACCGGCAGGTCGTCGCGCGTCTTCGCTTCGATGCCGGCCCAGGCGCGCAGGATCGTCGCCTCGCGCATCACCGGGAAGAGCTCGAACACCGTGCGGGCGCTCTCCGCGAGCTTGCGCCACGCGAGCCGGGTGGTGCCGCGCTCCGCGTCGGGCACCGCGAGGTGGCCGCCGCCGATCAGCACGGTGCCGTTGGCGAATTGCTTGAAGGAGAGCTTGCGGCCGCGCAGGATCACCACCGGGTCGATGAAGGCCGGCACCCGCGAGGTGATCATGAGCATCGGCGCCACGGTCTCGACCGGCACCGGCTCGCCCAGATCCGCCGCGATCCGCCCCGCCCAGGCCCCGGCGGCGTTGACCAGCACCGGCGCCGCGTAGGTCTCGGCCCCGACATCGGCCTTCCACAGCCCGTCCTCCCGGCGGATCCGCGCGGCGGGAACGCCCTCGCGGATCTCGGCGCCGAGCGCCTCGGCCCGGCGGCGGAAGGCCGCCACCGTGCGGGCGGGCTGGGCCGCCCCGTCGCGGCGCGAGACGATGCCGCCCGGGCAGGTCTCCGACACGGCCGGCACCAGCCGGTGCAGTTCGGCGGCGCCGATCAGCTCCTCGTGCCCGAAGCCGCGCTCGGTCAGGTCGGCGACCCGCGCCCGGCAGGCGTCGAACTCCGCCTCCGTCTCGGCCACCAGCACCTGGCCGTGGCTCTCGAAGCCGCAATCGTCCTCGACGAGGTCCTCGATCCGCTCCCAGAGGTCCATGGAGCGGAGCGAGAGCGGGATCTCGGCCACGTGCCGGGCGAGCTGGCGCACGCCGCCCGCATTCACGCCCGAGGCGTGGCGGCCGGCATGGTCCTTCTCGATCAGCACGGGCCGCAGGCCCGCCCGGCAGAGGTGCAGCGCCGTGGAGCAGCCGTGGATGCCCCCGCCGACCACGATGGCATCGCGCAGGATGTTCATCCGCGCACTACCGCCTCGGTGCTCGCCCGGTCCTTCGGCAGGGCGGCGAGTTCGGACAGCGCGATCGGCTTCACGGGCGCGCGCAGGCGGTAATAGCCGATCTCCTGCGGGGTCTTGCCCCGCGCCTCGGCCATCAGCTCGGTGACGGTGAGGCCGCAGAGCCGGCCCTGGCAGGGTCCCATGCCGGTGCGCCGGTAGGCCTTGAGCTGGTTCGGCCCCGTGGCGCCCATGGCGACGGAGTGGCGGATGTCGCCCGCGGTGATCTCCTCGCAGCGGCACACGATGGTGTCGTCGGAGGGGACGCGGAAGTGCCGGCCCGGCCGGTAGAGCGCGTCGAGGAAGGGTCGGCCGCGCTCGGCCCGGGCGAGGGCCGCCCGCAGGGCGGCGAGCGGCTGCAGCCGGTCGAGGGCCTCCGGCGCCAGGGCCTCGACGGCGGCCCGCGCGGCGAGGCGGCCGCGGATCACGGCCGCCTCGGCCCCGCCGATGCCGGCGCCGTCGCCCGCGATGGCGATCCCGTCCACCGAGGTGCCGCCCTGGGCGTCGAGCACCGGCGCGAAGCAGAGCTGGACGTCGTCCCAGCGATGCGCGACGCCGGCCGCCATGGCGAGGTTGACGTTCGGCACCACGCCCTGGTGCAGCAGCAGGAGGTCGGCCGGGAGCGTCTCCCGCCGGCCGCCGGCCGCGTAGGTGACGCGGGCGAGCTGCCCCTCCCCCTCCGCCGCGAGGTCGGTGACGCCGCCCACCACCCGCACCTTCGCGCGGACCTCCCGCATCAGGGCGAGCCCCTTCAGCAGGTAGGGCGAGGTCGCGAAGGCGAGCGCGTGGGGCAGGGCCGCGCGGAGATTGGCGCGCTCGGTCGTGTCGAGGACGCGCTCGATCCGGCCACCGAGTCGCAGGATCTGCGCGGTCAGGAGCCAGAGGAGCGGCCCCTGCCCGGCCACCACCGTGCGCCCGTCCGGCACGAGGCCGGAGGATTTGAGCAGCGTCTGGGCGGCGCCCGCCGTCATCACGCCGGGCAGCGTCCAGCCGGGGATCGGGAAGGGCCGCTCGAGGGCGCCCGTCGCCAGGATCACCCGCCGCGCCTGGACGAAGGCCGAGCCGCCGCCCACCGAGACGCCGACCTCCAGGGTCTCGTCGAGGCTCCAGACGGTGGCGCGGTGGATCATCTCGGCGCCGCTCGCCCGCAGCTCCGCGACCAGGGGCTCGCCGGCCCAGAAGTCGCGGCCGAGCTGCGTCCGGGCGGTGAGCGGCGTCGCGCCGATCGACCGCCAGACCTGGCCGCCCGGCCCGGCATTCTCGTCGAGGAGGAGCACGGTCAGGCCGGCCCGCGCGGCCCCGGCGGCGGCGGCGAGCCCGGCCGGGCCGGCGCCGATGACGACGACGTCGTAGGCGTCGCGCTGCGGACCCGTATTCATCGGCCGATCTCCCGCTTGCCCGTCTGGATCTCGATCCGCATGCCCTCGGCCACCGGCACGAGGCAGCCCTGGCGGTTGCCGATCCCGTCGATGGTGACGAGGCAGTCGAAGCACACGCCCATCATGCAGTAGGGCAGGCGCGGCGCCCCGCTGACCGCGGTGGCGCGGCGCACGTCGCGGCCGCTCGCGAGGAGCGCCGCCGAGACGCTGTCGCCCTCCCGTGCCTCGATCGCGGCTCCCTCGACGAAGATGCGGACCGGCCGCCTCGTATCCTGTTCGGATCGCTTGAACATCGGATGTCTCCGGGCTGCCTGAGCCCTCTCGTTGGGATCGGTTCTCAACGGCACAGCGGACCCAGACCGACGACGTCGAAAGGCGCTTGCCTCAATACAATTTCCCCTTTTCCGGACGACTGCAGCGCCAGCGGAAGGAGATCCGGAAACCAGCACAGGAATCACCGCGAAGCGGCTCGGCTTTTCAAATCCGTCGCAACGGACGGTCGCTTCGCGATGTCTTGTGCTGGTTTCCGGGTTGCATTCCGCTGTCGCTGCATGCCCCCGGAAAAGGGGCGTTTGATGGGGACGGCAGGCCATCCTGATCTCCGGAACAGCCAGTTCCTCTAGTAATAGCCGCTGCCCGTGCGGGCCGCGTCGCCGTCGAAGCGCCGCGCCGAGAAGGCGCCGGTGAGGTCCGACTCCAGGCTCCCGGCCGCGACCATGCGGGCGATGTCGAAGGCGTGGTTGGAGGCGAGCGTCACGCCCGAGTGGCAGCAGGCCACGAAGGCGCCCGGATGGCTCTCCGACTGGTCGTAGATCGGGAAGCCGTCCTTCGGCATCACCCGGATGCCGGACCACGTCCGCACGACGTTGAGCCGGCCGAGATGCGGGAAGGTGCGCTGCGCCCGGTCCGCCATCACGGCGTTGACGCCGTGGTTCAGGCCGCGGTCGTCGAGGATGTCCTCCTTGCTGTCGCCGACCAGCACCGTGCCCTCGTCGGTCTGGCGGATCGTCGAGAGCGGGTGCGGCAGGAACGGCGCCGTGCGCTCGGTGACGATGATCTGCCCCCGCGTCGGCCCCATCGGCGCCGAGAGCCCGACCATCGGCGCCAGGGTCTGGTTGGCGTTGCCGGCGGCGAGCACCACCCGGCCGGCGCGGACCTCGCCCTGCGCCGTCGTCAGCCGGAACTCAGCCCCCGTCCGGGCGATCGCCGTCACCGGCCGCTCGGGCAGGTAGTCGACGCCCAAGAGCCGCATCCCGGCGTGGAAGGCCCGGAAGGTGCGCAGGGAATTCACGTGCCCGTCGAGGGGGCAGTAGCTGCCGCCCGAGACCTCCGGGCCGATCCCCGGCAGCATCGCCCCCACCTGCGCGGCGGAGAGCATCTCCATCCGGTAATCGGCGGCGCCGGTCTGGTTGTGCATCCGGGCGACGAGCGCGGCGCGGCGCTCGAACTCCGCCTCGCCCAGCGTGATGTGGAAGCCGCCATTCTGCTGCAGCGACACGTCGAGGCCGGTCTGCTCGTGCAACTCCTCGGCGAGCCTCCCCCATTGGTGGGCGGCGCGCACGGTCCAGCCCGTATAGGCGGGCAGGCCGAGCCCCTTGCTCTGCACCCAGACGAGGGCGAAGTTCGCCCGCGAGGCGCGCTTGACGGCGTCGCCCTCGTCGAGGACGGCGACCGTCCGGCCGAGGCGGCCCAGGCCCCAGGCGATCGCCGAGCCGAGCAGGCCGCCGCCGACGACGGCGACGTCGTAATCCTTGGACATGGTGTCTCCCATCGGGGTCAGGCTCCGGGATCGCCGGAGCCCATGCCTGTGCCCTTGCCGGCGAGCACGCGGTCGAGCCCGTAGAGGCGGTCGAGCAGGACGAGGGCCGCCATGGTGACGGCGATGACGCAGGCGGAGACCGAGGTCACCAGCGGATCGATGTTGTCCTGGATGTAGAGGAACATCCGCACCGGCAGCGTCTCGGTGCCCGGCGCCGCCAGGAAGACCGTCATGGTGAGGTCGTCGAAGGACTGGATGAAGGCGAGCGCCCAGCCGCTGACGACGCCGGGCAGGATCAGCGGCAGCGTCACCCGGCGGAACAGCGTCAGCCCGCCCGCCCCGAGCGACAGGGCCGCGCGCTCGATCGACGGGTCGAGGCCGCTCGCGGAGGCCAGCGTGAGGCGGAACGCGAAGGGAAACACCACCACCACGTGGGCGGCGATCAGCGCCGGGAAGGTGCCCCCGACGCCGAGCATCGTGAAGAAGCGCAGGAAGGCGACGCCCAGCACCACGTGCGGGATCATCAGCGGCGACAGGAACAGGGCGGCGAGCGCCCCGCGCCCCGGCAGGTCGTAGCGGGTCAACGCCAGGGCCGCCGGCACCGCGATGACGACCGCCACCGTGGAGGAGAGCGCGCCCAGCCCGAGGCTGACCCAGAAGGCATGGACGAATTCGGGGTAGTCCGCGATCGCCCGGAACCAGCGCAGGGACGGGCCGGCGGTGGGCAGCGACAGGTAGCCCTCGGGCGTGAAGGCGACGAGGCAGACCACCAGGATCGGCGCCAGCATGAAGGCGACGAAGAGCCCGTGGAACACGAGGGCGAGGGGGCCGTTGCGGCTCATCGGGCGGCCTCCCGGGCGCCGGTCCGGCGCTCGACGAGGGCATTGGCGCCGACCACGATCAGAACCAGGGCGGCGAGCAGCAGCACCGCCACCGCGGCGCCGAGGGGCCAGTTCAGGGTGTTCAGGAACTCGTCGTAGGCGAGCGTCGAGGCCACCTTGAGGCGCCGCCCGCCGATGATCGCCGGGGTCGCGAAGGCGCTCGCCGAGAGCGTGAAGACCATGATGGCGCCCGAGAACAGGCCGGGCATGATCTGCGGCAGGACGATGCGGGTGAGGATCGTGGCGCGCCCGGCGCCGAGCGAGGCCGCCGCGTGCTCGATCTGCGGGTCGAGGTTCTGCAGGGCCGCCCAGACCGACAGCACCATGAAGGGCATCATCACGTGGACGAGGGCCACGATCACGCCGGTCTCGGAGAAGAGGAAGGGCAGCGGCGCCCCGATCAGGCCGAGCGACATCAGGAGCTTGTTGACGAGACCGTTGCTGCCCCCGAAGAGCAGCGCCCAGCCGAGCGTGCGCGCCACCACCGAGATCAGCAGCGGGCCGAGGATCAGCAGCAGGAACAGCCCCCGCCAGCGCCGATCCATCCGGCTCAGGATATAGGCCTCGGGCGCGCCGAGCAGCGCCGTGACCCCGGTCGTGACGAGGGCGATGCGGAAGGTCCGCCCGAACATCTCGGCGTAGTAGGGGTCGGTGGCGATCTCCTGCCAGTTCTTGAGGACCAGGACCGGCTCGATGCCCTTGTACTGGCCCCAGTCGTGGAACGACAGGAGCACGGTCATCGCGAGCGGCACCAGCACGACGCCGAGGAACAGCATCAGCGCCGGCAGCAGCAGGGCGAGGGGCGCGACGCGGCGGCGCGCCCGCGGCCTCACCGCGTCGGGCGCGGCCGGGATGGCGGCGGTGGCCGTGCTCACGGGGCCGCTCCGCCCGCACGGACGCTCGCATCCTCCGGTCGCCACAGGAGCCCGACCGCCGCGCCCTCGCCGGGCTGGGGGGAACCGTCGTTCGGCCGGATGACGATGGCCGGGCCGCAGGCGGTCTCGCACTGGAACAGCCAGTGGTTGCCCTGGAAGATCCGGGCCGCGACCCGGGCCGGCAGGCCCGCCGCCCCGAAGCCGATCCGCTCCGGGCGCACGCTCAGCACCACCGGCCCGCCCGCGAGCCCGGCCGGGGCGGGCGCGCTCCAGTCGCCCGCGACCAGCCGGGCGGGCGAGGCGGCGCGGTCGATCGCGGCGGAGAAATCGTTGGTCTTGCCGAGGAACTGCGCCACGAAGGCGGAGGCCGGCCGCTCGTAGGTGTCCTGCGGCGTGCCGATCTGCTCGATCCGGCCCTTGCTCATCACCACGATGCGGTCGGAGAGCGCCATCGCCTCGGTCTGGTCGTGGGTGACGAGGATCGTCGTGGTGCCGAGGTTGCGCTGGATCTGGCGCAGTTCGATCTGCATCTCCTCGCGCATCTTGGCGTCGAGGTTCGACAGGGGCTCGTCGAGGAGGAGCAGGCTCGGGCGGATCACCAGGGCGCGGGCGAGCGCCACGCGCTGCTGCTGGCCGCCGGACATCCGGCGGGGATGGCGGTCCTCGTAACCGGCGAGCCCGACGAGCGCGAGGGCCGCGCGCACCCGCTCCTCGCGCTCGGCCCGTCTGACGCCCCGCATCTCCAGACCGAAGGCGACGTTCTCGGCCGCCGTCATGTGCGGGAACAGGGCGTAGCTCTGGAAGACGATGCCGAGGCCGCGCTTGGCCGGCGGCACCGCGACGAGGTCGCGCCCCTCCAGCCGGATCGCGCCGCGGGAGGGCGCCAGGAAGCCGGCGATCATCTGCAGCGTCGTGGTCTTGCCGCAGCCCGAGGGGCCGAGGAAGGAGATGAACTCGCCGCGCCCGACGGCGAGGCTGACATCCTCGACCGCCACATGCGCCCCGAAGGCCTTGGCGACGTGCTCCAGTTCGAGGATCGGCGCGGGGGTGGGGTGGGAATCCGTCGGCATGGTCTGTCCGGGGCTCGGAAGGGGCCGGGGGGCGGAGGGTTCGACGCTGCCTCACCACTCTTTTCCGGGCGCATGCAGCGTCAGCGGAATGCGACCCGGAAACCAGCACAGGAAGACGCGAAGCGACCGCTTGTCTGCAACGGTGCCGGCATGCGGCGCCGCTTCGCGGCGAGTCCTTGCGCTGGTTCCCGGATCTCCGTCCGCTGACGCTTCAGTCGTCCGGGACAGGGGGGATGGCGGTGCGATCAGCGCTCGACCTCGCGGTTCCAGCGCTTCGTCCATTCCTCGCGCTTGGCGTTGATGATCGACCAGTCCGGCGTGTAGAGCGCGGCGGCGCGCGCGCCGACCGGGGCCATCTTGACCACTTCCGGGGGCGCCTCGACCGATTTCAGCACCGGGCCGTAGCCGTATTCCTTCAGCATCAGGAGCTGCAGCTTGGGATCGAGCAGGGCCTTGATGAAGGCGGAGGCGAGCGGCGAGGCGTTCGGCTTGGCGATCGGGCAGGCGACCGTGAGCAGCGTCACCGCTCCTTCCTTCGGGTAGACGAAGTCCACCGGGAAGCCGGTGGCGGCCAGCGACTGCACCCGGCCGGTGCCCCAGACCGCCAGCACCGCCTGGCCCGACTGGAACAGCTCGGTCATCTTGCCGGGCGACGGTTCGTAGGCGAGCACGTTGGGGTTGATGTCGGTCTTGAAGATCTTGAAGCCGGCATCGACGTTCCGCTCGCTGCCGCCGTTCATGCGGGCGAGCATCAGCAGCGCGTTCAGCCCGTAGGTGTTGTTGATCGGCGGGATGACGAGCTGCTGGCGGTACTTCGGGTCCTTGAGGTCGTTCCAGGAGGTCGGGGGCGCCCAGCCCCGCTCGGCGAAGACCTTGGTGTTGTACATGAGCCCGGTGGCGACGAGGCCGGTCGCGACCGCGCGGTCGTCCTTGAAGCGGGCGAGGTCGTAGAGGTCGCCCGCCGGCAGCCCCTCGACCTTGCCGCAGAAGCCGAGGTCGATGGCCTGGTACATCGGGCCGTCGTCGACGATCGCCACGTCGATCTGCTGGTTGCCCTTCTGGGCCTGCAGCTTGGCGAGCGTGTCGGTCGAGTTGCCGGAGACGTACTCGACCCGGACGCCGTGGGCCTTCTCGAAGGCCGGGATCACGTCCGTCCGGATGGTCTTCTCGAAGGAGCCGCCGTAGCCCGCAACGTAGAGCACCGGGGGCTCGGCCCGGGCCGGGCCGAGGAACCCGGCGAGGGCCAGCAGGCCGGCAGCGGTCAGGAGGCCAAGCTGCTTCATGTCGGACCGATCTCCTCGCGCCTGCATCCGGCGCTGGTCCCGGGAGCGGTGAGATTGCCCAGGAACGCGCCATGCCCTCGAACAAGGCAAAACCTGCCGAGGAGGGCTTTCAGCGTCCAATGCATAATGGCACGCTGTTGATGTGGAATTGTTATGGTTCGGGGGCGGGATGGCACGCATCAACCTGCGGCAGGTCGAGGCCTTCCGGGCCATGATGCTGACCGGCAGCGTCACCGACGCGGCGGCCCGGATGGGGGTGACGCAGCCCGCGGTGAGCCGGCTGCTGCGGGACCTCCAGGCGGTGCTGAACATGCCGCTGTTCGAGAAGCGGGGCACCGGGCTCGTCCCGACCGCGGCGGCGACGGCCCTCTACACGGAGGTGGAGCGCTCCTTCGTGGGCCTGGAGCGCATCGCGGCCAGCGCCGAGGAGATCCGCAGCCGCCGGACCGGATCGCTGCGGGTGGCGGCCCTGCCGGCGCTCGCCAACGGCTACCTGCCCCGCCTCGCCGGGCGCTTCCTGATGGAGCGGCCGAACCTGAACCTGTCCTTCTTCGGCGTCATCTCGCCGATCGTGATCGACTGGGTGCTGAACAACCAGTGCGACGTGGGCTTCGCCGAGCTGCCGATCGCCCATCCGGGCCTGCCGATCCGGCGCCTGCCCCCGGTGGCGCGGGTCGCGGTCCTGCCGGAGGGGCACCGGCTCGCCGCGAAGGCGCTGCTGGAGCCGCGCGACTTCCAGGGCGAGACCTTCGTGTCGCTCACCGCCGGCTCGACGGGGCGGCACCTCGTGGATCAGGCGTTCCAGCGCGACGACGTCCGGCGGGTGCTGCGGATCGAGACCAGCCTGTCGGAGATCATGTGCGGGATCGTGTCGTCCGGGATCGCGGTCGGGCTGTGCGATCCCTTCACGGCGCGGGAATATCAGGGCCGCGGCGTCGTCGCGCGCGCCTTCGCGCCGCGGGTCGATTTCGAGTTCGCCGCGGTGTTCCCGCCCCAGCGCAGCCCCTCGCCGGTGGCGCTCGACCTCGTGGAGGCCGTGCGGCGGGCGCTCGCGGCGGAGCGGCCGGCCGGCTAGCGGCCGCCCGCGGTGCCGCCGCCTCGTCCTCGGCGTCCGGACCATGCTAGCCTCCGCCGCGCCGCCCCCGCCACGGAGACCCCTCCTGATCGAACTCGCCCCGGGCCTGATCCACCATCCGGGCTACCTCGACGCCGCCCGCCAGGCGGCGCTTGCGGCCGACCTCGCGGGCCTGCTCGCCGCCGCGCCGCCCTTCACCCCGACCATGCCCCGCAGCGGCAAGCCGTTCTCGGTGCGCATGAGCAATTGCGGACCCCTCGGCTGGGTCTCCGACCGCGCCGGCTACCGCTACCAGCCGCGGCACCCGGAGACCGGTGCCCCCTGGCCGCCGATACCGCCCGCCCTCCTCGCCGCCTGGGCGGACCTCGCCGGCGACGCCCGGCCGCCGGAGGCCTGCCTCGTCAACCTCTACGCCCCGGGCGCCCGCATGGGCCTGCACCAGGACCGGGACGAGGCCGACCTCGCCGCGCCCGTCCTGTCCCTGTCCCTCGGCGCGACCGCCCTGTTCCGCTACGGCGGCGCGCGGCGCGACGACGCGACGCGGTCGATCCGGCTGCGCAGCGGCGACGCCCTGGTGATCGGCGGGGCCTCGCGGCTGATCTTCCACGGCGTCGACCGGATCCTCGCCGAAGCCCCCGACCTCCTCGCCGCCCCGCCCCTGCCGGCGGTGCCGCCCGGGGGCCGCCTCAACCTCACCCTGCGACGGGTCTCCGCTTGACAGCGGCGGGCCGCGGGCCGACCCATCGCCCGCCAGACCCGGCCGGCCCCTCAGGCCGGCCGCAGGAGATCGCGACCATGTCCTTGCGCGTCCTCGCCGCCCTGCTCGTGAGCCTCGCCCTGTCGGGAGCGGCCCGCGCCGCCGACGCGGTGTTCCCGCCCGGCTCCCGCTTCGGCTTCGAGCCGATCCAGGACATGCAGGTGTCGCGGCGCTTCACCGGCTTCGAGCGGCCCGGGGGCGGCGCCACCGTCTCGGTGGTCGAGTTGCCGCCGCAGGACTACGCCGCGCTCACCGCGAGCTTCACCGCGGAGAGCCTCAAGGCCCAGGGCCTCACCGTGAAGAACCGGGAGGAACTCGCCCTCGACGGCGGCACCAAGGGCATCCTGTTCACCGGCGAGCAGCCGATCGAGCAGCCCGGCGCGCCCACCATCGCCAAGTGGGTGATGCTCGTCGCCGATCCGACCGTGACCGGCCTCGTCATCGGCCAGATGCTGCCGGGCAGCGAGACCGACGAGGCCATGCGCAAGATGCTCACCAGCGTGAAGCTGCGCCCGGCGCTGAGCCTCGACCAGCAGGTCTCCGCCCTCCCGTTCCGGGTCACCGACACCGCGGGCCTGCGGCCCGTGCGCGTGCTCGCCGGCAACTCGGTCCTCTACACCGACGGGCCCAAGGACCAGATGGCCAGCCTGGAGCAGCCGATCCTGGTCCTCGCCGAGGCGGTGCAGCCCGCGCTTCCCGCCGACCAGCGCGACGCGTTCGCCAAGGCGGCGCTCTACTCCAACCAGACCCTCAAGGACTTCGCCATCGAGCGCTCCCAGGGCTTCCGGCAGAACGGCGCCGACTGGCACGAGATCGTCGCGCGGGCCACCGACGTTCCCTCCGGCACGCCCGTGGTGGTCTCGCAGACCATCCGCTTCAAGCCCGACGGCTACTTCCGGGCGGTCGGCGTGGTGCGGGCGGAGGACCGCGAGAAGCTGCTGCCGCGCTTCCGGCAGGTGGTGGACGCCATCCAGTTCCCGTGAGGCGCCCCGCCTCCGAGAGGCCCCTCCGGAGGGCACCGCGGGACCTGTGAAGAAACCGTCTCCGGCCCTCGCCTGACCGGCGCCGGACGGGATCTGTCAGCCGCCGTTCATCCGGCCGCCCTATAGTCCCGCTTCATCGAACACCGACCGTCGCCGCCCCCGCGCCGCTCCCGGCGCGCGGCGTCGCGCGTCCCGGAGCGGCCCCCGCCATGCTCGCCCCCGCGTTCCCGCCCGAGCCATCCGCCCGGCCTGCCGCGGAGGGGGACCCCTCCCGTCTGATCGACAGCTTCGCCCCGGTCCTCGACGCGGCCTTCGGCCTCGACCGCAGCGGCGTCTTCCCGGAGGAGATCGAGGCCCTGCTCGCCCGGCTCGGCGGCCCGGCCCGGACGCCCTGGGACGAGGCGGCGGAGGAGGTCGAGGAGGCCGCGGCCGATCCGGTCCTCGCCCCGGCCTGAGTGCCCGCTCCGCGTCCGGCATCGCCGTCCGCACGTCATTGACCTTTGCGGCAGCTCGCGCGTTCTACGCTGATGATCAGGCGGGCAACGATCCTCGCGCGCTGATCCGGATTGGGAGGCGGAGATGGCCGAGGGGGCGGGCGGGTTGCTGCGGACGAAGCCGATCGAGCGGCTGAACGCGGACGCGGCGGCGGGGGAGCACGGGCTCCAGCGCAGCCTCGGCGCCTGGAGCTTGGTGGCGCTCGGCATCGGGGCGATCATCGGGGCGGGCCTGTTCTCGCTCACCGGCATCGCGGCGGCCGAGCATGCGGGCCCCGCCGTGGTGATCTCCTTCGCCATCGCGGCCCTCGGCTGCGCCTTCGCGGGCATGTGCTACAGCGAACTCGCCAGCATGATCCCGGTCTCGGGCAGCGCCTACACCTACGCCTACGCCACGATGGGCGAGTTCGTGGCCTGGATCATCGGCTGGGACCTCGTCCTCGAATACGCGGTGGGGGCCGCCACCGTCTCGGTGAGCTGGTCGAAATACGTCGCCACCCTGCTGCAGGGCTGGGGCATCGCCCTGCCGCCCCGGCTGCTCCACTCGCCCTTCGAGACGGTGCAGCTCGCCGACGGCACCGCCACGACCGGCCTCGTCAATTTACCCGCCGTGCTGATCCTCTGCCTGATCTCGCTCCTGCTGATCCGCGGCGTGCGCGAATCGGCCCGGGTCAACGCCGTGATCGTCGTCGTGAAGGTCGCGGTGGTGCTCGCCGTCGTCGGGGTGGGGCTGTTCTACGTCAAGGCGCAGAACTACGTGCCGTTCATCCCTGAGAACACCGGCAGCTTCGGCGAGTACGGCTGGAGCGGGATCATGCGGGCGGCGGGCGTGGTGTTCTTCGCCTATATCGGCTTCGACGCGGTCTCGACGGCGGCCCAGGAGGTCAAGAACCCCCAGCGCACGATGATGGTCGGCATCCTCGGCTCGCTGGCGATCTGCACCGTCCTCTACATCGCCTTCGCGGCGGTGCTCACCGGCCTCGTGCGCTACGACGCCATGAAGGGCGACGCCGCCCCGGTCGCCACCGCGATCGCCCAGACCCCGTTCCCCTTCCTGCAGGTGCTGGTGACGCTCGGCGTCATCGCGGGCTTCACCACCGTGATGCTGGTGCTGCTCTACGGCCAGTCGCGGGTGTTCTACGCCATGGCCCAGGACCGGCTGCTGCCGAAGGTCTTCGCGGCGATCCACCCGGCCTGGCGCACGCCCTACCGCTCGCACCTCGTCTTCATGGTCTTCACCGGCCTGCTCGGGGGCTTCCTGCCGATCAGCCAGCTCGGCCACATGACGAGCATCGGCACGCTGCTCGCCTTCGTGATCGTCTGCGCGGGCGTCATCATCATGCGGCGCACCCACCCGCACGAGCCGCGCGGCTACCGCGCCCCGGCCGTGCCCCTCGTGCCGATCGCCGGCATCGTGGTCTGCCTCGCCATGATGGCCTCCCTCGACGGCGAGACCTGGCTGCGCCTCGTGATCTGGCTGGCGATCGGGCTCGCGATCTATTTCGGCTACAGCCGCCGGCACAGCCGGGTCGGCCGCGACGCCGCCCGCGCGCATCCGGCCCCCTGAACCCGAATCGACCAGTCCTCGACCCGAATCGCAAAGAGCATCCAGCCGGCGTGCGGCGTCACACTGCCTCACGACTGGCGAGGGGCGAGACAAAGACGGCTTCTTCGACGAAGCTGTCTGTCTCCCGGGTTGGAGGAACATGTCCATGAGATCCTCTTCGATCGTCGCGGTGGTGGCGCTGCTGCTCACCGGACCGCCCGCCTTCGCGCAGGGCACCGCCCAGCAGCGGGCCGCCTGCACGTCGGATGCGTGGCGCCTCTGCGCCTCCGCGATCCCCAACGTGGGGGCGATCACCGCCTGCCTGCGGCGGGAATCCGCGAATCTGAGCCCCGCCTGCCGGACCGTGATGAACGAGGCCCAGGGCGCGACCCGGCAGGCGGCGGCGCCGCGGCCGGAGACGCCCCGCTTCGCCGCGCGGGCGACGCCCCGCCGCCTGGCGGAGAGCCGGACGGCCGCGCGGGCGACGCCGCGGCCGATGGCGTCCCGCGCCCTCGCGGCCCAGGCCACGCCCCGCTTCGCCGCCTCCCGCGCCGCCCCGGCCCGGATGGCGATGCGACGCGACGGCCGCATGGCGATGCTGCACCGCCCGGCGCGCCACGTCGCGGGCCGGCGCCGCTACGCGGGCGGCTATGGGGTGCCCGGCGGCCTCGGGGGGCTCGGCGGGCCGCAGAGCCGCTCGGCCATGCGGCAGGCCAATTACTGGATGCGCCAGATCGGCGGCATGATGGGCGGGATGCAGGGCATGGGCGGGATGGGCGGCATGTCCCTCGACTCCATCCGCGACATGCGCGTCGGCGACCTCATGAACATGATGGAGTGAGCCGAGGCCGGCGCGGGAGCGACCCCGCGCCGGCCGTCGCCGGCGGGATCTCCGCGCCGGCGCCGTGGACAGCATGCCCATGGGGAGCGGAAGTGAAATCCCGCCCCGCCGCCTGTCACACGAGTGTCGTCCCTCCGGGATCAGGGTCCCGGCGGGGACGCGTGGCAGAGTCCCTTCACCATAGGGGGAGCGGCGATGTCGAATTCGGCAATCGGCAACTTGGGCTCGTTGTCGGGTCCTTCGGGAACGCAGCATTCGCCGGAGGGACGGCCGAACCTCGACGGGCGGACCTCCGGCCTCGCCGCCGTGATCTTCCTGGCGGTGCTCGGGGCAGCGCTGCTCTACGTCGCCTACAGCATCCGACTCGACGTCACCGAGACCGGGACCGCGGTCGTCACCTACCTGCCCTTCCTCCTGCTCTTCGTGGCGCTGGTCATCGCGCTGGGCTTCGAGTTCGTGAACGGCTTCCACGACACCGCCAACGCGGTGGCGACCGTGATCTACACGCACTCGCTGCCCGCCAACGTGGCGGTGGTGTGGTCCGGCTTCTTCAACTTCCTCGGCGTTCTGACCTCCTCGGGCGCGGTGGCCTTCGGCATCGTCAGCCTGCTGCCGGTGGAGCTGATCCTGCAGGTCGGGTCGAGCGCCGGCTTCGCGATGGTGTTCGCGCTGCTCATCGCGGCGATCATTTGGAACCTCGGCACGTGGTTCTTCGGCCTGCCGGCCTCGAGCTCGCACACGCTGATCGGCTCGATCATCGGCGTCGGCGTCGCCAACGCCCTGATGCGCGGCCGCGACGGCACCTCCGGCGTCGACTGGTCGAAGGCGACGGAGATCGGCTGGTCGCTGCTGCTCTCGCCGCTCGTCGGCTTCATGGCCGCCGCGGCACTCCTGCTCGTGCTCAAGTTCGTGGTGCGCAACCCCGCCCTCTACGCCGAGCCGAAGGGCAAGGAGCCGCCGCCGTGGTGGATCCGCGGCCTGCTGATCGCCACCTGCACGGGCGTGTCCTTCGCGCACGGGTCGAATGACGGGCAGAAGGGCATGGGCCTGATCATGCTGATCCTGATCGGCACCGTGCCCACCGCCTACGCCCTCAACCGCTCGCTGCCGGATTCCTCCCTGGCGCAGTTCCGCCTGACCTCGCAGGCGGCCTCGGGCGTCATCGCCACGAAGGCCGCGGGCTACGACATCATCGGCGACCCCCGCCCGGCGGTGACCGCCTACGTCTCGGCCCACAAGATCGAGGGCGGCACCTACCCGTCGCTCGCCGTGCTGGTGAAGGACATCGCCGGGCAGATCGACCGCTACGGCTCGCTGGCCAAGGTCCCGGCCGAGGTGGTGGGCAACACCCGCAACGACATGTACCTCGCCTCGGAGGCGATCCGCTTCCTGATGAAGGACAAGGAGAGCGAGCTCTCGGCCGCCGAGGTCGGCACGCTGAACGCCTACAAGAAGAGCCTCGACGAGGCGACGCGGTTCATCCCGACCTGGGTCAAGGTCGCGGTGGCGATCGCGCTCGGGCTGGGCACCATGGTGGGCTGGAAGCGCATCGTCGTGACGGTGGGCGAGAAGATCGGCAAGACGCACCTGACCTACGCGCAGGGCGCCTCGGCCGAGCTCGTCGCCGCCACGACCATCGCGGCCGCCGACATGTACGGCCTGCCGGTCTCGACCACCCACGTCCTGTCCTCCGGCGTGGCCGGCACCATGGCGGCCAACCGCTCGGGCCTGCAGGTCTCGACCCTGCGCAACCTCGCCATGGCCTGGATCCTCACCCTGCCGGTGGCGATGCTGCTCTCGGGCGTGCTCTACGCGATCTTCGTCCGCGTGTTCTGACGATGACCGCCACGGCGGCCGCGGCGACCCCGCGCCTCCTCTGCGACGAGCCGACCCTTCCGGGCCTGCTCTTCGCGATGGTCTTCGACGAGACCGGGCGCGGCCGCCCCGTCTCCCGCGACGAGGCCCTGCCGGACCTCGGCAGTTTCGGCGAGGGCTTCCTGTGGCTGCACCTCAACCTCGTCGATGCGCGGATCGAGGGCATGATCGCGGAGGGCCGGCTCGGCCCGCCGCGGCTCGCCGCCGCGGCCTTCGCGCGCGACGAGCACCAGCGCATCGCCGTCGAGGGCGGCTTCGTGGGCGGCGTGGTGGCGGATCTCGTCCGCGACCGCGAGGCCGCCAAGCCCGACCCGGCGGGGCGGCTCCACTTCGTGATGGGCCCGCGCTTCCTGGTGAGCGGCCGCCGCCACCCGGTGGTCGCGCCCGACGCCACCCGGGAGGCCGCCCAGGAGGGCGAGCCGATCCAGGCGCCGATCCGCCTCCTCGAATCGCTGGTCGGCCACGTGGTCACGGCGATCGCGCAGCGCGGCACCGCCCTGTCGGAGGAACTCGACGCGATCGAGGACCACATCATCGACGAGGCCGCCCGCGACGAGCGGCGGCGGATCGGCCCGATCCGCCGCGACGCGGTGCGGCTCCATCGCCAGCTCCTCGGCCTGCGGGCGGTGTTCCACCGCTTCGAGCAGGACGGGGCCGTCGAGGGGCTGGCCGACCGGGAACTCGCGACCGCCTCCCGCATCGCCCAGCGCCTCGATTCCCTCGACCGGGACATGGTGGCGATGGCCGAGCGCAGCCGCCTGCTCCAGGAGGAGCTCTCCGACCGGCTCGCCGAGGAGACCAACCGCCAGCTCTTCACCCTCTCGGTGCTGACCGCCCTGTTCCTGCCGCCGACCCTGGTGACGGGGTTCTTCGGCATGAACACCAAGGGGCTCTACCTGAGCGACTACGAGGACGGGACGACGATCGCGCTGGCGATCGCCGCCGTCTCGGCCGTGATCGTCTACCTGGTGATCCGCTTCCTGGGCCTGAAGGCGCCGCGGCGCTGACGGCCGGCGTGTCCTCCGGCCGCCCCGCGCCATCGCCTGTGCGGGCCGGGTCGCGGTCCGGGTGTGGCCGCCCCGCCGCAACACGCGGAAATCAAAACCGGTCCCGCCGCGTGCCGAGACGGCGGCGGTCTGCAACCGCTAGGATATGCAACGCTCCTAGACGGAGCGTTTCGGGTCTTGCACGATATGCGTTCCACGCTCCTCGGCCTCGCGGCACTCACGATCGCCATGGGCTCCGGCGCCCCGGCCGCCGACCTCGCGGCGCCGGTGCCGGCCTACACCGCGCCGGTGCAGCCGCTGAGCATCGTCTCCGAGCTGCGCATCGGCGGCTCGGCCCAGGATCCCTGGAGCCCGGAGCGGGGCAGCGGCAACGTCGTCGGCGAGGTGCTGCTCGCCAAGCCGACCCTCACGCCCGACCCGTTCTGGAACCAGTTCATCCCGCGTCCGACCGTCGGCGGCAGCTACAACACGGCCGGCCGCACCAGCTACGCCTATCTGGGCGCGACCTGGACCTTCGACGTCACCGACCGGATCTTCGTCGAGGGCTTCTTCGGCGGCTCCTTCCACGACGGCAATACCGGGCGCTTCGTTCCGGTGAACTTCAACGCGCTCGGCTGCTCGCCGCTGTTCCGCGAGGCCGCCTCGGTCGGCTTCCGCATCGACGCGCACTGGGCCGTGCTCGCCACGATCGAGCACCAGTCGAATGCCGGGCTCTGCGTCAACAACCGCGGCCTGACCAATGTGGGCGGGAAGATCGCCTACACGTTCTGAGCCGGGGTCGGCCTCACCTTAACCTGCGGCAGGGCGGGGCCGGGCGCGATCCGTCAGGCTCCGACCGGACCGGCGAGGGCGGAGCGCGGCGATGGACGAGGGGCGCGGCGGCCCGGACGAGGCGGCGCGGCTCGCGCGCGCCGTCGAGATCGGCGGCCTCGGGCTCTGGGACCTCGACCTCGACGCCGGACACCTCGCCACCTCCGCCCTCTGCCGCCGGATCTTCGGCCGCGCGGAGGACCTCCCGTTCTCCTACGACGACCTCCTGGCGGTTCTGCACCCGGAGGATCGCCGCCTGCTGACCGACGCCGTGGCGGGCGCTGCCGCGGCGGGCGCCGGGTTCTCGGGGATCTACCGGGTCCTCACCCCGGCCGGCACTCCGCGCGAGGTCGAGATGCGGGGCGGCGTCGAGGATGCGAGGGCGCCCCGGCGCCTCGTCGGCGTCGCCCTCGACCGGACGGAGAGCCGGCGTGTCGAGCGGGCCCTGCGCGACAGCGAGGCTCAGCACGCGGCGATCTTCGCCCAATCCGCCGCCGGCTTCGCGGTGATGGACGCGGAGGGCCGCTTCACCCGCGTGAACCCGCGCTACTGCCAGATCGTCGGGCGCCGGGCGGAGGACCTGCTCGCCGGCCTGCCGCTGCTCGCCATCACGCATCCGGACGACCGCGCCCGCAACCGCGCGCTGTTCGAGGGCGCGCGCGAGGCGGGCCGGCCCTTCGACATCGAGGAGCGCTGCCTCCGCCCGGACGGGCGTACGGTCTGGGTGCGCAACAGCGTGGCGGCCATCCGGGACGAGGGCGGCCGGGTGCGTGAGATGCTCGGCGTCTGCGTCGACATCAGCGCCACGAAGGCCGCCGAGGAGGAGTTGCGCGCCAACGAGGAGCGCCTGCGGCTCGCCGTCGAGGTCGGCGGCCTCGGGACCTGGGACTGGGATCTCGCCACCGGGGCCGTCGACTGGTCCGACGAGCATTACCGGATCCAGGGCTACGCGGTCGGCGAGGTGACGCCGAGCTTCGAGGCCTGGGCGGCGCGGGTGCATCCCGAGGACCTGCTGCCGGCGACCGCCCGCATCGCGGCGGCCCGCGACGCCCGCCACCCCTACGCGCACGAGTTCCGCCTCGTCCATCCCGACGGCACGGTGCGCTGGTGCATGGCGCGGGGGCGCTTCTTCTACGACGGGGAGCGGCCCGTCCGGATGATCGGCGTCATCATGGACACCACCGAGCGGCGCGGATGGGCCGAGCGCCAGGAGCTTCTCATCGCGGAACTGCAGCACCGCACCCGCAACCTGCTCTCGGTGGTGCGCAGCATCGCCGAGCAGACCCTGGCCCGGACGGGCCCGACCGAGCGCTTCCGGGAGCAGTTCAACGACCGCCTCTCGGCCCTGTCGCGGGTGCAGGGCCTGCTCTCCCGCTCCGACCAGGAGCCGATCACCCTGCCGATGCTGATCCGCACCGAACTCGACGCGCTCGGCATCGCGGGATTCGGCGACCGCGTCCGGCTCGCCGGGCCGGAGGTGCGCCTGCGCAAGGGGAGCGTGCAGACCTTCGCGCTGGCCCTGCACGAACTCGCCACCAACGCCCGCAAGCACGGCGCCTTCGCGTGCGAGGCCGGCCGCCTCTCGGTGACGTGGCGCGTCGCGGCGGATGGCGAGGGCCGGCGGCTCGCCCTCGACTGGATCGAGGAGGACATCCGGCGGTCCGCGCCGCCGCGGCCCGACGGCTTCGGCCGCCACCTGATCGAGCGGGCGCTGCCCTACGCCCTCCAGGCCCGCACCCGCTACGACCTCGGCGAGACGCGGCTGCACTGCGCGATCGACCTGCCGCTGGCCGATCCGGCGGGTGGCTGAGCGGGCCCCCTCCCCGCGTCCGATTGGAACCGCCCCCCGCCTCGTGTAGACCGGTCCGCGGGCCCTAACGGCCTCGAGAAACCGCACGAGGTCCGTCGCGCCGTGGTCGTCCTCAACCGCATCTACACCCGCACCGGCGATGCCGGCACCACCGCCCTCGCGAGCGGGGAGCGCCGCTCGAAGGCGGATTTGCGCATCGAGACCTACGGCACCGTCGACGAGACCAACGCGTGCCTCGGCCTCGCCCGGCTGCACACGGAGGGCGACCTCGACGCGATGCTGTCGCGGGCGCAGAACGACCTCTTCGACCTCGGCGCGGACCTTGCCACGCCGGAGAGCGACACCCCCCTGCCCTACGAGCCCCTGCGCCTCGTCGCCGCGCAGGTGGAGCGGGTGGAGCGGGAGATCGACGCGCTCAATGCCGGCCTGCAGCCCCTGCGCTCCTTCGTGCTGCCGGGCGGCACGCCCGCCGCGGCCGCCCTGCACCTCGCCCGCACGGTCTGCCGCCGGGCCGAGCGGCTGGCGGTGGCGCTCGCCGCGACGCCCGGCGAGCGGGTCTCGCCGGTGGCGGTCCAGTACCTGAACCGCCTCTCCGACTTCCTGTTCGTGGCCTCGCGGGTGGCCAATGCGGGCGGCGCCCGGGACGTGCTCTGGGTGCCGGGCCAGAACCGGACCTGAGCGCGGCCATACCGGATTTTCGAAACCGCGGCGCGGCTGCCGTGGCGGGAGGGGCGCACCCCCTCTTCGGGGCGCGTTGACATTTCGGAAAATCGGCCGCTACGGTCCGGCACCTTGCTCCCCAAAGGGATGGTCGGCGGATCCGCGCGGAGATGGCGCAGAGCCGCACGCCCGTTCCGGCCCGGAAGGAAACGACGGTCATGAAGGTCCTGGTGCCCGTGAAGCGGGTCGTCGATTACAACGTCAAGATCCGGGTGAAGCCGGACGGCTCGGGCGTCGAGCTCGCCAACGTCAAGATGTCGATGAACCCCTTCGACGAGATCGCCGTCGAGGAGGCGATCCGCCTCAAGGAGAAGGGCAAGGTCACCGAGATCGTCGCCGTCTCGATCGGCCCGCAGCAGGCCCAGGAGACCATCCGCACGGCGCTCGCCATGGGGGCCGACCGCGGCATCCTGGTCAAGACCGACGCCGCCGTCGAGCCGCTCGCCGTCGCCAAGCTCCTGAAGGCGCTGGTCGACAAGGAGGGGCCGAGCCTCGTCATCCTGGGCAAGCAGGCGATCGACGACGATTCCAACCAGACCGGCCAGATGCTCGCGGCGCTGCTGGGCTGGCCGCAGGGCACCTTCGCGTTCCGGCTCGAGGTCGGCGAGGGCGCGGTCGAGGTCACCCGCGAGATCGACGGCGGCCTCCAGACGCTGAGCCTGCAGCTGCCCGCGATCATCACCACGGACCTGCGCCTCAACGAGCCGCGCTACGCGTCCCTGCCCAACATCATGAAGGCCAAGAAGAAGCCCCTCGACACGGTCGAGCCCGAGGCGCTCGGCGTCGACGTGGCGCCCCGCCTCAAGGTGCTCAAGACCGTCGAGCCGGGCGGGCGGCAGGCGGGCGTCAAGGTCGCCTCGGCGGCCGAACTGGTCTCCAAGCTGAAGGTCGAGGCCGGCGTCCTCTGACGCGCCTCCCGAGAAGAGGACATTCCCCCATGGCCACCCTCCTCCTGGTCGAGCATGCCGAGGGCAAGCTCAAGGACGCGTCCCTGAAGGCGCTCACCGCCGCCAAGCAACTCGGCGCCCCCGTCCACGCGCTCGTCGTCGGCGCGGGCAGCCGGCAAGCCGCCGAGGCCGCCGCCGCCCTCGACGGCGTCGAGAAGGTGCTGCTGGCCGAGGACGCGGCCTTCGACCATCTCCTCGCCGAGCCCACCGCCGCCCTGGTGGCGGAACTCGCCGCGACCTACGACGCGGTGATCGCCGCGGCGACCACCGAGGGCAAGAACGTGCTGCCCCGCGTGGCCGCGCTCCTCGACGTGGCGCAGGTCTCGGACATCATCAAGGTGGTGGCGCCCGACACCTTCGAGCGCCCGATCTACGCCGGCAACGCGATCCAGACGGTGCAGGCGAGCGAGGCCAAGAAGGTCATCACCGTGCGCACCGCCGCCTTCAAGGCGGCGGAGGCGGGCGGCGCGGCGGCGCCGATCGAGCCGGCCGCGGCGGCGGCCGTGCCGGAGCCGAAATCGTCGTTCAAGGGCGAGGAGATCGCCAAGTCCGACCGTCCGGAACTGGCCTCGGCGAAGTTCGTGGTCTCGGGCGGGCGCTCGCTCGGCTCGGCGGAGAAGTTCAAGGAGCTGATCGAGCCGCTGGCGGATTCGCTCGGCGCGGCGGTCGGCGCCTCGCGGGCGGCGGTGGATGCGGGCTACGCGCCCAACGACTGGCAGGTCGGCCAGACCGGCAAGGTGGTGGCGCCGGACCTCTACGTGGCGGTGGGCATCTCCGGGGCGATCCAGCACCTCGCCGGGATGAAGGATTCCAAGGTGATCGTGGCGATCAACAAGGACGAGGAGGCGCCGATCTTCCAGGTGGCGGATTACGGCCTCGTCGGCGACCTGTTCCAGGTCGTGCCGCAGCTCCGCGAGGCGATCGCCAAGGCGAAGGACTAGTCTCGGGGACGGCGGGCGGGCCTGCGGGCGCGCCCGACCGAGGCGGAGAACGGGCGGGGCCGGCTGTCGTCTTCGGGAGACGGCGCGGCCCCGTGCGGCGTGGTAGAGTGGACGCGTTCGAGAGAGGGGCCCCGCTGCCGGTCGGCTCCTGGTGGTGCGGGGACGGGGCGAAGCGGCGATGGGCATCGAGATCAAGACCGTCGGGATCATCGGGGCCGGCCAGATGGGCAGCGGCATCGCGCATGTCTGCGCCATGTCGGGCCTCGACGTGCGCCTCAACGACCGCGACCCGGAGCGCCTGAAGAACGGCCTCGCCACCGTGAACGGCAACCTGCAGCGCCAGGTCGCCAAGGGCACGATCACGGAGGATGCCCGCCGCACCGCGATCGCGCGCATCCAGCCGGTCGACAGCTTCGAGGGTTTCGGTCCCTGCGACCTCGTGATCGAGGCGGCGACCGAGGACGAGGCGGTGAAGCGCTCGATCTTCTCGGCGCTCTGCCCGTCGCTGCGCCCCGAGACGATGGTGGCGACCAACACCTCCTCGATCTCGATCACCCGGCTCGCCGCGTCGACGGACCGGCCGGAGCGCTTCATCGGCATCCACTTCATGAACCCGGTGCCGGTGATGCAGCTCGTGGAGCTGATCCGCGGCATCGCCACCGAGGACCCGACCTACGAATCCGCCCGGGCCTTCGTGAGCCGCCTCGGCAAGACCGTGACGGTGTCGGAGGATTTCCCGGCCTTCATCGTCAACCGCATCCTGCTGCCGATGATCAACGAGGCGATCTACACGCTCTACGAGGGCGTGGGCTCGGTGGACTCGATCGACACGGCGATGCGGCTCGGCGCCAACCACCCGATGGGCCCGCTCCAGCTCGCCGACTTCATCGGCCTCGACACCTGCCTGTCGATCATGCAGGTGCTCTACGAGGGGCTGGCGGATTCGAAGTACCGGCCCTGCCCGCTGCTGGTGAAGTACGTCGAGGCCGGCTGGCTCGGCCGCAAGACGAAGCGCGGCTTCTACGATTACCGCGGGCCGGAGCCGGTGCCGACGCGGTGAGGGCGGCGGGCGCCGCGTCATCGGCTGAACGGATCGGGAAGGCACGACGCTCCTCAGGCTGAGGTGCTGGCGAAGCGAGCCTCGAAGCACCCCGGACCGTTGATCCAAGACGGAGGCTGCTGGAACACCCTGTTCAGGGGTGTTTCGAGGCCGCCTTCGGCGGCACCTCAGCATGAGGAACCGGTTTGGCTGCCATCAGCGTGGTCTGATGTGACGGCTCATCCTCGTCTGTCCGGATGAAACCTGCCGATTTCCGGCCTCATGGCCGGCAATGTCCTGCGGCCCCTCACGGCCGGTCCTTGATTGCGGTCGTCACCCGCAGCGCCGGGTCCGGGTCGTTCCAGCGCCGCAGCGCGGCGGGGTCGGGCAGGCTGGAGCGGAACGCGTCGCGCATCAGGCCGATCCGGGCGAGCGGCGGCGGCTGGTAGCCGGTCTGCCGCACCGGCGCGGAATCCGGCCGCAGGGCGAAGTCGTGGCGGGCATCGTCGGCGAAGCCCGGATTGGTGACGAAGGCGGCGTTGGGACCGCTCGACACGTCGCCCTGCGGGTCCTGCCCGGTCGGTCCGGGGCCGGTGAGCCAGTCGAAGGGCACCCGGCAGCGCACCGCGAGGTTGCCGGCGATCCGGCTGCCGCGGCGGGCCGCGAGCCGGTAGCCGGTGCCGCAATCGACCGCGAGGTTCGACAGCACCGCGAGCAGCAGCGGGTTCTCGGCCGAGATCCCGCGCCCGAAGGAGACCGCCGCCCCCGCCACCCGCCACACGACGTTGCCCTCGACCACGTCGTCGCGGCTGTCGCCGTCGAAGGCGATGCCGTCCCCGATCGGCAGGTTGTGCAGGAAGTTGAACCGGATCCGCCGGTTGCCGGACCGCGCGGAGAGGTCGTGGCAGGCGATGCCGCCCGTGTCGTTGAACACGCTGCCGCAGCGGAAGATCTCGTTGAATTCGATCACCGAGTCCCAGGAGCCGTGCAGGATGGCGGCCTGGGGCGCGTCGTGGATCAGGTTGTTCGCCACGCGCATCCCCACGGCGGCGTGGTGCCCGCCGGTATGCCCGCCGGTGAAGCCGCAATTGATCCCCGGCGCCTCCGCCGGGTCGAGGATCCCGACGTTCCAGACGTGATTGTTCTCCGCGCGGTGCCCGGCCGGGACGCGCGGCCGGGCCGCCTCGTCCCCGCCCCCGAGCCAGATTCCCCCCGCCCCGGTGTCGTGGACATCGTTGCCGAAAGCCGCGTGGTCGCGCCCGTCCTTCAGGCGGATGCCGTAGCGCGCGACGTTCGCCACCGTGCAGCCCGTCACCCGGTTGCCGGAGCCGCCCTCGACCAGGATGCCGTCGCCCAGGGACTCGCCGAGGGCGAGACCGGCCACGGTCACGCCCGTCGCGCCGGTCACGGCGAGCACCGGGCCGGTCTCGTCCGCGATCCGGATGTCGAGGTCCGCCAGCGGCCGGGGCGGGTAGAGGTAGAGGGTGCGGCTGTCGACATCGACGCACCACTCGCCCGGCTGGTCCAGCTCCTCCAGGAGGTTGAAGGCGTGGAAGGGCTCGCGCCCGCTGCCGGCCGGCCGGGCCTGGGCGCTGCCGATGCCCCCGGGCACCGGGGCGGCGAGGGTGATGGTGCGCGCAGCGGGATCGATCGCCGCCACCCGCACGGCCTCGCCGCGCCAGGGGACGCTCCAGGTGCCGCGCAGCCAGAGGCCGGGCGCCAGCGCCCCGATCCAGCGGGCCGGGCGGGGATCGCGGTAGGCGAAGCGGCCCGGCCCGCCCGCCTCGCCGGTCGCCAGCACGGTGCGGACGGTCATGCTGCCGCGCTTCGGGTAGCGGGCGAGGGGCGCCCGTTTCCCGTCGAGGTAGAGTTCGAGGAGGCCGCCATGACCGGTGAAGAGGTCCGGGTAGGGGCCGGTCCGGCGCAGGCCCTGCGCCCGCAGGTCGAGAGCGACGATCCGCTCCCGGTATTGCGGCTGCAGCCGCGCCAGGGCGGCGGGATCCGTCACCGGGCGGAACGCCTCGGCGGCGATCCGCCGGGCCGCCGTGAGGGCGGGCCGGGCGCCCGGCGCCGCCCGGTAGGTGCAGCCGGAATCCTCCGGCCCGAGCGCCAGCGTCTCGGCGTAGACCCCGTCCGCGATCACCACCTCGGCCGGGCCCTGCTGCCGGGCGAGCCGGCGCGCGGCCCCCAGGCTGCGCAGGGGCCGCTCCGGCGCGCCGTCGTTGCGGTCGTCCCCGCTCGGCGCGACGTGCAGGCGGCGGGGCGCCGCGGCGAGGGGGCCCGTCCCCGCCGCGGCGCATCCGGTCGCGGCGAGGCCGCCCCGCAGGACCGCCCGCCTGGTCGCCGTCGTCATCCCGGACCGATCCTCCGCGTCGCGATGCGAAGGAGCCGATCCGGCGCCCCGGGGCAAGCGGGGCGGACCGCTCCCTGTTCGGCGGCGACCATGGGCACGCCCCGCCGCCAGGGGGCCGCGCTCACTGCGTGAGCGGGCAGCCGCTGTCCTTGGCCGACAGGAAGGCCTTGTCGCCCGGGATGGTGGCGAGGTGCTTGTAGTAGTCCCACGGGCCCTTCGACTCGGCCGGCGTCTTGACCTGGAACAGGTACATGTCGTGGACCATGCGGCCGTTCGCCTGGACCTTGCCGCCGCGCCCGAAGAAGTCGTCGACGGGCAGTTCGCGCATCGTGCGGGCCACCGCCTCGGTCTCGTCGGTGCCGGCCGCCTTCACGGCCTTGAGGTAGTGCAGCACCGACGAGTAGGTGCCGGCCTGGATCATGCTCGGCATCCGCCCGAACCGGGCCATGTAGCGCTTGGCGAAGCCGCGGGCCTGATCGTCGAGGTCCCAGTAATAGCCCTCGGTGAGCACGATGCCCTGGGCGACCTTGAGACCGAGCCCGTGCACCTCCGCCAGGGTGAAGAGCAGGGCCGCCAGCCGCTGCCCGCCCGAGACGATGCCGAACTCCGCCGCCTGCTTGATCGAGTTCGAGGTGTCGAGGCCGGCATTGGCGAGCCCGACGATCTTGGCGCCCGAGGCCTGGGCCTGGATCAGGAAGGAGGAGAAATCCTGGGCGCTCAGGGGGTGACGCACGGCGCCCAGCACCTTGCCCCCCTTGGCCTCGACGTACTTGGTCGTGTCGGCCTGCAGCGCCGTGCCGAAGGCATAGTCGGCGGTGAGGAAGAACCAGGTGTCGCCGCCGGCCTCGACCAGCGAGCCGCCGGTGCCCACCGCCAGCGCGTGGGTGTCGTAGGCCCAGTGGAAGCCGTAGGGCGTGCACTGCTTGCCGGTGAGGTCCGTGGTCGCGGCCCCGTCCACGATGGTGATCTTCTTCTTCTCGCGGGACAGGCCCTGCACGGCGAGCGCGACCGAGGAGGTCGTCAGCTCCATGATCGCGTCGACCTTGTCGGTGTCGTACCACTGGCGGGCGATGTTGGAGGCGACGTCGGGCTTGTTCTGGTGGTCGGCGTCGACGATCTCGACCGGCACGCCCAGCACCTTGCCGCCGAAATCCTCCACCGCCATCTTGGCCGCCTCGACCGAGCCGCGGCCGCCGAAATCGGCGTAGACGCCCGACTGGTCGTTGAGGATGCCGATCTTCACGACGCCGTCCGAGGCGCCCTTCTGCTGCGCGAAGGCGCCCGGCGCGGCGACGGCGAGCGCCAGCGCGAGGGCGGTGGAGCGCGTCAGCGCCCGGGTCGATGTCCTCATGGTGTCCCTCTCCCGATCGGCGGCACGGACGGCCCACCTTCTTGATCGTGCTGCACGTCAGTGCACCTCACAAAACTCCCGCCGCGCTGGAGGCGCCACGGCGAGCGACGACGGTGATCGGGAGTTTCGTGAGAGACACTTAGAGGGCTCCCGCGGCGCCGAATCAAGCGTCCCGCCGCGCTTGCCCGCCTCAGCCTTTCGCAGCAGGCGCAACCCTCCCCGTGCGGCCCGGTCCCTTTCTGGTGCGCGGATGCCTATATGGCTCTATAAGGCGCGCCATCACGCTCGCGTCAGACGTTTCGATCGATCGCAGGTCCACGATGCTCGGTGCCATCGCCAAGAAGATTTTCGGGTCGTCCAACGACCGTCGGGTGAAGGGCTACCGGCCCCGTGTCGCGGCCATCAACGCCCTCGAACCCGAGATGGAGGCCCTCAGCGACGAGGCCCTGCGCGCCCGCACCGACGCGCTGAAGGCGGAACTCGCCGCCGGCAAGTCCCTCGACGACATCCTGGTCCCGGCCTTCGCCACCGTGCGCGAGGCGGCCAAACGCGTGCTCGGGCAGCGCCACTTCGACGTGCAGCTGATCGGCGGCATCGTGCTGCACGAGGGCGGCATCGCCGAGATGAAGACCGGCGAGGGCAAGACGCTGGTGGCGACCCTCGCCACCTACCTCAACGCGCTCGCCGGCAAGGGCGTCCACGTGGTCACGGTGAACGACTACCTCGCCCGCCGCGACGCCGAGTGGATGGGCCGGGTCTACGGCTTCCTCGGGCTCTCCACCGGCATCATCGTGCACGGGCTCGACGACGCCGAGCGCAAGGCGGCCTATGCCTGCGACATCACCTACGGCACGAACAACGAGTACGGCTTCGACTACCTGCGCGACAACATGAAGTACGAGCTGGGCCAGATGGTCCAGCGCGGCCACGCCTTCGCGATCGTGGACGAGGTCGACTCGATCCTGGTGGACGAGGCGCGCACGCCGCTGATCATCTCGGGGCCGATCGACGACCGCTCCGACCTCTACGTCTCGATCGACGCGCTGCTGCCGCGGCTCGCGCGGGAGGATTACGACCTCGACGAGAAGCAGCGCACCGTGTCGCTCACCGAGAGCGGCAACGAGCACATCGAGGAACTGCTGCGCGAGGCCGGCGTGCTGAAGGAGGGCGACCTCTACGACGCCCACAACATCACGCTCGTCCACCACGTGAACCAGGCCCTGCGCGCCCACACCCTGTTCACGCGCGACAAGGACTACATCGTCCGCAACGACGAGGTGGTGATCATCGACGAGTTCACGGGCCGCATGATGCCGGGCCGGCGCTACTCGGAGGGCCTGCACCAGGCGCTCGAGGCCAAGGAGCGGGTCACGATCCAGCCCGAGAACCAGACGCTGGCCTCGATCACCTTCCAGAACTACTTCCGGCTCTACAAGAAGCTCGCCGGCATGACCGGCACGGCCTCGACCGAAGCCGACGAGTTCCAGGAGATCTACAACCTCTCGGTGGTCGAGATCCCGACCAACAAGCCGGTCGAGCGCGTCGACGAGGACGACGAGGTCTACCGCACCGCCGAGGAGAAGTACGCGGCGATCATCGCGGAGATCGACAAGGCCCATGCGCGCCACCAGCCGGTGCTGGTCGGCACCGGCTCGATCGAGCGCTCGGAGCACATCGCCGGGCTCCTGGTGAAGCACGGCTACGTGCCGCTCGACTACAGCAACGCCTCGGCCATGAACGAGGTCTACGCGGCCGCCCGCGAGGGCCGGGTGACCAAGAAGTTCGCGGTGCTGAACGCCCGCTTCCACGAGCAGGAAGCCTACATCGTGGCGCAGGCGGGCGTGCCCGGCGCGATCACCATCGCGACGAACATGGCCGGGCGCGGCACCGACATCAAGCTCGGCGGCAACGTCGAGATGCGGGTGGCCCAGGAACTCGCCGAGGTGCCGGAGGGCCCCGAGCGCGAGGCGCGCATCGCCGCCATCAAGCGCGAGATCGACGAGAACCGCACCCGCGTGCTGGGATCCGGCGAGCCGGCGGATCCGGAGGCGGGCCGCAAGAGCGCGCTCCCCGGCGGCCTCTACATCGTCGGCACCGAGCGCAACGAGAGCCGGCGCATCGACAACCAGCTGCGCGGCCGCTCCGGCCGCCAGGGCGATCCCGGCCGCTCCAAGTTCTACCTGTCGCTGCAGGACGACCTGATGCGGATCTTCGGGTCCGACCGCATGGACGGCATGCTGCAGAAGCTCGGCCTGGAGCAGGGCGAGGCGATCATCCACCCCTGGATCAACAAGGCGATCGCCAAGGCGCAGCAGAAGGTCGAGGCCCGCAACTTCGACATGCGCAAGAACGTGCTCAAGTACGACAACGTGATGAACGACCAGCGCAAGGTCGTGTTCGAGCAGCGCCGGGAGTTCATGGCCCAGGAGAGCGTGCGCGAGACCGTCGACGAGATGCGCCACGGGGTGGTGGACGACGTGGTGGCGCAGCACATCCCGGAGAACGCCTATCCGGAGCAGTGGGACGTGGCGGGCCTGCGCGAGAGCGTCCAGGCCCAGCTCAACCTCGACCTGCCCGTCGAGGACTGGGCCAAGGAGGAAGGGATCGCCGACGAGGAGATCCGCGAGCGCCTGCGCAAGGCGGCCGACGAGGCCTATGCGGAGCGCGTGGAGCGCAACGGCGCCGAGCTGATGGCCTACGTGGAGAAGCAGGTGCTGCTCCAGAGCCTCGACCATCTCTGGCGCGAGCACCTCGTCACCCTGGATCACCTGCGGCAGGTGATCGGCTGGCGCGGCATCGCGCAGCGCGACCCGCTGAACGAGTACAAGTCCGAGGCCTTCGAGCTGTTCAACGGCCTGATCGGCTCCCTGCGCGAGCAGGTGACCGGGCACCTGATGCGCATCGAGGTGATGGCGCAGGAGCCCGAGGCGCCGAGCTTGCCGCCGATGTTCGCCCAGCACCTCGACCCGGCGACGGGCGAGAACGAGTTCGCCCTGCCCGAGGGCAGCGGCAGCTTCGGTGGCGCGGGCGGCGCCTACGGCTACGCGGCGCAGGGGCTGGCGGCGGACGGGGCGGTGCTGGAGCGCGACCCGACCGACACCGCCACCTGGGGCCGGGTCGGGCGCAACGAGCCCTGCCCCTGCGGCTCGGGCAAGAAGTTCAAGCATTGCCACGGGCGGTTCAGCGGCGAGGCGTGAGGCAGAGGGGTTCGACGATGAAACGGCCCGGCCGCGACAGCGGCCGGGCCGTTTCCGTAGAGGGCCGCTCGTCACTGGCGAGGCGATGGTCTCCGGAATTCAACGCGATGAACCGGCGTCATCAGGTCCCATCGATGGCACCAACATTCGATCCTCATGCTGAGGTGCCGCCGCAGGCGGCCTCGAAGCACGCCTGAACAGCAGTTCCGAGGCGCCATTGCCTTGGGCAAACGGTCCGGGGTGCTTCGAGGCTGGCTTCGCCAGCACCTCAGCATGAGGATCGGTGCGGGTTCCACAGCCGCCGAGCCGATGCGGCCTGCTCTCGAGAGGCCGCCCCCATCCGCCCCTGATGCACCCGCACCACACCCGCCGGCCCGCATCGTTCCCCCGGGTCCGGCACCCGGAAATTGCCGCAAACCGCCCCCAGGCTCCGGATCATCGTCGCGAAGGACACGCTTCCTTCGTTCACGTCCGATTGTCCTTGGCGGTTCCTTAAGCACTCGCCGCCATCCTCAGCCCGACTTCTTCCGGAGATCCAGCGTGCGCGCCCTGTCTTCCCTCGGCCTCTGTGCGGCGCTCGCCGCCGTGACCCTCGCGGCGGCCCCCCAGGCCGCCTCGGCTCGCGACAATGTGGGCGCCGCGATCCTCGGCGGCGCCGCGGCGGGCGTGCTCGGCGGCGTCGCCGCCGGCGCCATCATCAACGGCGCTCAGGCCGCCCCGCCGCCCCCGGTCTACGTGGCGCCCCCGCCGCGCCGCGTCTACGTCGAGGAGCCCACCGAGACCGTCGTGGTCCGTCGCCGCGGTCCGGTCTGCCACTTCGAGCGCCGCAAGGTGTGGCTCGACGACGAGTCCTTCACCTATCGTCGCGTCGAGGTCTGCGAGTAAGCTGCAGCTCATCGCGAAACGGGACCAGGGCGCCGGAGACGGCGCCCTTCGTCGTTCTGGCGCCTCCCGTCGAGAGCGGAATCGATCGCGCTGCGCGAGAATGCCGCTTCTGATCTTCGCGTCATCTCTATTGTCGTGCCGCGCCGACAACGGCGTCGAGGGAAGCCGCTCTCTCGTGCGATGCCCATCTACAAATAGTCATCGATATCGATGGTTCGATTGCGCTCCGAGATCACGTGCCTCACCCATGGGATGAGGAGGTCGAACGTCGTGCCGTATTGTGCGGCGAGCGCCTCGACACGGGCGCGCAACGGCCCCTTGAGCCAGTCGCCTTCCAGGATGATGCCGAACGACGCCTCGATGACCTCTCGCGGAACCTTGCCGGCCGCCGCAGCGCACGCGGCGTCCAGGGGCGATTCTCCACCACGGCCTTGATCTCGCATCGATCCCCCTCCTTCGGGCACCGGCCACGATCTCGAAGAGCTACAGCAGGCCTCGAGCCTGCAGGCCGCCCGCGAAGGTGGCGAGCGGCATCACCAGCGTCAGCGGTCTGTCCTGCAGCGGCTCCGCACCATAGCTTGCGTACCACCGTGCCGCGCGTTCTCCCTTGGCGTCGATGACGAGCAGCACGCCGCCGGCCTCCTTCGCGACGCGAAGGCATCGAAGCGCCGCGGCTGCCAGGAGCTGACCGCCCAGACCACGGCCCGCGACGGAGCGGTCGGTGGCGATCCGGGCCAGCTTGAAGGCGGGCACCTCGTGCCGCGCGAGGCCCCGCATCATCGCGGCCGGGACCGCGCCATGCGCCACTGCAGACGGGGTGATGGTGGAGAAGCCGAGCACGCGGTTGGGGGCTTCGACATCGATCGCGCAGAAGGTCTTCGACGCGTTCTGCTCGTGGCTCTGGCGGGCGTAGCGCTGGAGGAAGTCGTTCATCGCCACATCGCCGCAGTCGAAGGCCCGACGATGATGCGACGTCGCGACGGCCTCTTCCCGCCAAGCGGGCAAGGTCATAGCGCGTCGGGCAGCGCCGCGATCGCGGCCCGCAGCTTCGCGTTGGGCTTGGGCGGGTTCTCGATCAGGTCGAGGACGCGCGCGCGATCACGCTCCGTCAATCGCAGGATTTCATCCTCTTGGATCACCGCCTCGGCCTCACGAAGCGCGATCTGGGTGATGAAGGTGGTCAGGTCGGTCTCGCGCAAGGCTGCGGCGCGGACGAGCTTGGCCTTCACCTCCGGTGAGACGCGCAGGTTCATGCGCTTGCTGTCATCCACGGCAGTCCGGGGCATGCCGACGGCTCCTCTTCGTACTTCTTGAAAGCGTACGTCGACCGCACCTCATCGGCAAGGTCGCGGACCCGCCGGTCCGTCCGCTCGTGTCAGCAGGATGCCGGCGGCGCGTGCGGAGGCCCCGGGCGGCGCAGCGTACTCGCCGTCTCCTGCCGCACGGTCGAGCCGCATCATCCCAAATCCGCTCGATTTCTTCGGAAAGGCGGATTTGCTCCTCGCTCAAGCAGACACGGCCTGTTCTTACGCTGGATTCCAAATCTCCTTCCGCCGACGCTTCAGTCGTCCGGAAAAGGGGAGCCTGAACAGAAGCGGGCGCCTCAGGGTTTCATCTGCCAGGGTCCGCTGTGCCGATGCCGAACTGATCCGCCCTCCGCTACCGCGGGCCGGCGCCTCACGCCGCCGACAGCGCCGCCGGGTCCTTCACCAGCAGCCAATCCTCCACCACCAGCGCGTCGAGCCCGGTCGTGTAGAACATCAGGATCGCGTCCTCCGCCGTGTGGAGGATCGGCTTGCCCATCACGTTGAAGCTGGTGTTGAGCAGGATCGGCACGCCGGTCAGCGCCGCGAAGGCGTCGATCAGGGCCGCGTAGGCCGGGTTGCGCTCCGCCGTCACGCTCTGCAGCCGGCCGGTGCCGTCCTCATGCACCACCGCCGGCACCCGGTCGCGCATAGCCTCGCGCCAGACCAGGGTGCGTTCCATGTAGGGGCTGTCCTGGTAATCCTCGAACCAGTCGGGGCCGGCCTCGGCCAGGATCGAGGGCGCGAAGGGCCGGAACGCCTCGCGGTACTTCACCTTGGCGTTGAGAATGGCCTTGGCGTCGGCCGGGCGCGGATCGGCCAGGATCGAGCGGTTGCCGAGCGCCCGCGGGCCGAACTCGGCCCGGCCCTGCACCCAGCCGACGAGGCCGCCCGCCGCCAGGATCGCGGCGGCCGCGCGCGTCACGCCCGCGTGGCCGAGGCGGCGCAGGCGCGGCTCGGAGCCCGCCATCCGCTCCAGCGGCTCCGTCGAGACGGTCGAGCCGAGATAGGGCGTCAGCGCCCTCCCCTCCTGCCTCCCCTCCTGCGGCCCGGTCCAGTCCGGGTGGTCCTCCGCGAAGGCGAGCCAGGCAGCGCCGACCGCGTTGCCGTCGTCGGCGGGCGCCGAGGGCACGTGGAGGGCAGTGAAGCCGCTGCGGCCGAGCACCCGCCCGTTGTACGAGGAGTTGAGGGCGCAGCCCCCGGTGATCACGAGGTTCTCGCCCGGCGCCAGGGCCTCGGCCTGGGCCACCAGCGCGTCCATCATCTCCGCGAAGGCGTCCTGGCCGCAGCGGGCGAGGTCCGCCCAGCCGACCTCCCGGGCCTCGGCCGGCCGGCGCGCCAGGATCTCCGCCACGGTCGCCCGCACGGTGTCGGCATCGGGGAAGCGCAGGCGCCCGCCCTCGATCCGGTACAGGCGGCGCAGCAGGTCCATCAGCGCGGGATCGGGGCGGCCGTAGGGGGCGAGCCCCATGATCTTCCACTCCTCGCCCGCCGCCTGGTCGAAGCCGGCGAGGTCGGTGACGAGGCCGAAGAAGAACCCGACCGATTCCCGCCCCCGGTGGCGCTTGACCTCCCGGATGCGCCCGGCCTCCATGCGGTAGATCGCCGAGGCGCCGGTCTCGCCCATGCCGTCGACGACGAGGCCGGTGGCGTCCCGGAACGGGCTGCCCCACAGCCCGTAGGCCGCGTGCGCGAGGTGGTGCGGGTAGCGCCGCAACCCCGCGATCCGGCTCGCGCCGCCATGCGCCCGGTCGAGGCCGAGCAGCGTGCCGTAGCCGGCCCGCGCCTGCGCGATGCCGAGTTCCGCGATGAAGGTGCGCTCGGCCCGCTCGGGCACCAGGGAGCGGTTGAGGTCCGGCGCGTGGGCCGCCAGCGCGTCGAGCCCGAACGCCCCCGACGCCGCCGACTGGGCCAGGAACTGCGTGAAGTCCGACCCCCAGCTCGTCGCGACGACGAGCTCCGCGCCCTTCGGGAGGTATCGCCCGAGGAGCCCGGCCATGCGGGGCGCCGAATCCGGCTCGCAGTTCGGGGCGCGCTTGTACTGGAGGTAGCGCTCGGTCGCCTCCGCGAACAGGATCCGGCCGTCCGGCCCGATCAGCGCCAGGGCCGGATCGTGGAAGGTGGTGGCGAGGCCGAGATAGTAGCGCATCGGGAAGGGCCGGGTCTCCGCGCGGGGCATCCGGCGCGCTTAACAGGCCGCCGCCGCCCTGTCAGGCCGTGGCATTCCGGCATCGCCGGACCGCCGCGAGGGGCAACCCGCTGCGGCAGGGTGCGGATTGGGCCGCGGCCCGGACCCCGATATGCTAGGCCGGACAGGCGGCTATGGCCGGCCGGAGCGGCCCGGCCGGGAGGCGAAGGGGTTCTCGTGCGCGACATCCTGACCGTCCTGGCGGGGCTCGTGATCCTCGTCCTGGCCGCGGCCGTGGCGGTGCCGCCCTTCGTGAACTGGGAGGGGCAGCGGGAGTCGGTCGACGCGGCGGTGAGCCGCTCCCTCGGCCTGCCGGCCCGCAGCGACGGCCGGCTGGAGATCCGCCTCCTGCCCTCCCCGCGCCTGCGCATCGACCACCTCGTCCTCGGTGCGCCCGGCCGGCCGGGCCTCGACGCCCGCTTCGTCAAGGCCGAGGTGGCGCTCACCCCGCTCCTCTCGGGCGAGATCCGCTTCACCGAGACGCGGATCGGCCGCGCCGAGGTCACGGTGCCGGTGACCGAGGGCGGCGCCGTGGTCGTGCCCCCGGATCTCGGCGCGGCGCTCGCCGGGCGCGACCTCGCGGTCGAGGACCTGCGGATCACCCAGCTCTTCGTCACGACGCGGGTGCCCGCCACGGGGCGGACCGACCAGTTCCACGCCGAGGGCGTGCGGCTGGCGAGCCCCCGCCTCGCCGGCCCCTGGCGGATCGAGGGCCAGGCGAGCGGCATCCCGTTCCGCCTCGTCACCGGCGAGCCGACCCCCGAGGGGACGGTCCCGGTCAAGGTCACGGCGGGGGGCGACACCGTCCCGCGGATCGAGGTCGATGCCCGCATCGGCCTCGCGGGCGATGCCGTGCGGGGCCTCGCCCCCGAGGCGACCGGCACCCTGCGGCTCGTGGTCGGCCCGCCCGCGCAGGCCGCCGGCCCGCTCCTGCCCTTCGCCCTCCAGGGCGCCTTCAAGGCCAAGGGCCGGGTCGCGGCCCTCGACGGGCTCGCGCTCGAGATCGCCGGAGGCGGGGCGCCGCTGCGGCTCACCGGGCGCGGCAGCCTCGACCTGCCGAACCTCAAGGCCTCCCTCTCCCTCGAGGCGCGCCGCCTCGACCTCGACGCCTTCCTGGCCTCGCCGAACGGTCAGGCGCTCCTCTCTCGCGGCTTCGACGGGTTCGGCCCGCCGCTCCCCGGGACCGTCGCGCTCGACCTCGTGGTGGACAGCGCCGCGGTCGCGCTGGGCGAGTGGTCGGACATCACCGCCGCGGCGCTGCTGCGCCCCTCCGGCGCCCTGTCGCTCACCCGCTTCGAGGCGACCGCCCCCGGCGGCACCCGCCTCTCCCTCGACGGCGACCTCTCGGGCCCCGGGAGCTTCGCGGGCCGGCTCACCGTCGCGGCGCCGGCCTCGGACCGACTCGCCCGGCTCCTCGACCAGGCCGGCCTCGGCAGCCCGCTGCTGCGCCTCCTCGACGGCCGCCCCTTCGAGGCCGCCGCCGACGTCACCGCCGCCCTGCCGGTCCTGTCCCTGCGCAACGCCCGGGTGGCGCTCGGCCAGGCCCATCTCAGCGGGAGCGCCCGCTACAGCCCGGCCGAGGAGGCCGGGGCGCGGCCGCGCCTCGACGCGCAGATCGTGGCGGACGGCCTCGACCTCGCCGAACTGCCGCCCCTGCGCGGCCTGTTCGACTCGCTCCACGCGCACGACCTCGGCCTGACCCTGCAGGCCCGCGACTTGCGCTACGGCCCGACCGGGCCGCGCACCGGCGCGATCGCCGCGAGCCTGCAATCCGAGGGCGCGGCGCTCCGGCTCGACAGCCTGGAGGTGAAGGGCCTCGCCGGGGCCGAGGCCAGCCTGTCCGGGCGCATCGCCGCCGACGGCTCGGGGCGCATCGCCGGGCACGTGGCGGCACCGGTGGCGGCACCGCTCCTCGACCTGTTGCAGCGCAATGTCCTGGCCGAGGCGGAGCTGGTGCCGGGCTTCCTGCGGGACGGGCCGCTCTCCCTCGACGTGACGCTGGAGCGCGAGTCCGGCACGGGCGAATCCGGACGGCTGCGCAGCCACGCCCGGGGCGAGGCGGGGGGCGGGCGACTCGGCCTCTCCCTCGTCACCGGTGCCCACCGGGTCGAGAGCATCGAGGCGCGCCTCGACCGGCTCCGCTCCGGCACCTGGCTCGGCCGTCCGGACGACCCCGCCCTCGCCATGCCGGCCTCCCTGCGCGTGAGCGGGCGCCGGGACGCGGCGCCGGACGCGCCCCTCGCCGTGACCGTGGCGGGCGACCTCGCGGGGGCGACGATCGCGACCGCGCGCCCGCTCGCCCTCGACGGCCCGGCCCTGCCCCGGGACGGGGAGGTCACGCTCGACAGCCCCGACCTGCGGCCCCTCGCCGGGATCCTCGGGCGCAACGCGGCCCCTTCCGGGCCGGTGCCGGCCCGGCTCACCCTCGGCCTCGGCCGCCAGGGCGACCGGCCGCGGATCGCCCTGGCCGGGAGCGTGCTCGGCGCGCCCGTGACGGCGACGCTCCTGCGAGCGCCGGACGGCAGCCTCGCGGGAACCGCGCAGCTCGACCGGCTCTCCCTGCCCTGGGCCGCCTCGGCCCTGGTGCTGAACCTGCCCGGCGGCGGAACGGAGGCCTGGCCGGCGACGCGGTTCGGCCCGGTTCCGGCCCTGCCGGTGCGGGGCAGTCTCGGCCTCACCGTGCGGCACCTCGATCTCGGCCGCGGGCTCGTCGCCGAGGCGGCGCAGCTCGATCTGGGCCTCGGGCCGGACGGCCTGTCCCTGAACCTCTACGAGGGCGCCGTGGCGGGCGGGCGGCTCGCCGGGCGCGTCACCCTGGCCCGGCAGGGCGACCAGGCCACCGTCTCGGGCGAGGCGTCCTTCGCCGACCTCGTGATCCCGGCGCTCACGGGCGGCGAGGTCGTGGGCGGGCGCCTCACCGGCGCGCTGCGCTTCGGGGCGGCGGGAGCGTCGCTGGCGGCGCTCGTCGGCAACCTCGCCGGGAGCGGCGAGATCGGCCTCGCCGACCTGACGGTCCGCGCCCTCGACCCCGCCGGCCCGGACCGCGCGCTGACCCGCCTCCTCGCCGAGGACGACCCCCTGCGCTCGGGCCGGGTCGAGCAGGTGGTGTCGGAGGAGCTGGGGCGGGGCGCGCTGACGCTCGCCGGCCCGCTGCGGGTCCCGGCCGCGCTCGTCGGTGGGGTCCTGCGCAGCGGCAGCCTCACCCTCGACCCCGGACCCTCGCGCTGGAGCGGCCTCGCGCAGGTCGACCTGCGGGCGCTGCGGCTCGACGCGCGCGGCACCCTCACGTTGGAGCAGGTGCCGCGGGCCTGGACGGCGCCGCCGCCGAGCCTCGCGCTGGCGCTGACCGGCCCCCTCGCCAAGCCCGCCCGGGAGATCGACGCGACCCCCCTGACCACGGCGCTCGCCGCGGTGGTGCTGCAGCGCGAACTCGACAAGATCGACACGGTGGACGCGGACCGCAACGAGATGGCCCGCCGCCGCAGCCGCCTGGAGCTGGACCGCGCCCGCGCGGCCGCGGAGGCGGAGTGGGCGCGCCGTCAGGCGGAGGAGGCGAAGGCGACCGAGCGGGCCGCCGCGGCACGGGCCGCCGAGGAGGCGCGCCGCCGGGCCGAGGACGCCGCCAGGGCCCAGGACGCCGCGCCGGCGGAGCAGAACAACTGAGGCGCGCCGCGGGATTCCGGATGCGCCGGCCTTCTGCCGCATGGTAACGGTCCCGCATGACGACGCGCACCGCCACCCTGATCGGCTCCGGGGCGATCCTGCTCTGGTCGCTGCTGGCCCTGTTCACCGCCGCCTCGGGCGCGGTGCCGCCGTTCCAGCTCGCCGCCATGACCTTCCTGATCGGCGGCCTCCTCGGCTGCGCGAGCTGGCTGCTGCGGCCCGCCGGGATCGCGGCGCTGCGGCAGCGGCCGGCGGTCTGGGCGCTCGGGCTCGGCGGCCTGTTCGGCTATCACGCCCTCTACTTCGCGGCGCTGCGCCTCGCGCCGCCGGCGGAGGCCGGGCTGATCAGCTATCTCTGGCCGCTCCTGATCGTGCTGTTCTCGGCGCTCCTGCCGGGCGAGGGGGGCCTGCGCCCGGCGCACGTGGTCGGCGCGCTCCTCGGCCTCGCGGGCGTCGTAACGCTGTTCCTCGGCCGCGGGTCGCTCCACTTCGATCCCGCCGCGCTGCCGGGCTACCTCGCGGCGCTCGCCTGCGCCTTCCTGTGGTCGGGCTACTCGGTGCTGTCGCGCCGGGTCGGCGAGGTGCCGACCGACGCGGTGGCGGGCTTCTGCCTCGCCACCGCGCTGCTCAGCCTCGTCTGCCACCTCGCCTTCGAGACGACGGTCTGGCCGGCGGGGGCGAGCCAGTGGGCGGCGGTGGCGGCGCTCGGGCTCGGGCCGGTCGGGGCCGCCTTCTACCTCTGGGACATCGGCGTGAAGCGCGGCGACATCCGCCTCCTCGGCGTCGGCTCCTACGCGGCGCCGGTGCTCTCGACGCTGATCCTGGTCGCCGCCGGCTACGCGCCGGCCACGCTCTCCCTGGCGCTCGCCTGCGCGCTCATCGTGGCGGGGGCGCTGGTCGCCACGCGGGCGGGCGCGCGGCGGGAGCGGGTGGCGTAGGGGCTCTGGATTCCGGCCTAGCTGAGATGATCCTCCGCACACACCCGGGAGGCGGCTGGACGGAACTGGAAAACACACCACCCCTCATGCTGAGGTGCTGCGGCGATCGAAGATCGCCGCTGCCTCGAAGCACCCCGGACCGCCAATCCAAGAGAATGGTGCCTCGGACGGACTGTTCCGGGGTGCTTCGAGGCTCCCTGCGGTCGCACCTCAGCATGAGGAGGTGGGTTTATTGCCGGCTCTGGGATCTTATTCTGTGTTTTGGCTCCGTCTATTCTCCTGATGACCAGGAATGTTTCGGAGTTGTGTGCACACGATCGTCCGCAAGACGGGAAGAGTTCACACGGCCGACTCCGCGCCGTGTCACCCCCGCGGCAGCGGCCGCCAGCCCGGCGGGGCCATCTCGAACCCCTCGAAGCGGAAGCCCGGCGCCACGGTGCAGCTCACCAGGGTCCAGGCGCCGAGGCTCGTCGCGGTCTGCCAATGGCCGGCCGGGACGACGAGCTGCGGGCGCTGGCGGCGCGCGAGGTCCGGGCCGAGATGCTGCGCCTGGGCGTCGTGGCCGTTCGGGCTCGTCGTCAGCACCAGCGGCGCCCCGGCGTGCCAGAACCACAGCTCGGCCGCGTCGACCCGGTGCCATTCCGAGGTCTCGCCGACATCGAGCAGGTAGTAGATCGCCGTCGAGGCGGCCCGGCCCTCGACCTCGCGCGGGTCCCGGAAGGTTTCCCGGTAGTGGCCGCCCTCGGGATGCGGCTTGAGGTCGAGGAGGCGGATCACCGCGGCGGCGGTGAGGCTGGGATCGGTCACGGCACGGGATCCTTCACGGGAGCGCGGACGGCGTCGCCCTCGGGCACGAGCCAGCCGCGATAATGCACCACCAGCCCCGCGAGCGGCAGGCGCACCGGCACGTCGAAGCGGAAGCGGCCCTCCGGGTCGACGGATTCGCCGGCCTCGGAGCGCGGCGCCAGGGCGCGGGGCAGCGGCAGCGGGCCGAGCCGCCAGCCCTCCACCACCAGCCGCAGCCCCGCCCCGTCGGCGGCGAGGCGAAGGCGGAACGTGAGCGGGCCGAACCGCTCCTCCACCGCGCCGGGATCGGCGTCGCTGAGCCGGCTGTGGAATGTCTTGCCGGCAAAAAAACGTGTCCAGATCTCGCCGTCCCGGGTGGGCGCGATGGTCACACGGACCGGGACGTCCTCGCCCGCCGGCGGGAAGCCGGCCAGCGCGGCGGCGAGGCGGGCCAGCGGGTGGCCTCCGCGCGTCACGCGGGCGCGACCCGCCAGCACGGCGGCGCCGGCATGGACCTCCCGGACCGCTGCGGGCAGGGCCGCGAAGGCGGCGCCCAGCGCGCGGGCGAAGAGCGGCGGGGCCGCCTCGCGGCCGAGGGTCGTGCGGATGCGGTAGCGGGCCATCTCCGCCTCGATCGCCGCGAGGTCCACCGCGCCGAGGCACGCCCGGGCGCCGGGCGCGAGGGGCGGCCCGTCGAGCCAGCGCCGCGCCACCGCCAGGGCCGGCAGGGTCGGCACGACCGGACCGTCCCCGCCCTCGGCGATCAGCGTCCAGGTGGCGCGGGCGGGTCGTCCCTCGCCGTCGCGCCCCTCCACCCGCACCAGCATGGCCCCCCGGTCGCTGCCGAGCCCCTGGGCGAGGCGGGCCGCCCACAGAAAGAGCCCGGCGAAGGGGCGCAGCGACGCCAGCAGCCCGGCCCGCACCGGCAGGCTGGCGAGGGTGAGCCCGAGATGCAGCACCGGCAGTTCGAGCCCGGCCCGGAACACGGCCTCGCGCGCCTCGGGAAAGCGGGCGGGCAGGAGGTCGAGGTCGGGCGTCTCGCACAGGGAGGCGAGGCGGCGGCCGAGCCCCGGGATCGCCACGCGGGCGGTGAGCCCCCAGCCGGGCCGCTCCTGCCAGCCGCCTTCCCGCCAGACCCGCACCGGCCGGCCCGCGTAGGACAGGATGCTCTCCATCACGGCGCGCCCCCGCGGTGCCCGGTTGCCGGGGCTGAGCAGCACCTCGACCGCGTCGACGCGCGCCCAGCCCGCCGTGAGAACGTCGAGCACCGCGTGCGACAGGGCGGGCGTGCTGCTCGCCCCGGTGAGGGCCGCCACGCCGGCGGCGCGCGCCTCCGCGTCGAGCCGTGAGAACCCCGCGACGAAGCTCCGGGCGTCGGCGAGGTCGGCATAGGGCAGCCCGGCGCCGATCGCCGCGCGCGCCAGCGCGTAGGTGCCGTCGTCCTGGAACGGGCCGGCCGCGTCGATCACGCCCGCGAGCGCGAGGCCCCGCAGGGTCTCGGCCGTGACCGCCCGGGCGTCGAGCCGCAGCGCCTCGACCCGGCTCCCCGGATGGTCGCGGGCGATGGCCGCGGCGGCGGCCTGCGCCCGGGCGAGGTCGCGGCCGGCGATCACCACCGTGGCGGCGGTGGTGGCGGCGAGTCCCGCGGCGAGGCGCCGCCCGAAGGCGCCCGCGCCGCCGACCACGAGGAGCCGGGGCGCCGTCACGGGGCCTCGGTGAGGATCCGGGCCGCGAGGGTCGGCGGCGGCAGCGTGCAGGCCGCGTGGCGGCCGAACAGCCGGTAGCGGTTGCGGGCGACGCGGTCGTAGGCCCAGTCCCGCAGGGGCCGCGGCAGGCGCGCCAGCCCCCGGACCCAGCCCCAGCCCGGCAGGTCCCCGAGCACCGCCGCCACGGTGTCGGACTTGAAGTGGACGCGGCCGTCGCGCAGCACCGCGTTCGTCTCGGGCGCCTCCGGATCGATCCCGAACCGCGCCGCGAGGTCGCGCCCGAACCGCGACTGCACCGGCACGAAGCGCCAGCGCCCGCCCGGATCGCGCGCGACGACGAAGCGGACCCAGCCCGAGCAGAGCACGCAGACTCCGTCGTAGAGGATCAGCCCGGCGGGCAGGCCGGCGGCGGGGCGCGGGCGCCAGTCGGGCATCAGAAGCGGTTCTTCCACGCCCGCAGGGCCGTGAAGACCGCGGCCGGATCCGAACCCGGCGCCATCTGGACGCCGCGGGCGAGGGCCGGCTCGGCGGCGCGCAGGAAGGGGTTCGTGGCCTTCTCCTCGCCGAGGGTGGTCGGGATCAAGAAGCGCCCGTCGCGCTTCGCCCGCTCGGCCAGGTCCGCCCGCGCCCGGAGGTTCTGGTTCTCCGGGTCGGCGGCGAGCGCGAAGCGGGCGTTCGACAGCACGTAGTCGTGGCCCGAATAGACCTGCGTCTCGTCCGGCAGGGCGAGGAAGCGGCTGAGCGAGCGCCACAGGACCTCGGGCGGCCCCTCCAGCACCCGGCCGCAGCCGAGGGTGAACAGGGTGTCGCCCGCGAAGGCGATGCGCTCGCGCTCGAACCAGTAGGTGACGTGGTCGGCGCAGTGGCCGGGCGTCTCCCAGACCGCGGCGACGAGCGAGCCGACCGTGACCACGTCGCCCTCGCGCACGGTGGCGTCGACCTCCGGCACGGCATCGCCGGCCTTGGCGGGGGCGGTGACCCGGGCGCCGGTGCGGGCCTTCACCGCGGGGATGCCCTCGACGTGGTCGTGGTGGCGATGGGTGACCAGGATGTCGGTGAGGGTCCAGCCGGTCTCGTCGAGGGCCCGCAACACCGCCCCGGCCTCGGGCACGTCGATCGCCGCGCAGGCCCCGGTGCCGGGATCGCGGATCAGCACGCCGATATTGTCGCTCCGGCACAGGAAGGTGCGGATCTCGGGCATGGGCGTCTCCGTCGCGTCGTCGCGGATCCGAAGATAGGGCGGCGCGCGGTGGCGGGGATTCCGGCCGGGAGGATCCGCGACGGGGTCGCGGGTGATTCCCGTCCCGTCACGCTCGCGGCTTCCCATGTCGGGGCGTGAGCATACCCTCTCCCCGCATGCGCACGGCTGTCCGGGGACAATGTCAGGCACGTCTCCCCTCTCCCGAGTGGGCTAGCGGATGCGCAGAACGCGAAAAATATAAACAAGCCAGATGCTTATGTTGACACACGAAGGTTGCCGGGTGCGGCGCGGGGAACCCCTCTCCCGTGCGGGAGAGGGGCAGGGGTGAGGGTCCAGGTGGTTCAGCAAGTATTCTGAAGTGTCTCGCTGCCAACTCGACCGTCTACGCTTGATGACGGCACGGTCCGGGACCCTCACCCCTACCCCTCTCCCGCACGGGAGAGGGGATCCCGCGGGTCCCCTCGGTTCCGTTCAAGCGACTGCGCAAGAAGATCTTTTTCATGTCGATAGGCGAGGTGTGAACACGCTAGCCCGAGTGGGAGAGGGGTCGGGGGATCGGAGATCCCGCGTGAGGGTGGCTCGGTCTTAACAAGTATTCAGAACCGTCGAGCTGCCAGCGGCATGGTCCTGCCTTCTTGCTGAAGCGTCCGTCCCTCACCCCTACCCCTCTCCCACTCGGGAGAGGGGATCCCGCGCGAGCTGGAATGGCGTCGTGTGTTGTTAACGTAGAACTCTTCGGGAGCCAAAGCGCCCGAATAGAAGCCTCCGCGTTTCCCCGGACACCCGTGCCGCATGTGGAGAGAGGAGGCCCCCGCGCTTCACCCGGCGAAGTGGATGGGTTCGCTCCTTACGGGAAACGGCAGGCCCGTCAGCCTGCCGGAGCCTGCTCCCGGCCGAGGCGGAAGGCCGCGGCGCGGCGGTGGCCTTCCATCCCCTCCGTGGCGCTCTGGCGCGCGGCCGGCGGCGCGACCGCCGCGACGCCGCGCTCGTCGAGCACCTGGTACGTGCAGACCTTGACGTAGGAGCCGACCCACAGGCCGCCGGTGTAGCGCCCGGCCGCCATCGTCGGGAGCGTGTGGTTGGTCCCGCAGCACTTGTCGGAATAGACGACGCTCGACAGGGGGCCGATGAACAGCGAACCGTAATTGCGCAGCTTCGCCGACAGGGCTTCCGGCTCGGCGGTATGCACCTGAAGGTGCTCGGCGGCGATGAAATCCGAGTAGGCAATCATCGCCGCCTCGTCGGCGCAGACCACGACCTCGCCGTAGTCGCGCCAGGCGACGCCGGCCACGTCCGCCGTGGGCAGGGTCCGCAGCTGCGCCTCCACGTGCCGCATGGTCTCCTCGGCCAGCCGGGCGTCGGTGGTGATCAGCCCGACGCGGGTCCGCACGTCGTGCTCGGCCTGGGCGAGGAGGTCGACGGCGATCATCTCGGGATCACCGGTCGCATCGGCGACCACGAAGATCTCGCTCGGCCCGGCGAGCTGGTCGATCCCCACCGGGCCGAACACCTGCCGCTTCGCCTCGTTGACGAAGGCATTGCCGGGGCCGACGATCTTGTCGACCGCCGGGACCGACTCCGTGCCGAAGGCCATCGCCGCGATGGCCTGGGCGCCGCCGATCCGGAAGATGCGGTCGGCGCCCGACAGGTGGCAGCCGGCGATCATGGCGGGGTGGGCGGTCGGCGGCAGGCAGGCGACGACCTCGTCGCACCCGGCCACCTTCGCCGGAACGATCGTCATCACGGGCGCCGACAGGATCGGGTAGCGGCCGCCGGGCACGTAGGCGCCGATCGTCCGGATCGGGATGACGCGGTGGCCGAGCCGCAGCCCCGGCAGCGCCTCGATCTCCAGGGGCCGGATCGTGTCGAGCTGCGCCTGCGCGAAGGCGCGCACCCGGGCGATGGCGAATTCGGTGTCGGCGCGGGTCTGCCGGTCCAACCCGTCGACCGCGCTCGCGCGCTCGGCCGCCGTGACCTCGAAACGGTCGAGGTCCGATTGGTCGTACCGCCGGGACGAGTCCCGCACCGCCGCGTCGCCGCGGTCCCGGACATCCGCCAGGATGGCCTTGACGGTGGCCTCGATGGAGGCGGTGTCCGCGACGGCGTCGCGCCTCGGTGCCTTGATGTGGCGGACCCTGCCGGCGAAGTCTCTCGCGGATGCCATGAGGCGCACTCTCCCGACGTCTCGACTGCGATGGCCGACAGCATTCTCCCTGGCGCCCCGCCGAACAACCGCGCGGCTGGACAGCGTTCATTATTCTTGCCAGTCTCATCGGGCGAACGCTGACGGTCCGGCCGCCCGGCGCGCGATCAGCGGAGGGGGCGGGTGGGGCGACAGGATGGCGAAGGTCGGGGAGAAGCTCCGGGAGCTGCGGCGGAGGCGCGACCTCAGCGGGCGGGAGCTCGCCGCCCGGTCCGGCATCTCGCACTCGGCCATCTCCCTGATCGAGCGCGATCGCATGAGCCCGTCGGTGGACACGCTGAGCGCGATCCTCGACGCGCTCGGCAGCACGCTGACCGCCTTCTTCTCGGACCTGCAGGCCGACGCGCCCTCCACGCCCTTCTACCGCGCCAGGGATCTGGTCGAGATCGGCCGGGCGGACGCGATCTCCTACCGGATGATCGGCATGAACCATCCCAACCGGCAGATCCTGATGCTGCACGAGACCTACGCGGTCGGCGCGGATACCGGAGCGGCCTTCGCCCATGCGGCGCAGGAGACCGGGATGGTCATGAAGGGCGCCGTCGAACTCACCGTGGACACGCACCGGCAGGTGCTCCGGCCCGGGGACGCCTATTATTTCGACAGCCGCTCTCCGCACCGCTTCCGGAACGTCGCCGACGAGACGAGCGAGATCCTGAGCGCCGTGACGCCGCCGACCTACTGAGACGGCCTCCGCCCGAGCGAGGAATGCCGCCGGTCCGGCCCGAAACGGCTGGTCAGAATAATCGCCACAACGCGACCGCCCGCTTCGCCGGCCGGAGAAATATGCTGTCATCGCGCCGCTCGGGCACGATCAGGGCGGGCACGATCAGGGGAAGAAACGATGCGTGAATTCTGGAAGTCCGTCTCCCGCGGCACGGCGCTCGCCGGCCTCGCTGTGGCGATGGCGGGCCCGGCCCTCGCCCGCGACCTCACGGTCGTCTCATGGGGCGGCACCTACCAGGACGCCCAGCGCAAGATCTACTTCGCGCCCTTCGCCCAGGGCAGCGGCAAGCCGGTCCTGGACGAGAGCTGGGATGGCGGCATCGGGGTCCTCCAGGCCAAGATCAAGGCCGGCAGCCCCAACTGGGACGTGGTCCAGGTGGAGGCGGAGGAGCTGGCGCTCGGCTGCGCCGACGGGCTCTACGAGAAGCTCGACTGGAGCAAGCTCGGCGGCAAGGACGCCTTCATCCCCTCGGCGGTGAACGAATGCGGCGTCGGCGCCATCGTCTGGAGCACCGCCCTCAGCTACGACGCCGACCGGCTGAAGACGGCGCCCGCCTCCTGGGCGGATTTCTGGGACACCAAGACGTTCCCCGGCAAGCGCGGCCTGCGCCGCGGCCCGAAATACGCCCTCGAATTCGCGCTGATGGCGGACGGCGTGAAGCCGGAGGAGGTCTACGCGGTTCTCGGCACGCCCAAGGGCGTCGACCGCGCCTTCAAGAAGCTCGACGACCTCAAGCCCAACATCGTCTGGTGGGAGTCGGGCGCGCAGCCGCTCTCGCTGCTCTCGTCGGGCGAGGTCGTGATGACGGCCGCCTATAACGGCCGGATCAGCGGCCTCAACCGCTCAGAGAAGAAGAACTTCAAGGTGGTCTGGCCGGGCAGCATCTACGCCGTCGACAGCTGGGTGATCCTCAAGGGCGCCGAGAACAAGCAGGCCGGCGCGGATTTCATCGCCTTCGCGAGCAAGCCCGAGAACCAGGCGAAGCTGCCCGAATACATCGCCTACGGCCTGCCCAACAAGGCCGCGGGCGCGCTCGTGCCGGCCGCCTACGCCAAGGAACTGCCGACGGATCCGGCGAACACCGCCGGGGCGATCCCGATCAACGTCGATTTCTGGGTCGACAACACCGAGGAGTTGACGAAGCGGTTCAACGCCTGGCTTGCGCAGTAGGGCCCGTCCCGACGAAGCGGAGACCAGTCCGGCGCGGATCGGCAGGGGCGACCCCTCTCTCCACGGGCGGGGAGAGAGGGGATGCGCTGACGATGACGCGTCGCGTCGGAAATCCCGGCAGGATGTCGGACCTCACGGGGCGGGCTGGATGAGCGAACCCTTCATTCGCCTCGACCGGGTGTCGAAGGCGTTCGGCGCCGTCACGGTGGTGGACGACCTCGACCTCGCGATCGACCGGGGCGAGTTCGTCAGCCTGCTCGGGCCCTCCGGCTCCGGCAAGACGACGATCCTGATGATGCTCGCGGGCTTCGAGAGCCCCACGCGCGGGACGGTGTCCCTCGACGGGAAGCGGATCGACCGCCTTCCGCCCCACAGGCGCAACATGGGCGTCGTCTTCCAGAGCTACGCGCTCTTCCCGCATCGCACGGTCGCCGAGAACGTCGCCTTCCCGCTGCGCATGCGCGGGATGGCGCGGGCGGCGATCGCCGAGCGCGTGGCGCGCGCCCTCGACATGGTGCAGCTCGGCGCCTTCGCGGCCCGGCGGCCCGCCCAGTTGTCGGGCGGCCAGCAGCAGCGCGTGGCGCTCGCCCGCGCCCTCGTCTTCGAGCCCTCCGTGGTCCTGATGGACGAGCCGCTCGGCGCTCTCGACAAGCAGCTGCGCGAGCAGATGCAGCTCGACATCCGCGACATCCACCGGCGGCTGGGCCTGACCATCGTCTTCGTCACGCACGACCAGAGCGAGGCGCTGACGATGTCGGACCGCATCGCCGTGTTCAACAAGGGCCGGATCGAGCAGATCGCCGGGCCGCGGGAGATCTACGACCATCCGCGGACGCGCTTCGTCGCCGAATTCATCGGGGAGACGAACCTCGTCGAGGGGGTGGTGGACAGGGCCGGCGTGGGCACCGCGACGATCCGCGTCGCCGGAGAGGGCACGATCGAGGCCGCGACGGTCCGGGCGCTGGCCCCGGGCCAGCCGGTCACCGTCTCGGTGCGGCCCGAGCGGCTGCGGCTCAGCCCCTCCCCCGACGCGCCGCACGCCCTGCCGGCCGAGATCGCCGACAGCGTGTACCACGGCGACCACATCCGGGTCCGGATCGCGGCGCCGACCGGGGACCTGATCGCGCGGGTGCCGCGCGGCGCGGTGGAGTGGACCCCCGGCACCCGGGCCTTCGCCAGCGTCGCGCCCGGCGAGGGCTGGGTGCTGCCGCAATGACGGGACGCGGCTTCCGGCAGCGGCTCGCCGCCCTGGCGCTTGTGCTTCCGCTGCTGCTCTTCCTGGCGCTCTTCTTCGCCTGGCCGCTGCTCACGATGGGCGCCGAGGCGATCCCGCAATCCGTGGTGGCGCGGGGCCTGCCGCGGACGGCCGAGGCGGTCGCGGCCTGGGACAGGACCGCGCCGCCCACCGCCGCGATGCGCGCGGCGCTCGTCGCGGACCTGCGCGCGGCGCGCGACGATCAGGGGCTGTCGGGCGTCGTCCAGGCCCTGAACAGCGCCAAGAGCGGCTACCGCACGCTGATCGCCCGGACGGTCTCCGCCCTGCGGGAGACCGACGGGTCCGCCGACCTCGCCGCGATCGACGCCCGCTGGACCGACCCCGCCTTCTGGCGGCCCATCGCGGCGGCGGCCGGCAGCGCGAGGGCCGACGCCAACCTCCTGGCCGCCATCGACCTGCAGCGCGACGAGGCCGGCACCATCCGGTCGATGCCGGAGGGCAGTTCGGCGAACCGGCAGATCCTGCTGCGCACCTTCGCGATCGCCGGCCTCGTGACCGGGGCCTGCCTGCTGATCGGGCTCCCCTACGCCCTGCTGATGGCGAGCACCGCGGGCTGGCGCCGTCAGGTCCTGCTGGCCGCCGTCCTGCTGCCGCTCTGGACCTCGCTCCTCGTGCGCACCGCTGCCTGGTTCATCCTGCTTCAGGACAACGGCCCGGTGAACGGGCTCCTGCGCGCCGTCGGCGTCGGGGCGCTCCCGCTGATCTTCAACCGGACCGGGGTCCTGATCGCGATGACCCACGTCCTCCTGCCCTTCATGGTCCTGCCGATCTACAGCGTCCTCCTCGGCATCCCGCGCAACCTGATGCAGGCCGCGGGATCGATGGGGGCCCACCCGGTCCGCGCCTTCGTCGAGGTGCTGCTGCCGCTCTGCGCGCGGGGCATCGTGGCGGGTGCGCTCCTCGTCTTCATGGCGGCGATCGGCTACTACATCACGCCGGCCCTGATCGGGGGGCCGCAGGATCAGATGATCTCGTCCGTCATCGCCTTCTACGCCCTGCAGACTGCGAACTGGGGGATGGCGAGCGCGCTGGGCCTCGTGCTCCTCTCCATCACGATCGTTCTCTACGCGGTGTATCACCACCTGTCGGCCGACACGCCGGAGAGGGCCTGACGATGCTGCGGCCCGCGCGCGTCCTGTTCGGCGGTCTCGCGGTCGCCTTCCTGCTGGCCCCGCTGGTGGCGATCCTGCCGCTCGGCTTCACGTCGAGCCTGTTCCTCGAGTACCCGATCCCGGCGCTGTCCCTGCGCTGGATGACGGAACTGTTCACGGCGGAGATCTGGCGCCGGTCGATCGTCAACAGCCTGCTCATCGGCGGCGGGACGACGGTGCTCGCGACCGGGCTCGGAACGCTCGCCGCGCTCGGGATGCGCGACCGGCTGCTGCCGCTCACGGGCGTCGTGCGGATCTTCTGCCTCCTGCCGATGGTCATCCCGGCGGTGGTCCTGGGCGTGGGCATGCAGGTGCTGTTCGTGCGCCTGGGCCTCGCCAACACCTCTCTCGGGGTGATCGTCGCGCACACGGTCGTCGCGGTGCCCTTCGTGGTCGTCAACGTCTCGGCCGCGCTGGCGGGGGTCGACCGGCGCGTCGAGCGCGCGGCGGCGAGCCTCGGCGCCGCGCCCGCGACCGTCCTGCGCACGGTCACGCTGCCGCTGACGCTGCCCGGCATCCTGTCGGGCGCCGTCTTCGCCTTCGCGACCTCGCTCGACGAGGTGGTCCTCACGCTGTTCGTCGCCGGCCCCAACCAGCGGACCCTCGCCCGCCAGATGTTCTCGACGATCCGCGAGAACATCAGCCCCGCCATCGCGGCCGCCGCGTTCCTGTTCGTCGCCGGCACGGTGCTCACCGCCGCGGTCGCGCTGGCGGTGCAGCGGCGCCTGGCCGCGCGGGGGTGAGGCGGACGCGCCGCCGGCCCCGCGGCGCTCGCGCGGGGGGTGGCGCGGCGGGGGACGGCGCGCGGGAATTGCGGGGAGGCGCGGGGCGCCGGCCAGGGCCACGCCTTGCCGCCGGGGCCGACAGCGCCCATTGATGACCCGAAGATGCGCGGCCGGGACCGGTCCCTTCGCCGCGCGAGCCCGAGTGTCCCGCGTTCCATGAGCGTCGACGTCACCGATCTCCGCGCCTTCTACAGCGGGCCTCTCGGCGCCGTGACGCAGCGCCTCGTCGGCCGCACGGTGCACCGCTTCCTCGGCTCGGTGTCGGGCCTGCGGGTGCTCGGGCTCGGCTACGCGGTGCCGTATCTCGGGCCGGTGCGGCACGCCGCCGAGCGCACCCTCGCCCTGATGCCCGCGACGCAGGGCGTGGTGAACTGGCCGAGCAGCGGGCGCTCGGCCTCCGCCCTCGTCGATCCGACCATGATGCCGCTGCCCGAGGCGGCGGTGGACCGGGTGATCCTGGTCCACGCGATCGAGGCGGTGGAGAGCCCCGGCGAACTCCTCCAGGAGGTCTGGCGGGTGCTCACCCCGGGCGGCCGCCTCGTCCTCGTGGTGCCCAACCGCCGCGGCCTGTGGGCGCGGCGGGACGCCACGCCCTTCGGCCACGGCCAGCCCTACAGCCGCTCGCAGCTCAACCGCCTGATGCGCGAGGCCCTGTTCTCGGCCGAGGGCTGGGCGGAGACGCTCTACGTGCCCCCGGTCGAGGGCTGGATCACGCTGCGCACCGCGAGCGCCTGGGAGCGCGTCGGCACCGGCCTGTCGCTGCCCTTCGCGGGGCTGCACGTGGTGGACGCCATCAAGCAGCTGCACCGGCCGGTCACCGTCCATGCCCGCCGGGCGGCGCGGCTGCGGGCGCCCGTCCTGGTGCCGGTCCCGGCCCCGGCGCCCGCCCCGGTGCCGGGCGGGGTATGACGGTCCGATGCTGCGGCCCGGCCTCGACGCGGCCCTCCAGAGCTTCCTGCTCGCGCTGCCGTCCCTGTTCTCGATCGTGAACCCGCTCGGGGCGGCGCTGATCTTCGCCGAGGTGACGGGCGGCCGCAGCCACGCGGAGCGCGCCCTCCTGGCGCGGCGGATCGGCGGCTACGCGGCGGCCGTGATGCTGATCTCGCTCTGGGCCGGGGCGGCGCTCCTGAGCTTCTTCGGCATTACGCTGGCGGCCCTGCGCATCGCGGGCGGGCTCGTGGTGGCGGCCCAGGCCTGGCGGCTCCTCTCGGTGCCCGAGGAGCGCGAGGCCCGCAAGACCGCCCAGGCGGAGCCGGCCAAGCCCCGCGACGGCGCCGGCCGCGACCCGGACCGGGATCCCGGGGACCTGCCGCGGGCGGGGCTGGAGGAGATCGCCTTCTTCCCCCTGACGCTGCCCTTCACCACCGGCCCGGGCACGATCTCGGTCGCCATCGCGCTCGGCGCGAGCCGGCCCGAGGGCGGCGCGGACCGCTACGGGTTCCTGGTCGGGGCGAGCCTCGCCGCCCTGGCGATCGCGCTCTCGGTGCGCGTCGCCTACGCCTCCGCCGACCGGGTCGTGGCGCGGATCGGCCATGCCCGGGCGCGGGTGCTCGGGCGGCTCTCCGCCTTCCTGCTCCTGTGCGTCGGCACCCAGATCACGCTCACCGGCGTCACCGACGTCCTCGGCCCGCTGCTGGCCGCCCGCGGCCGCTGAGCGGGTTGGCAGGGGGCGCGGCGGCCTGTAGAGCCTCGCCGTCGGGTTGGACCTTCGGGGGAGCGCAGGCGATGCGGCTCGTGGTGGTGGGCGCGTCCGGGCGGATGGGCCGGATGCTGATCCAGGCCGTCGCCGGCACCGAGGGCTGCACGCTCGCGGGGGCGATCGAGCGCGAGGGCGCGGAGGCGCTCGGCGCCGATGCCGGCACGCTGGCGGGCCTCTCCCCGCTCGGCGTGGCGGTCACGGACGACCCGCTCCGGGCCTTCGCGGAGGCCGACGGGGTGCTCGACTTCACGGCGCCCGCCGCGACGGCCTTCTACGCCGAACTCGCCGCGCAGGCGCGCCTCGTCCACGTGGTCGGCACCACCGGCCTCTCGGCGGAGGATCTCGCGGCGCTGGAGGCGGCCTCGCACCACGCGCGCATCGTGCGCTCGGGCAACATGTCGCTCGGCGTCAACCTGCTGGCCGGGCTGGTGCGCAAGGTGGCGGCGACGCTCGGCGAGGAGTTCGACATCGAGATCCTGGAGATGCATCACCGCCACAAGGTCGACGCGCCCTCCGGCACCGCGCTCCTCCTCGGCGAGGCGGCGGCGGCGGGCCGGGCGGTGGCCCTCGCCGACCGGAAGGTGGCCGTGCGCGACGGGCATACCGGCGCCCGCGTGCCCGGCACGATCGGCTTTGCCACCCTGCGCGGAGGCAGCGTGGTCGGCGAGCACAGCGTGATCTTCGCCGGGGCCGGCGAGCGGATCGAACTCACGCACCGGGCCGAGGATCGCGGCCTCTTCGCCCGCGGCGCGGTCAGGGCCGCCCTCTGGGCGATGCCGCAGAAGCCCGGCCTCTACGACATGAACGACGTCCTCGGCATCTAGAGGCTGTTATGGACGTCTGACGGCCTAGGCCTCTCACGGAGCGATACGGAAGATCATGGAGCGCCTCCTCGTCCTCGCGCGGCACGGCCAGAGCGAGTGGAACCTGAAGAACCTCTTCACCGGCTGGCGCGACCCGGACCTCACCGAGGTCGGCGTCGCCGAGGCGCGGGCGGCGGGACGGCGGCTCAAGGCCAGGGGCATCCGGTTCGACGTCTGCTTCACCTCGGCCCTGACCCGGGCCCAGCGCACCGCCGCCCTGATCCTGGAGGAACTCGGCCAGTCCGACCTCCCGACCATCGCGGACGCGGCCCTCAACGAGCGCGATTACGGCGACCTCGCGGGCCTCAACAAGGACGACGCCCGGGCGCGCTGGGGCAAGGAGCAGGTCCATGTCTGGCGCCGCTCCTACGACGTCCCCCCGCCCGGCGGGGAGAGCCTGAAGGACACGGTGGCGCGGGTGCTGCCCTACACGATGCGCGAGATCCTGCCGCGGGTGATGCGCGGCGAGCGCGTCCTCGTCGCCGCGCACGGCAATTCCCTGCGGGCGCTGGTGATGGTGCTGGACGGGCTCACCACCGAGACCATCCCGGGCGTGGAGCTGCATACCGGCGTGCCGCTCGTCTACCGGCTCAAGGCCGACACCACCGTCGAGAGCAAGGAGGTGCTCGCCGCGGATGCGTGAGACGGGTCAGGCCGCGTCGCGCCCCACCATGTCCGAGAGGCGGGCGCGGCCGCGGCTGACGCGGCTCTTCACCGTGCCGGGCTCGCAGCCGAGGATCCGGGCCGCCTGGTCGTAGGAGAGGTCCTCGATCCCGATCAGGAGCAGCGCCTCGCGCTGCTCGGCCGGCATCCGCCCGAGCGCCCGGGCGACGTCGTCGAGGTCGAGCCGCCAGTCCTGCCCGGCCGGGACCGCGGCGCGGGCGGCGAGCCGCGCGTCCGGGTCCTCCACCTCCAGCCGATGGCGGCGGCGGGCATTGGCGGCGGTGTTGCGCAGGATGACGCGCAGCCACGCCATCAGCTGCGTCCCCAGCGTGAAGCGATCGCGGTGCTCCCAGGCGCGCAGGAGCGTGTCCTGGACGAGATCCTCGGCGCGCCCGGGATCGCGCACCACGTAGGCGGCGTGGCGGCGCAGGCGCGGGATCGCCGCGAGGAGGGCCCGGCGGAACGCCTCGTCCTCCGCCGCGCGAATCGCGGCCGGGGGACAGGCGGGCGCCGGAAGGGAGGACGGGAACGCGCAGGTGGTGCCCATGGCGGTGACCGGTTCATCTCCGGGAAGAAGGACGGATCGGCCCTGCGGGAGCGGTGCACCCTAGGCCGTTGCCGCCACATGGTGTCGGTGGTGCATAGGACATTGATCAGTCCCTACCAGTATCGTCTCACGCACGATCACATCCACGCGATGTAAGTCTTCGCCACGTGCAGGATATCGCACGCTTGCATGAGTCTTGGCCGCGCCGATTGCGTGTAAGGCTTTCGTTTCGCCGGCTTGGTGCGGACGGACCAGTGTGGGTAAGTCCGAACGGCGCCGATGCCCGCTGGCATCTCTCAACAGGCTTAGGATTGACCTATCGGGAGTGCATCCCGTCTCATTAATGCATTGTTGTTAGGCCGGCACCACACGTAAGTCCTGCGCTCCAGCAAGCGTGAAACCTGAGTCGAACGCGGGATTCCTTGCGAACTTAAAGGTATTTTTGCGATACACACCCTATCCAGCCGGTCAGATAGCGTCGGCAAATCTCGTCTGGGTTGTGGATAGAGTAAATGAAATCTAAGGTTGCCACCGAGACCGAGCGCCTCGCCCTCCTGCGCGACCTGAAGATCGTCGGGAGCGCACCGGAACCGCATTTCGACGCCGTGTGCCGCACGGCGGCGGCCTTGTTCGGCGTGCCCGTCGCCCTGGTCTCGCTGGTCGAGGCCGACCGGCTGTGGTTCAAGGCTCGCTGCGGCCTGCCGGCGGAGGAGACGCCCCGCGCCCTGTCGTTCTGCGCCCACACGATCCAGTCGGACGAGCTCTTCGTCGTGGAGGATGCGGCGGCGGATGCGCGCTTCGCGGACAGCCCCCTGGTGACCGGGACGCCGCCGATGCGCTTCTACGCGGGGGCGCCGCTCGTCCTGCGGCCGGGCCTGCGCCTGGGCACCCTGTGCGTGATCGACGCGCAGCCGCGGGCCTTCACGGCGCAGGATCGCGCCCGCCTCGCGGACCTCGCCGCGATGGTGACGGCGCATCTGCGGTTGCACCACGCCGAGCAGACCCTGCGCACGAGCGAGGCGCAGTTCCGGCTCCTGGCCGAGTGCGCGACGGACATGATCGTGCTCGCCGACGCGGATGCCACGCGCCGCTACGTGTCGCCGGCCGCGCGCGCCCTGCTCGGCTACGCGCCGGAGGAACTCGTCGGCACGCGGGCGGTCGAGGACGTCCATCCGGAGGACGCGGAGGCGTACCGGCTGCTCATGGGGCGGATGATGCGCGGCGAGCTGGAGCGCGGGGTGAGGCAGCAGCGCCTCCGGCGCAAGGACGGGCGCTACGTCTGGGTCGAGGCCACCTTCGGGGTGACGCGGGACACGGCGGGCGCCCCGACCGGCACCGTCGCCGCCCTGCGGGACATCTCCGAGCGCAAGGAGGCGGAGAGCCGGATCGCGCATCTCGCGCTCCACGACCCGCTCACCGGCCTCCCGAACCGGCTGCATTTCCGCGACCGTCTCCTGCAGGAACTGGCGCTGGTTCAGCGCTACGGCGGCGCCTTCGCCTTACTCTGCCTCGACCTCGACCGGTTCAAGGAGGTCAACGACCGCCTCGGCCACGCGGCCGGGGACGCGCTCCTCTGCGCCGTGGCCGAGCGGATCCGCCGCACGGTGCGCACCGAGGACACCGCCGCCCGGATCGGCGGCGACGAGTTCGTGGTCCTCCAGACCCGGACGGCGCAAGTGGAGAACGCGCGGGCGCTGGCCCAGCGCCTGATCGCGACGCTGCAGGCGCCCTTCGACCTCGGGGAGCACGGGCCCGCGTCGGTCGGCGCGAGCATCGGGATCGCCCTCGCGCCACGCGACGGTGACGATGCCGGGGCCCTCTACCGCCTCGCGGACCAGGCCCTCTACGCCGCCAAGGCCGCCGGCCGCGGCCGGCTGCGCTTCGTGCCGTCCGCCGGGGAGCGGCCCGAGTCCTGAGGCGCGATCCGGTCGATCGCCCGGGTTGAACCGGCTCGCGGGGCAGTCCGATGGCGTGACCCTGCCCATCACCTCCCCCTTTTCCGGGCGCATGCAGCGTCAGCGGAATGCGACCCGGAAACCAGCGCAAGACTCCGCGAAGCGTCCGCTCATCAGCAACGGCGATGGGCGCTACAGTCGTCCGGAAAAGGGGCGTCCGGCATCGAGGGGATGCCTCTTGGATCCATCCGCCAGGATCGGCTTTGCCGGCGAAGACCCATGACGTTCCGCCCGGCGATGCCATCGCGCGGAAACCGTTTCACGCCTCCAGCGCCGCCTTCACCCGCTCCGGCCGCAGCGGCAGGTCGCGCAGGCGCAGGCCCGAGACCTGCCGCAGGGCGTTGCCGATCGCCGCCGCGGTCGGGCCCTGGGCCGCCTCGCCGGTCCCGAGGAAGGGCTCGCCGGGCCGGTCCATCACCCGGACGTCGATCCGCTCGGGCATCTGCGGGAAGCGGGCGATCGGGTAGGTGCTCCAGTCGCGGCTGCGGATCCCCTCCGGGTCGAAGCGCACCTCCTCGAACAGGGTCCAGCTCATCGCCTGGATGATGCCCCCCTCGATCTGGTCGCGGATGCCGTGCGGGTTCACCGCCTGGCCCGCATCGACGGCGGCCTGGGCGCGCAGGAGCCGCAGCGCCCCCGAGTCGCGGTCGAGCGCCACCTCGACCGCGATGGCCGCGTAGGCGCCGAGATTCTTGTAGCGCGCGAAGGCGAGGCCCGCCCCGCGCTCCGCGTCGAGCACCCGCCCCCAGCCGAAATCCCGCGCCGCCGCCTCCACCACCGCGCGGGCGCGGGGATCGTCCAGGTGGTCGAGGCGGAACGCGACGGGGTCGCGCCCGGCCAGCGCCGCGAGGTCGTCCATCGCGCTCTCGATCGAGAACACGTTCATGTAGGCGCCGAGGCTGCGCAGGGCCGAGACCCGCAGGCGCATCGCCGGCACGAAGTCGTGGGCGATGCGGGCCTGGGGCAGGCGGTAGAGCGGGATGGCGTTGCGGTCGCCGCCGCCCTCGGGCTGCGGGATCGGCTTCGGCGGGGGCGGCGCGAAGGGCTTGGCGAGCAGGCGCGCCGACAGGAGCTGGCCGGCGCCGGGCGGCCGGGTCAGGTGGGTCGGGCTGCGCACCACGTAGTCCCAGCCGGCGATGCGCCCGTCCTCCCCCAGCGACGCCGCGACCTCGGTGATCATCGCGGTGCCGTAGGGTTCCCAGAGATGCTCCTGCTCGCGGGTGTACTGCACCCGCACCGGGCGGCCGGGAAGCGCCCGGGCGAGGAGCGCCGCGTCGCCGGCCGCGTCGTCGGCGCCGTTGTGGCCGTAGCAGCCCGAGCCCTCCGCATGGATGCAGCGCACCGCCTCCTCGGGCAGCCCCAGCATCTCGGCGATGGCCGTGCGCAGCGGGAACATCCCCTGCGCGTGGCTCCAGACCGTCAGGCGCCCCTCCGCGAAGAGGGCGAGGGCGCAGGAGGGGCCGATCGAGGCGTGCATCTGGTAGGGGCGGCGGAACCGCGCCCGGTAGGACCGGCCCGGCGGCGGCGCCTCCGGCCCGGCCGAATGGATCACGGTGCGCTGCGCCGGCAGGGCGGCGAGATCCGCGAAGAGATCCGCCGGCAGGGTCTCGCCGCCCTCCCACACGGCCGCCCGGGCGAGCGCGCGCTGGGCCGTCACGGCCGCGTATTCCTGCTCGGCCAGCACGGCGACGAAGCCGCCGTCGCGATGGACCGCCAGCACGCCCGGACGGCGCGCCACCGCCTCCGCGTCGAGGCGCACGAGCCGCGCCCCCGGCCGCGGCGGGCGCAGGATCCGGGCGTGGACGAGCCCCTCCGGGCGCAGATCGTGCAGGTAGGCCGGGCCGCCCGCCACCTTGGCCGGGATGTCGACCCGCGGCAGCGCCCGGCCGACCACCCGGTAGCGGTCCGGCGGGGTGAGGGCGGCCTCCCGCGAGACCGGCCCGTTCAGGGCGGCTCCCGCCGCCAAATCGGCCACCGGAAGGCGCCGCCCGTCCGGCGCGATCGCCGCGCCCTGGTCGAGGCGCAGCGTCCCGGGATCGAGGCCGAGGCGGGTCCCGGCCTCCGCCAGGAGGAGGGCGCGGGCGGTGGCGGCCGCCTGCCGGAGCGCGGTGGCGGAATCCTGCATCGAGTGGCTGCCCGCCGTGTAGCCCTCGTCGGGGGTGCGGGCGGTGTCGGCGGTGACGAGGGTGAGGGCGTCCGGGTCGAGCCCGAGCTCCTCGGCGGCGACCTGGAGGAGCGCCGTCCTGATCCCCTGGCCGAGTTCCGCCTTGCCGGTGAGGACCGTGACGCGCCCGTCGCTGCCGACCTGGACCCAGGCCTCCACCCCGGGCGCGGCCTGAAGGCTCTTGAGGCTGCCGGCCCGCACCTCCGCCGCCGGGGCGGCGCGCGGCAGGGCGCACCCGACCACCAGGGCGGCCCCGCCGCCCAGCAGCGCCCGGCGGGAGACGGTGCAGCCGGTCACGGCGTCTCCTCCCCGGAAAGCCCGGCGGCCTGCCGGCGCGCCGCGCGCAGGATCGCCGCGACGATCCGGTTGTGGGTGCCGCAGCGGCAGAGGTTGAGGCGCAGGGCCTCGCGCACCGCGGCGGCGTCGGGATTGGGGTTCTCCAGGAGCAGCGCGTGGGCGCGCATGACCATGCCGGCGATGCAGTAGCCGCATTGGGCGGCGTTCTCGGCGATGAAGGCGGCCTGCAGGGGGCCGGGCGCCTCGGGGGTGCCGAGCCCCTCGACGGTGGTGACGGCGCGCCCCTCCAGCACGCCCAGCGGCGTGACGCAGGACAGGACCGCCCGCCCGTCGACCACCACCGTGCAGGCGCCGCACTGGCCGAGCCCGCAGCCGAACTTGGCGCCGTTGAGCCCGCAGGCGTCGCGCAGGACGTAGAGGAGCGGCGTCTCCGGGTCGGCCTCGATGCGGCGGGTCTCGCCGTTGAGCGCGAGCGTGGTCACGGGCGCGTCTCCCTCGACGTGTCGGCGATGCGCCGGGCGGGCGGGGCGGGCCAGAGCCGGGCCGCGGTCCCGGCGAGGTCCGGCCAGGGCGGGGCGGCGGAGAAGCGCGCCCGCAGGTAGGCGGCGAGGTCCGCCGCCTGCGCGGCCGTGAGCGTCGCGCCGTAGGCGGGCATGATCGGCCCGACCGCACCGGGACGCGGCGCGACCCCGTCGCGCACCACCTGCAGGAGGTTGCGCGGGTCGGGCGCCGCCAGGGCGGTGCGGTGGCCCAGATGCGGCGTCGTGTACGGCACGCCGCCGAAGGCGCCGCCGCCGCTCTCGTGGCAGACCGCGCAGGCCCCCGCGTAGATCCGCGCGCCGCGGGCCAGGGCGGGATCGTCGGCAACGGCCCGGTCGACCGGGCCGGGCGCCCGCTGCCCGGCGAAGAGGCCGGCGGTGTAGCGGGCGAGCGCGCGGAGGTCGGCGTCGTCGGCCGCCGCGTGCGCGGCGACGACCGGTTGCATCGGGCCGGCCGCCCCGCCGTGAAGCGGGTCCCCATCGCGCAGGTAGCGGGCGAGGCTCGCCTCGTCCCAGGCGAGAGGGGCCGGCGAGGCGGGGGCGAGCGGCGGCGCCCACCAGCCCTCGGCCTCGCCGCCCGCATAGGCGCGGGAGGCGACCTCGGCCCCGAGCGCGTTGCGGGGCGAGTGGCAGGCGCCGCAATGGCTCAGCGCCTCGGCCAGGTAGGCGCCCCGGTTCCAGGTTTCGTCGCGGGCCGGATCCGGGGCGAAGCGGCGTGCGCGCAGGAAGAGCAGGTTCCAGCCGGCCACGAGGGGCCGCAGGTTGAACGGGAAGGCGAGGTCGTTGGGCGTCGCGGGGGCGCTCACCGGCGCGCGGCTCGCGAAGAAGGCGTAGAGCGCCGCCACGTCCTCGTCGGAGAGGCCGGTATAGTGGGTGTAGGGGAAGGCCGGATAGAGCTGGCGGCCCTCCCGGTCGACGCCCTCCCGCATCGCCCGCGCGAAGGCCGCCAGCGACCAGCGGCCGATGCCGGTGCCCGGGTCGGGCGTGATGTTGGTGGCGTGGATCGTGCCGAAGGGCGTGGCGAGGGGCCGCCCGCCCGCGTAGGGGCGCCCGCCCTCGGCGGTGTGGCAGGAGGCGCAGTAGCCGAGCCCGGCCAGCCGCTCGCCCCGGCGCACCAGGGCCGGATCGGGGACGGGTTGGGCCTCGACGGGATCGATCGCCGGGTGCCAGGCCAGCGCCGCGAGGCCCGCCCCCGCGAGCAGGAGAGCGGCCAGGGCCAGGGTCGCGAGGGGGCGCAGGCGCAAGCGGAGGGCTCCGGGGCGGGGCGGCCGCGACCGCAACCCTGGGCGTCAAGTGCTCGCCGGCCGCCGCGGTTCCCGGGTCAGGCCGCCCGCGCGGCGAAGAGCCCGGCGATCTCGCTGCCCGGACGCGGCCGGCTGAACAGGTAGCCCTGCACCTCGTCGCAGCCCTCCTGGCGCAGGATGGCGAGCTGCTCCGGGGTCTCGACGCCCTCCGCCAGCACGCTCATCCCCAGGGCCCGGCCGAGCCCGATCACGGCCCGCACGATCGCGACGCTGCCCGCCTCGGCGGCGAGGCTGCGCACGAAGGACTGGTCGATCTTGATCTTGTCGAACGGGAAGCTGCGCAGGTAGCTCAGCGACGAGTAGCCGGTGCCGAAATCGTCCATGGCGATCCGCGCGCCGAGCGCCCGCAGCGCGTGCAGCACCGCGAGCGTGGCCTCGTTGTCCTGCAGCAGCACGGATTCGGTGATCTCCAGCTCCAGCCGGCCGCGGTCGAGGCCGGAGGCGAGCAGGGCGGCGCGGACATCCTCCACGAGGGTGCCGCCGCTGAACTGCACCGGCGAGAGGTTCACCGCGACCTTGACCGGCGCCGGCCAGGACGCGGCGTCCGCGCAGGCCCGGGCCAGCACCCAGGCGCCGAGGGGCCGGATCAGGCCGATCTCCTCCGCGATCGGGATGAACTCGGCCGGGCTGACGAGGCCCTGGTCCGGATGGCGCCAGCGCAGGAGAGCCTCGAACCCGCGCAGGGCGGACCCCTTCGCCTCGACGAGGGGCTGGTAGTGGAGTTCGAACTGGCCCTCGTCGAGGGCGCGGCGCAGGTCGGCGGCGAGGCGGTGCCGGCGCTGGATCTCCGCGTCCATGGCCGGATCGAAGAACCGCCAGGTGCCGCGGCCGGCGGCCTTGGCCTGGTAGAGGGCGACGTCCGCGCTGCGCAGGAGCGCGTCGGGATGGGGCGCGGCATGCCCCGTCGTGGCGATGCCGAGACTCGTGCCGATCGCCACCTGCTGGCCCTGGAGGGTGAAGGGCCGCCGCAGCGCCTCGACGATCCGCGCCGCCAGGGCGGCGGCCCCGGCGGGCTGGGCGGCGCCGGCCTGCACGATCGCGAACTCGTCGCCGCCGAGCCGCGCCACGCGGTCGCCGGCCCCCACGACCTCCGCGAGGCGGCCCGCGACGCGGCGCAGGATCGCGTCGCCGGCCGGGTGGCCCAGCGTGTCGTTGACGATCTTGAACCCGTCGAGGTCGAGGCAGAGGACCGCGCCGACCTCGCCGGCCCCGTGCCGGGCCAGCGCCTCCTCCATCCACTCGCGCAGGGGGATGCGGTTCGGCAGGCCGGTGAGGGAATCGTGGCGGGCCATGTGGGCGATGCGCGCCTCGCTGCGATGGCGCTCCGTGACATCCTCGTGGGTGCAGACGAAGCCCCCGCCGGGGATCGCCGCGCAGACGACGCCCAGCGCCCGCCCGTCCGCGAGGTCGCAGGTGAAGGCGGCCGGCGCGTCCGGTCCCCCCGGCCGGGGCAGCAGGCGCCGGGCGGTCTCCGACCCGTCCCGGGCGAGGTGGGCGAGGAGGTCGGCGAGCGGCGTGCCCGGCTGACGAAGCGCGGGCGGCACGCCGTGCATGGCGGCGAAGCGGGCATTCGTCAGGACGAGCCGGTCGTCCCGGTCGAACAGGCACAGGCCCTGGGTCATGCTGTCGAGGGCGGTGCCGAAGCGGGCGTAATGCGTGCGCAGATCCCGCTCGCCGCGCTCGCGCTCCTCGGCCGCCGCCCGCGCCGCCTCGGCCCGGGCCAGCCGCTCCTGTCCCCGGAACTGTCGGGCGCCGAGCAGGACGAGCCCGAGGATCCCGAGATCGAGGAGGAGCGCGGCGGCGGCCAGCACCGCCGCCTGCCGCCGGAACGGGGCGAGGGCGGCGCCGGTGGTGCGGCTGATGCTGAACAGGACCGGGACGTTGGCGAGACCGCGGGCCGCGATCAGCCGGTCCTGGCCGTCGATCGGGCTGACGTTGCGCAGCACCCCGCTCGCCGCGCCCAGGGCCGCGATGAGCGGCGCGCCCGCGCCGCCGAAGCTGCGGCCGATCGTGCCCTCGCGGTGGGGATGGCGCACCAGCAGCGTGCCGTCCGTGCGGAACATCGACATCACGTAGTCGGGGGCCGGGGCGATCTCTCCGTAGAGGCGCTCGAAGTAGCGCAGCTCCACCGCCCCGAGGACGAGGCCGAGGAAGCGGCCGTCCGGCGCCGAGACCTTCCGGGCGATGTAGATCGTCCAGGCGCCGTCGCCGCGGTTCTGCACCGGCCGGCTCACGAAGCGCTGCAGGGCCGGGTCGGCGGCGAGCGCCGTGAAGTAGTCGCGGTCCGCGATGGTGACGTCCGGGATCGGCCAGTAGCGGGAGAAGTTGCGCAGGCGGCCGGTCGCGTCGATCACCGTGATGGCGTTGACCTGCGGCAGCGCCGCGATCCGCGCCCGGAGCAGGTCGTGCATGGCGCGGGTCGAGACTTGCGCGACGTAGGCCTCCTCCGTGACGGCCGGGCCGGAGCGCACGTCGTCGATCACGCCCTGCTGCACGATCTCGATCGCCTGGAGCGCCCGGTCGGCCTGCTCGGCGAGCACGATCGACAGGCGGGTCAGGTCCTGCTCGGCATCCGCGATCGCCCGGTCGTGCAGGTCCTTGACCAGGAGGCCGGCGGCCCCGGCGATCAGCAGGGCGAGCAGCGCGCCGGCCGCCGCCAGGAGCGCGGCCGGGCGCGGGCGCAGGGCGGTCGCCATCGCCCCCGCCCCGCGCGTGATCCGGGCGCCCGCTCCTCGCTCCATCCTGCCCTCCCGCCCGCCGCGTGACGTCGCGACATCCCCCGCCGATGCGCCCCGGATCCGCGGTGACGGACCGAAGCGACGAAGTGTCTTTGGATATGCTGACCGATCAGCATTGATCTAAGGATGGAGGATAGCGATTGAATGCTGATCGGAGATTAAATGGATCGCAGAATGACGAGATAACTTTGACACGTTGCGACTTTCGGCGCGGCTCCGGGTCCGACCGGGACGACGGGCGGGATCCGCCTTAAGATGAGGTCGGGATCCGGAGAGCGGCGGCCCGCACCCGGACCGGAGGAGATGCCATGCCCACCTCGACCAGTCCGGCCCCGGCGATCCGCCACGCCACGGTCACCCTCCCGTCCCTGCGCCAGCACGTGGCGCGGGCGGGCGAGGGACCGCCCCTGGTGCTCCTGCACGGCTGGCCGGAATTCTGGGCGTCCTGGGAGCCCCTGATGGGGCGCCTCGCCGGGCGGTTCGACCTGATCGCCCCGGATCTGCGCGGGTTCGGGGAGACCGGCCGCGACCCGGCGGCCCCGCCCGACCCGCACGTGGACGCCGAGGCCCACGCGGCCGACCTCCTGGCGCTCCTCGACGCCCTCGGCCTCGCGCGGGTCGGGCTCGTGGGGCACGACGTGGGGGCCTACGTGATGCAGGCCTTCGCGCGGCGGCATCCGGAGCGGCTGGCGGGCCTGTTCTTCTTCAACTGCCCGACGCCGGGCATCGGGCCGCGCTGGGCCGAGGCCTCCCACCTGAAGGAGACGTGGTACCAGTACTTCAACCAGCAGCCCTTCGCGGCCGGGCTGGTCGGCGCCTCGCGGGAGAGTTGCGCGACCTATATCGGGCACTTCCTGCGCCATTGGAGCGCCCATCCGGCCGCCTTCGCGCCGATGATGGACCGTTTCATCGACAACTTCATGCGGCCGGGCAACCTGCAGGGCGGGTTCGACTGGTACCTGTCGGCGGCTCCCTCGCGCCAGCAGGTGATCGCCGGCGAGGCCCCGGCCCTGCCGCCGATCCCCGTGCCGACCCGGGTGCTTTGGGGCGCCCGCGACCCGATCATCCGGGTCGCGTGGATGGATTGCCTCGACCGGACCTTCTCCGATCTCCAGGCGGACCGCGTCGAGGAGGCGGGGCACTTCGTCCACGTGGAGGCGCCCGACCGCGCGGCGGAGGAAATCGCCCGGTTCTTCGCGGGGCGGATGGCGGCGGGGTAGCGGGCGGCCCGCCCCTCTCCCACGCTTCTGGAAGACACAACACACCTCATGCTGAGGTGCTGCGCAGCAGCCTCGAAGCACTCCCGAGGGTCAATCCAAGTGAAGGCCGTCTTGGATGGGCTGTTGAGGGGTGCGTGCGGGCCTGCGGCCCACCAGAGGCTCCCTTTGGTCGCACCTCAGCATGAGGAGGTCGATTTGTTGCCATCTGCCGGCTATGATGCTTTGGCTCACCATCGCCAAACTGAATGAAAATCACGCCTCCCCGGCGAGCACCGCCGCCCAGATTCCCTCCCGGACGAGCCGGCGCATCGTCTCCCAGGCGGTCTCCACCACGGCCCGGGCCGCCGCCGAGAGCGGGCGCTCGGCCGGGTGGGCGAGGCAGACCTCGCGGCGGATCGGCGGATCGACGAGGCGCCAGCGCGTCAGAACCCCGCTCGCCACCGGCTGCTGCACGTTGGCCTCCGGCAGGATGCCGAAGCCCAGCCCCCGCACCGCCAGGAGCTTGAGCTGGGCGTAGGAATCGACCTCGATCTCGGGCGACAGGACGAGGTCGGCCTGCGTCGCCGCGGCGTCGATCACCGCGCGCAGGCCCTGGGCGGGACTCGGCAGCATCAGGGGAAGCGCGGCGGCCCGGCGGAGCGGGATCTCCTCCCCCTCCCCGGCCAGCACGCCCCGCAGAGCCGGCGCCCCGATCAGGCAGAGATCCTCGGTCAGGACGGGGCGGACGGTGAGGCCCCGCGGGTCGGCGACCCCGTAGACCACCGCGAGGTCGAGGTCGCCCTTGCGCAGCCAGTCGAGCACGAAGCCGCTCATCGCCTCGCGCACCCGCAGCTGGATCCCCGGGTAGCGGCTGCGCACCGCCTCGATCAGCGGCACGCCGAGAAGTTCGCTCACCGTGCCGGACAGCCCGAGATGCACGGTGCCGGAGGGCAGGTCATCCTCGCCCCGCACCACGTCGCGCATCGTGGCGAACTCGGCGATGATCGTGCGGGCGAGGGCGAGGAGCCGCGTGCCGGCCGGCGTCGGCAGGGCGCCGCGGCTGCCCCGGTGGAGCAGCACGACGCCCAGTTCCTCCTCCATGTTGCGCAGGTGCTGGCTCAGGGCCGGCTGCGCCACCCGGAGCGTCTGCGCCGCCCGCGACAGCGAGCCCTGCTCGACGATCGCCACGAAGTAGCGCAACTGGCGCAGATCCATGGCCCCTCCCCCGCCGCAGGCCGCAACCTTAGCGGGTCCGGCCGGGGAGGCGAAGCCGGGGATCACTCCGGCAGGGGCTTGCCGGCGGTCTCGGGGACGAACCACGGCACGATCAGCCCGATCACGTAGACGCTGCTCATGATCAGGGCCGCCCGGGAGACGCCCCCGAAGGAGGTCACGATCTGGCCGGCGATGATCGGGAAGACCCAGGCGATGAGCCGCGCCCCGTTGAACACGAAGCTCGCCGCCGTCGCCCGCACGGCCGGGGTGAACAATTCGACGAGGTAGATCGCCATCCAGCTGAAGGCGAAGCCGAGCGTGAAGGCGCCGTTGAGGAAGGCGATGACCATGAACGGGGCGAGGCCCCCGGTCCACAGATAGGCCAGCAGCGAGGTGGCGATCGAGCCCAGATAGGTGAGGAGCAGGAAGGGCCGCCGGCCCATCGCGTCGGCGACGAAGCCCGAGACCACGTAGGCCGAGATCGCCCCGATGTTGTAGATGATGCCCATGCGGGGCCCCCAGACGCCCGCGGGCTCGCCCGCCGCCTTGGCGAGCGCCTCGGTGTAGGCCGGGAGCCAGGACGACACCGCCCACCAGCCGACGGTGGTGGCGAAGGACATCGCGGTGGCGAGCAGCACGCGCCGCCGGCTCTCCGGCTCGCGGAAGATCTCCGCCAGGGTGAAGGGGCGCTGGGCGCTCGTGCGGGCGGCGCCGTGCTCGGCATCTTCCTCGGTGGCGGCCCAGCGCTGCTCCTTCAGCGCCGTCATCCAGCGCTCGGATTCCTCCAGCGCGCGGCGCAGGTAGAGGCAGACGAAGGCCGGGAGCGCGCCGAGCGCGAACATGATGCGCCAGCTCTCCGCGCCGAGCGGGTTGGTGGCGCTGAGCACCAGCCAGACGATCGCGGCGAGCACCGCGCCCGCGCCGAAGCCGGATTGCAGGAAGCCGCAGCCCTTCGGCCGCGCCTTGTTCGGCCAGGTCTCGGCGACGAGGGCGATGCCGGTGCTCCACTCGCTGCCGATGGCGATGCCGGTGATGAAGCGCAGGAGCGCGAGCGTGAAGAAGCTGTCCGCGAAGGCGGTGAGCCCCGTGAAGCTCGCGTAGCCGAGGATCGAGAGCATCATCATGCGCTTGCGGCCGATGTAGTCGGCCGCGATGCCGCCCAGCAGCCCGCCGATGCCCCAGCCGAGCAGCGTGATGCCGATCGCCGCGCCCACGTAGAAGGGCTTGGCCTGGGCCTGCTCGGGGGTGAGCAGGCTGGTGAGCGCCGGGCCGAGGGCGTAGACGAGGGCGACCGCCTCGTAGCCGTCGAAGATCCAGCCGAGATAGCTGCCCCAGAGGATGCGCCAGTGGCGCGGCGTGAGCCCCGCGTACCAGGGCGCGGCCGCGCCCTCCTGCGGCAGGGCGGTGGTGACGGACATGGCGTTCCTCCCTCGGGGGTTGTTTGAGCGTTGGTTGGTGTGGAGCGGGTGGCGCTGACGCGAACCCTCCCCCCTCTGCGGGGGAGGCTGGCGAACGGAGTGAGCCGGGAGAGGGGAACCACGCCTCACGATGGGGCGCCCTTCACTACCCTTCAGGTCGACCCGGCACCGGGGTTCCCCTCTCCCGCCCCGCTCCGCGGGGCACCCTCCCCCGCAGAGGGGGGAGGGTTAGGTCCGGTCGGCTCAAGCCGCCGACACCGCCGCGCAGGCCTCCGGCCGGCCCGAGAGCGCTGCGCGCACCCGTCCGCCCGACTGCCCGCCCGGGATCGCCGCGCCCTCCAGCGCGACGGGCATGAGCGCGTCGAGGTCGATGCCGGTCGGCACGCCCATGCGGGCGAACATCCAGGCCACGTCCTCGGTGGCGACGTTGCCGGTGGCGCCCGGCGCGAAGGGGCAGCCGCCGAGCCCCGCGAAGGAGGCGTCGAACACCCGCACGCCCTGCCCGTACGCCGCCATCACGTTGGCGAGGCCGAGCCCGTAGGTGTCGTGGGCGTGGAGCGCCCAGGCGCCGACCTGCGGGAAGCGCGCCCGCGCCGCCGCGACCAGGTCCGCGACGTGGGCGGGGTCGGCGCGACCGGTCGTGTCGCAGAGACAGATCTCGGCGTCGGGCCGGGCCGGTACCAGCCGGTCGAGGAGGGCGAGCGCCTTCTCCACCGGGATGCGGCCCTCGAAGGGGCAGTCGAAGGAGGTCGCGAGGTCGAGGCGCATCGCGACCGTCGCGGGGATCGCCGCGAGGAGCCGGGCGTATTCCTCGGCGGATTCCTCCGGCGACCGGCGCACGTTGTTGCGGTTGTGCGCCTCCGAGACCGAGAGCACGAAGACGAGCCGCTCGGCGCCCGCCGCCACCGCGTCGCGGCCCCGGCGCTCGCTCGGCACCAGCACCTGCGGCGCGAGGTCGGGGAAACGGCTGCAGGCGGCCAGGATCTCCGGCGTGTCGCGCATCTGCGGCAGGGCCGAGGCGCTCACGAAGGAGCCGATCTCGATCCGGGTGAGCCCCGCCCCGTGCAGGCGCTCCAGCAGGTCGAGCTTGCGCGCGGTGGGGATGAAGGGGCCGATGCCCTGGTAGCCGTCGCGCGGCCCCACCTCGACGATCGTGACGCTCTCCGTCATGCCACCACTCCCTCGGCGCGCAGGGTCTCGATCTCGGATGCGGAGAGGCCGAGGTCCCCGCTCAGGATCGCGTCGGTATGGGCGCCGATCGCCGGGCCGGCCCAGCGCACGGTGCCCGGATCGTCCGGCACGTGCGGGACGATGCCGGCCTGCAGGACGGTGCCGAAGGCCGGATCCTCCACCTCCCGCACCATGCCGCGGGCGCGGAACTGCGGGTCCGCGGCGATCTCGGCCGCCGTGTAGGCGATGGTGGCCGGCACGTCCGCCTCGGCGAGCATGCGGTCGAGGTCGGCGGCGCTGTGGCGCGCGGACCATTCGCCGATCAGGCGGTCGAGGGCCTCGACGTTCTGCACCCGCAGCCGGTTGCCCTGGAAGCGGGGATCGCGGGCGAGTTCGGGCTGGCCCATCAGCGCGGTCAGGCGCTCGAAGATCGGCTCGGAATTGCCCGCGATCAGGATCCAGCCGCCGTCGGCGGTCGGGTAGGCGGAGGACGGGGCGGCGGTGGGGATGCGGGCGCCGGCCGGCTGGCGCACGGTGCCGAACACGCCGTACTCGGGAAGCATGCCCTCCATCATCGAGAGCACGGATTCGGTGAGCGCCACGTCGAGGACGCGCCCGCGCCCGTCCCCGCCCTCGCGGCGGTCGCGGGCCCAGAGCGCCGCCACGACCCCGAAGGCCGCGTAGAGGCCGGCGATCGAGTCGCCGATCGAGACCCCGACCCGCACCGGCGGCAGGTCCGAGGTGCCGGCCGCCTGGTTGGTGAGGTAGCGCAGGCCCCCGATCGCCTCACCGATCACCCCGAAGGCGGCGCGGTCGCGGTAGAGCCCGTCCTGGCCGTAGCCGGAGATCTGCGCGATGACGAGGCCGGGGCGGGCCGCCTCCAGCTTGTCGCGGGTGAGCCCCATCTTGGCGAGCTGGCCGGGCCGGAAGTTCTCCACCAGCGCGTCGCAGCCGCGCACGAGGTCGAGGACGATCCCGACCGCCTTCGGATGCTTCAGGTTGAGGACGATGCTGCGCTTGTTGCGCGCGTGCATGGACCACCAGGGCGCGCCGGCGCCCTCGACCTGGCGGCCCCATTGCCGCACCGGGTCGCCGCCCGGCGGCTCGACCTTGATCACCTCGGCGCCGAGATCGGCCAGCAGCCGCGTGCAGAAGGGCGCCGCCACGAAGTGGCCGAGTTCGATGACCCGGAGGCCGGCGAGCGGGCCGGAGGCGGGGGACGGGGTCGCGGACATCGGGCGCGCTCCTTGATGGGATGGATCGGGGCTCAGGCGCTGGCGGCGAGGGGCGCGGTGCCGAGCCGCTCCCGCAGCCAGTTGATGACGCCGCCCTTCAGGAGCAGGTCGATCTGGCGGGGCGAGAGGTCGTGCCGCAGGCGAAGCGTGCGGGCGCCGTCGTTCACCCGCGCCGTGACGTCGGGGCCGGCCGCGAGCGCGGCCGCGATCCCGTCGATCGCCACGACGTCGCCCGGCTGGAGCGCGTCGTACTCCGCCGGATCCGCGAAGGCGAGCGGCAGGACGCCGAAATTGACGAGGTTCTGCCAGTGGATGCGCGCAAAGGCCTTGGCCAGCACCACCTGCAGGCCGAGGTAGCGGGGCGCCAGCGCCGCGTTCTCGCGGCTCGACCCCTGGCCGTAATTGGTGCCCGCCACGATGGCGTGGCCGCGCGTCTCGGCCTTGGCCCGCTCCGGGTAGGTCGGGTCGATCCCCTCGAAGGTGAACGTACTGGTCTTGGGGATGTTCGACCAGTAGGGCATCACCCGGGCGCCGGCCGCCATGATGTCGTCGGTCGAGATGTCGTCCCCGACCTTGAGCAGGACCGGCACCCGGATCGCGTCGCCGATGCGCCCGAGCTCGGGCAGCGTGGTGATGTTCGGGGTCTTCTCCAGGCGCGCGGCGCGGGCCTCGGCCGGGGGCAGCGGCGCCACCAGCATGGCGCGGTTCACCACCGGCGATTCCGGCTCGGCGACGGTCGGATGCGTGAGGCCGAGGCTGCGCGGATCGGTGATCACGCCGGTGAGCGCCGAGGCGGCGGCGGTCTCCGGGCTGCACAGGAAGACGCTGTCCTCGCGGGTGCCCGAGCGGCCGGGAAAGTTGCGCGGCACCGTGCGCAGGGAGTTGCGGCCCGAGGCCGGGGCCTGGCCCATGCCGATGCAGCCGTTGCAGCCCGCCTGGTGGATGCGCGCGCCCGCGTGGACGAGGTCCGAGAGTCGGCCGTCGCGGATCAGCGTCTCCAGCACCGCCCGGGAGGACGGGTTGATGTCGAGGGAGACCCGGTCGTGGACCTGGCGGCCCCGCACCATCTCGGCCACGACCGCGATGTCCCGGTAGCCCGGGTTGGCCGAGGAGCCGATGTAGGATTGATAGATCTCCTCGCCCGCAACCTCGCGCACCGGCACCACGTTGCCGGGGCTCGACGGCTTGGCGATCAGCGGCTCGAGGGTGGAGAGGTCGATCTCCTCGTGGAGATCGTAAGCCGCCCCCTCGTCGGCCGCGAGCGGCACGAAGTCCGCCTCGCGGCCCTGGCCGGCGAGGAAGCGGCGGGTCGCCTCGTCGGAGGGGAAGACGCTGGTTGTGGCGCCGAGCTCGGCGCCCATGTTGGCGATCACGTGCCGGTCCATGGCCGAGAGGCCGGCGAGGCCAGGGCCGTGATACTCGATGATGCGGCCGAACCCGCCCTCGACGCCGTGGCGGCGCAGCATCTCCAGGATCACGTCCTTGGCGCTGACGAAGGGCGGCAGGCTGCCGGTCAGGCGAACCCCCCAGACCCGCGGCATGCGCAGGTAGAGCGGCTCGCCCGCCATGGCGAGCGCCACCTCGACGCCGCCCGCCCCGAAGGCCAGCATGCCGAGGGAGCCGGCCGCGGGCGTGTGGCTGTCGGAACCGACCAGCACCTCCCCGGGCCTGCCGAAATTCTGCATGTGCACCGGGTGGCTGATGCCGTTGCCCGGCCGGCTGTACCAGACGCCGAAGCGGCGGCAGGCGCTGCGCAGGAACAGGTGCTCGTCCGCGTTGAGGTGGTCGTTCTGGACGAGGTTGTGGTCCACGTACTGGGCGGCGAGGCCGACCTTGACCCGCTCGATCCCCATCGCCTCCAGCTCGAGCATGACGAGCGTGCCGAGCACGTCCTGCAGCAGGGTCTGGTCGACCTTCAGGGCGATCTCCTCGCCCGGGACGGCGCGTCCCTCAACGAGGTGCGAGCGGATCAGCTTCTGCGCCAGGTTCGCAGCCACGGGCATCCCTCCCTCGCCCGCACGCGGCGGGCCATCGTCGCTCCAGGGCGCCGGGGCGCATGTCCGCGGGGCGGATCTGCAAGGAAGCGATCGATGCTTGAAGTAGAGCGCCTGAAACAGACAGGCAAGACAGTCGATTATTCAATTTACGTCTTGCGGGTATCGCTCGATCTTATGGCCATGACCGGAATTGCCACGCTCCGGCGGGGTGGACGCGGCGGATTCGCGCCGGGAGAGCGGCGCGCCGTCCGGATGAGCGGCAAGACCCGGCGCGGTCCCCAGGGGTTGGCCGGATGAAGCCGCGCGGGCCGTCGAAGCGGCGTGGGCCTCAAGAGGGGCGCGGTCCGACATTCGGGCGGCAGGCTCCCCAGAGGGGCCGATGAAAGCCCGGGCCGCGGCCGCTGGCGACCGGCGTCACCGCCGGGGCATCGCCGACGACGGCCCCGCGGCGAGCGGCAGGGCTCGGGCCGGAAGCGCGAGGCCGCCCGGGAAGGCGGCGAGCGCGGCGGCGCGACGAGGGGATGCGTCATCGGATCTCCTGTCGATCGGGGCGGCGGGCCCCGCTCCCAGGCGGGCGACCGCATGCACACATCTTTGGAGCCGGCTCATCAGCTGAACGCTTCTGGACGACACAACACTCCTCATGCTGAGGTGCGACCGAAGGGAGCCTCGAAGTACCCCAGAACAGACGGTCCAAGCAGGTCTTGTGTTGGATTTATGGCCAGGGGTGCTTCGAGGCTCCCTTCGGTCGCACCTCAGCATGAGGACGTGGATTTGTTGCCATCAGTCGGGTCTGATGCTGTACCTCGCTGTCGCTTGACGGGATGAGATCGACGGGTCTTCAGTCCGATCGGCGTCCATCGAGCCCTGCGATGCCATTCTGGCGATCACGCAGCGAATGCGGCTGAGCGATGACGGATCCGCTCGGAATCTGATCGAGAGGAACGATCAACCTCTTGATAAAAACAAATTTTCCAATGCTGTGTGCACACGGCAGCGCGTAGGGGCCTGTTCCTTTCACCCGTCACGCGCCTCCGCCGCGACAGGTGGGCCCACACCGGGCACGGCCGACGGCTCCTCGATCCCCCGGAGGGCGCACCCGACGGGTCAGGGCGCCGCCCGCGGCTTCACGCCGGGCTCCCCCGCCAGGATGCCGGTGACGAGGGGATTGAAGCTGGTCAGCCGCCGGTAATCCAGCGGTGCGCCCGGGACGCCCGGCCCGCCCTCGGCGATCCCCTCCTCCCCGCTCACCTCGATCCGGGTGCGGCCAAGCCCCTGGGCCTGCACCAGCCCGAACAGCATCCGGGCATTGCCGGGCGCCAGCCGGATGCAGCCGTGCGAGGCCGGGTGGCCGAGCCGGCCGACCGCGCGGCTGCCGTGGATCGCGTGGCCCGCCTCCGTGAAGAAGATCGAGAAGGGCATCGGCGCGTCGTCCCACTCCTTGGAATAATGCTCCCGCTCCATCCGGGACGGGGTGAACTGGCCCGTCGGCGTGGCGTAGCCCGCCGCCCCGGTCGAGACCGGCCAGGCGTAGCGCTCCTGCCCGTCCACCGTGACCGTCATGCGCTGGGCCGCCTTGTCGACCGTCACCAGCAGGTCGGCGAAGGCCGGACCCGCCGCCAGCCACAGGCACGAAGCCGCCAGGATTGCCCTCGGTCCCATGGTCGAATCCTCCGTCGGCCGCGCCCCTCCGGACGCCGACCGCGCAAGGTCAAGGTTCCCCGTCGCGCCGCGCGGGTCAAGCCGGCGGGCCGATCTGGACCATTGTCCGCCTTTGTGGAGGGCCCGGCCCTGTGGTGTGACTCCGTCCAACCTCAGTCTTCGCCCCGTGAAGGAGGGGGCGGTCAAGGCGGTACGGCAAGATCGACACCGTTCGTTGGACGGAATGGCTCGCATGACTTGATCGGCCCGGGTGAAATCCTGACCAGGCCCGGTCGAACCGGACGATCCGGTGATGCGACCGATTGACAGCGGCGGCGCGCTCGGACCACACTCTGTTGGTATACCGTCGACCTACGGGCGGAGACGCGGCGAACGCCCGGGGACCGGCGTTCCCCGGACAGGTTGGTGCCGACGCGCGGACGCGAGAGCCGCCGCGGTGCGTGAGACGACCTTCGACGCTGGAACGACCAGGAGAGAGACGCCCATGTCCACGACAGGAGGCACGGCCCCGGGGGGCCGCTGGCTGCAGCTCACCTTCGGGGTGATCGGCATGTGCATGATCGCCAACATGCAGTACGGCTGGACCTTCTTCGTCAACCCGATGCAGGAGCGGCACGGCTGGGAGCGGGCGGCGATCCAGGTCGCCTTCACGCTGTTCGTGGTCACCGAGACCTGGCTGGTGCCGATCGAGGGCTGGTTCGTGGACAAGTACGGTCCGCGGATCGTCACGCTGATCGGCGGCGCGCTCTGCGCCATCGCCTGGGTGATCAACTCCTCCGCGACCTCGCTGACGGTGCTCTACGTCGCGGCCGCGATCGGCGGCACCGGGGCGGGGGCGGTCTACGGCACCTGCGTGGGCAATTCCCTGAAGTGGTTCCCGGACCGGCGCGGGCTGGCGGCCGGCATCACCGCGATGGGGTTCGGCGCCGGCTCGGCCCTCACCGTGGTGCCGATCCAGTGGATGATCCGCACCCAGGGCTACGAGCAGGCCTTCTTCGTCTTCGGCATCGGCCAGGGCCTCGTCGTCTGCCTGCTCGCCCTGTTCCTGGTCGCACCCGCCAAGGGTGCGGTGCCGGTGGTGGCCCGCGTCAGCCAGAGCCGGCGCGACTACACGCCGGGCGAGATGGTGCGCACCCCGATCTTCTGGGTCATGTACGCGATGTTCGTCATGATGGCGGCGGGCGGCCTGATGGCCACGGCCCAGCTCGGCCCGATCGCCAAGGACTTCAGGATCGCCGACGTGCCGGTGAGCCTGCTCGGCGTCACCCTGCCGGCGCTCACCTTCGCGGCCACCCTGGACCGGGTGCTCAACGGCGTGACGCGGCCGTTCTTCGGCTGGGTCTCCGACCATATCGGTCGGGAGAACACCATGTTCCTGTCCTTCGCCATCGAGGGGCTGGGGATCTACGCGCTCAGCGTGTTCGGCAGCGACCCGGTCGCCTTCGTGGTGCTGACCGGCCTCGTGTTCTTCGCCTGGGGCGAGATCTACTCGCTGTTCCCGGCCACCTGCGGCGACACCTTCGGCACGAAGTACGCGGCGACGAATGCGGGGCTCCTCTACACCGCGAAGGGCACCGCCGCGCTCATCGTGCCCTACACGAGTGTGCTCACCACCTGGACCGGGAGCTGGCACGCGGTGTTCCTGGCGGCGGCCGCCCTCAATATCGTGGCGGCCCTGATGGCGCTCCTCGTGCTCAAGCCGATGCGGGCCGCCTACACCAAGACCGCCGCCGTGCTGACGCCGGCCCCGGCCGCCTGAGCCGCCCGCGGACCACGACGGGCCGACCGGCGCGCGCTGCGGGCCGGCGGCCCGGATCCGGGCCACGACCCCGAACGGGCGGGCCGCAACGGGAGGAAGTCGCCATGGACAAGCATCTCTCCGTCCTCAACTGCCCGGTGGCCGCCGAGGGCGAGGACGAGGCCTCGGCCGCGAGCCGCAGCCTCCTGCCGTCCCTCGGCATCACGCCGGGCCTGCTCACCCGGCACCTGCGGGTGCGCGACGGCAACCTCCTGTGCATCTGCATCTGGGAGAGCGCCGCCGCCTGCCGGGCCTATTTCAGCCAGGCGTGGCACGCCCGCGCCACCGGCCTGTTCGTGCAGGGCTACGACCTGCGCATCAGCCCCTGCGACGAGGCGAGCGCCGCCTGATCCCCCTCCCCTCCTCCGGCGGCCCACCCGCCCGGGACGCGCGTCCCGCCGGAGGAGCCATGCAGGGGCGGAATACCCTGGTTGTGGTGTCTGGTATACCAAGCTGCGGCGCACCACGGCATATGTGCGTTGCACCATCGTTCGGCCCCGCGGCCGGACGCCGTACCAGGACCCGCCCGATGATCCTCTCCGCCCTGTTCCTGCTCGCCGCCCTGATCGGCATCCAGGCGATCCTCGTGGTGAGGCTCGCCGACCGGCTGACGCCCGCCGCCGACGGCCGCGATGCCGCCCCCCGCGCCGCCGCCCCGGCGCACGGCCGCTACGCCAGCCTCGCCTGAGGGAAGCAGCGCGGAGCTTGTCTCCGCGCGGAGGCGCCGGCCGGCAGGGTCTCGCGCGCCGCTCCGAAGATGCGCGGAGGTTCGGCCGGGTGAACCGGCCCTCCGCCGAGCCGGTGACCCTCGGTCCGGTGGACCGGTCTGCCATATCGTCTCGCTGGCATGCCACGGTCGTCTGCTTTATGAGATCGTCTGCCGTCCCGCCTTCCGGGATGGCCGGAGGGCCGGAGTGGCGCCGGCCGCGGCAAGCGTCAGGTGCAGGCGATGGCAAGCGACAAGAGTTTCGCCGTTAAACCGATCGTGACGAATTCGAGCCTGCGCACCCTGGCGTACGAGGCTCTGAAATCGGCCATCACGAACATGGACATCTACAGCAGCGGCGAGGAGATCCGGCTCGACGAGCGCAAGCTCTCGCAGGATCTCGGGGTCAGCCGCACGCCGGTGCGCGAGGCGCTCACGGTGCTGGAGCAGGAGGGCTTCGTCCGCTCGGAGCCGCGCCGCGGGGTCTTCATCGTCCGCAAGACGAAGCGGGAGATCCTCGGGATGATCCACGCCTGGGCGGGGCTTGAGAGCATGGCAGCCCGTCTCGCCTGCGCGCGCGCCTCGGACGAGGATCTGCGGGCCCTGCGCACCGCCTTCCCGGAATTCTTCCAGGACGCCCGGTCGGAGCACCTCACCGAGTATTCCGACGCCAACATCCGCTTCCACCAGACGATCATCGCGCTCGGCCGCTGCGAGGTGATCGAGAGCCTCGCCAGCAACCTGCTCATCCACGTGCGGGGCATCCGCAACATCGCCCTGACGCAGGGCGACCGGGCCAAGACCTCGATCGAGGAGCACCGCCGCATCATCGCGGCCCTGGAGGCGCGGGACGCGGCCCTGGCCGAGCGCCTCGTGCGCGACCACGCGCTGGGCCTCGCCGAGCATGTCGAGCGCTACGGCGACTTCCTGGAGTGACTCACGATCGGGACGCGTCCACGCGCGGCGCTCGCGATCGCGGATCGGCGAACGAAGCCGGGAGCCCCGCCGTGACGGCCTCCCCCGCGCGCCCGTGTGATCGTTAGGTCATCCTTAGCGCGCTGCCCTTACGATATCGCGAGGACCTGACGGAGATCTTCCTTGCGACTCTCGACCATGATCGTGCTCGGTATGGCGTCCGTCAGCGTCATCTGCGGGATCCTGACGGGTCGCGTGCTGCTGAACGAGTGGGAGATCTCCCGGAGCCACCTCGCCGCGCGGCAGGGCGCGGCGGTGACGCGGGCGATCCTCGCCGCCTCGACACAGATATCCGCGGAGCGCGGCCCCACCAACGGGGCGCTCGGCGCCGAGGTCCCGCTCCCCGAAGCGACCCGGACGATCCTGGCCGACCAGCGCGCGCGGACGGATGCGGCGCTCGCCCGTGCGACACGCGATGCAGCGGACCTGCCGCGGCGCTGGCGGGATCGCGCCACTCGGTCCCTCGACGCCGCCGCGGGAAGCCTGGCCGAGGCGCGCCGGAGCGCCGATGCTCTCCTCGACCGGCCGCGCGCCGCGCGCCGCGCGGAGGAGGTCGCGGCGGTGGTCGACGCGATGATCCGCGCGATCCCGGCCCTGGACGGAGCGCTCGACGCGACCGACGACATGGCCACGAGCGCCGTCTCGGGGCTCGGCGCCTGGCTGACGATCGTGCGAACCGCGACCGAGTTGCGCGACTACGCGGGCCGGGTCGGGTCGGTCCTCACGCCGGCCCTCGTCGCCGGCAGGCCGATGACGCTGGCGGAGATCCGCCGCTACGAGCGGCTGAGCGGCGAGGTCGAGGCGCAGCTGCGCGAGCTCATGCTCGCCCGCGGCAAGCTCGGGGGCGACCCGCGGATCGACAGCCTGATCGGCGAGGTGAGCGACCGCTACTTCGATCAGGGGCGCAATCTCCTGGCGCGGATCGTCCAGGACAGCACAGACGGGCGGGCACCCGGTCTCACGGTCCAGGACTTCGTCGGACAATACGTGCCCGCGATGGGTGCCCTGGTGGCGTTCCGCGACGCGTTCCTCACCCACTTGGACGAGCATGTCGACGGGCGCATCGGCGCGTCCCGGTCGGAGCTGGTCTGGAACCTTCTCGGCGGCCTCGCGGGGCTCGTCCTCTGCCTGATGGTGAGCGTGGTCTGCGTGCGCCAGGTCTCGACGCCGATGCGGCGCATGGCCGTCGCCATGGCCCGGATCTCGACCGGGGAGACGGAGGTGGCGATCCCGGGCGCGGCGCAGGGGACCGAGCTCGGCGAGATGGCAGCGGCCGTCGAAGTCTTCCGGCAGGGTCTGATCCGCAACCGGGCGCTGGAGGCCGAGGCCGCGAGGACGCGGGGCGAGGCCGAGGCGCAGCGGCGGCAGGCGATGCGCGCGATGGCGGACGGCTTCGAGCAGGCGGTGGGCGGCATCCTCGGCTCCGTCGCATCCGCCGCCACCGACCTGCGGTCCACCGCCGAGGCCATGGCCCACACGGCCGGGGATGCGACGGGCCGTTCGGCGGATGCGACGGCGGCGGCCGAGCGCGCCGCCGCGAATGTCGCGACGGTGGCGGCGGCGGCCGAGGAGATGGGGGCCTCGGTGGAGGAGATCGGCCGGCAGGTCGAAGGCTCGGCGAACCTCGCCCAGGCGGCGGTGACGGCGGCCGGCGAGACCGGAGCCCTGGTGCAGGACCTCACCGCTGCGGCCACCCGCATCGACGACGTGGTGGGGCTGATCTCCTCGATCGCCGGTCAGACGAACCTGCTCGCGCTCAATGCCACGATCGAGGCGGCGCGGGCGGGCGAGGCCGGCCGCGGCTTCGCGGTCGTCGCCGCGGAGGTCAAGGCCCTCGCCTCCAAGACCGGCAAGGCCACCGAGGAGATCACCGACCAGGTTGCGGCGATCCGGGCCTCGACCGGCCGCGCGGTCGGGGCGATCCGCGGAATCACCACGCGCATCGAGGAGATGAACGCCGTGGCGACCACGATCGCGGCGACGGTGGAGGAGCAGGGCGCGGCGACCCGGGAGATCGTCCGCAACGTCGCGCAGGCCGCCGCCGGCACGGGCGCCGTGAAGGACAATATTGCGGGAGCCGCGAACGCGGCCGCCGCGGCGGGCGCGGCGGCGGGCCGGGTGCTCGACGCGGCGGCCAACCTGTCGGGACAGTCCGAGTACCTGCGCGAGGAGGTTGGACGGTTCCTCTCCGGCGTGCGGGCCGCCTGAGGATCGCGGGCGCCGCCACGTGATCCCGCGGCGAGCCCCGGTCGACGGCTCCTACGAGGCGGAGATCGCGGACGGCCGCGCCGCGCTCCTGGTGCTCGGCCTGCGGCCCTTTGCCAAGTGCCTCCATCGCGGGCTGCCGCGACCGCTGCGGGCGTGCTGCGCTCCCCGCCTCAGGCGCCCTGCCCCGCCCCGCCGCGCGCCGCCGCGAGGCTGAGCACCGCGTCCACGAGCACCCGCGTCGCCGCATCGGCATCCGCGACGGTGATCGACTCGGCGGGATTGTGACTGATCCCGCTCCGGCAGCGGACGAACAGCATCGCGGCCGGCGCGATCGCCGCCATCGCCGCGGCGTCGTGGATGGCGCCGGAGGCAAGGCGCGGCGGCGCGTAGCCCAGACGGCGGGCGCTCGCCTCCAGCACCGCCCCGAGCGCCGGGTCGAGAGCCACCGCCGGCGTGTCCATGAACCGCTCGACCGCGAGACCGACGCCCCGCTCCGCCGCGATCTCCCGGCAGGCGTCGTCGATCGCGGCGGCGAGGCGGCCGCGCACGCCGTCGTCGGGCGCCCGCAGGTCGAGGGAGAAGTCCACCCGGCCCGGGATGACGTTGATCGCGTCCGGCACCACCCGCAGGCGACCGACCGTGGCCACCGCGCCGGCCTCCGCGGCGGCGCAGCGCTCGACGGCGAGCACCATCGCGGCGGCGGCCGCCAGCGCGTCCCGGCGCATCCCCATCGGCACCGTGCCGGCGTGGTTCGCCTCCCCGGTGACACTGCATTGCGCCCGGGTGACCCCGGCGATGGCCGTGACCACGCCGAGGGGCTCGCCCGCGGCCTCCAGCGCCGGGCCCTGCTCGATGTGGATCTCCAGGTAGCCCGCGACGCTCCCCGGGGCGCGGGCGAGGGCGGGGATGCCGCCCGGGTCGCCCCCGAACGCGGCGAGCGCGGCCCGCAGCGGCGTGCCGGCGGCGTCCCGGGCGTCGAGCCAGGCCGGGTCGTAGCGGCCCGCCAGCGCCTTCGCGGTCGAGAGGCTGGTGGGGAAGCGGACGTTCTCCTCGTCGCCGAAGGCCACGAGTTCGAGGGCGAAAGGCAGGTCCGCGCCGCGGGCCAGGACCGCCTCGGCGGCCACGAGGGCGCCGAGCACCCCGAGGGGGCCGTCGTAGCGCCCGGCATCCACCACGCTGTCGATGTGCGAGCCGAGGATCAGGGCGGGCAGGCCGGGCTCCCGCCCCTCGCGGCGCCCGATCACGCTGCCGGCGGCGTCGATCCGGGTCGCGAAGCCGGCCTGCGCGAACCAGCCGGCCACGGTTTCGGCAGCGGCCCGGTGGGCGACAGACAGGTAGAGCCGCGTCAGCCGGCCGGCTTCGTCGGTGTGCTGGGCGAGGTCGTCGATCAGCGCCATCACGCGGGCGCCGAGGCGGTGGGCATCGGTCATGCGGTCTCGCTCCCGGGGCGGGCGGTTCGCCGGTGCCAGGGTTAGCCCGGACGCGCCGTGCGGGAAACCGCCTCGGGCGGGGCGAGACATCCGGGCGGTCGCGTGGCACTCCTCACGGGAGCGGCGGACCGCGCCGCCCATCCCGGGAAGAGACGCCACCATGCCCGTGACCCTCCATGCCGCCCCCGCCGACAGCCTCCCGGACGACCTGGTCGCGCGCTGGCGCGCCGTGCCGGTGGCGGTCGCGGTCGACCTCGCCCGCGCCATCGGCCAGGTCGACCCGGCGATCCGCCCGCTGCGCCCGGCCGGGCAGCAGCCGCGCCTGTTCGGGCGGGCGGTCACGGCCCTGTGCGAGCCGCCGGATTTCGGCGCCGTGCTGCACGCCGTGGACGCGATCGCCCCCGGCGACGTGCTGGTGATCGCCGCCGGCGGCCACGCCGAGACGGCGATGATCGGCGAGATCGTCGGCGGCCACCTGCGGCGGCGCGGCGGGGTCGGGCTCGTCTGCGACGGCGCGGTGCGAGACGTGGGCGTGCTCGCGGGCTTCGATGACCTGCCGGTCTTCACCCGCTGCGTCACCCCGCGCGGGCCGTCCTCGGCCGAACGGGGCGCGGTCAACGCCGCCGTGGTGGTCGGCGGCGCCCTCGTCGCGCCGGGCGACCTCGTCATCGGCGACGATGACGGGCTCGTCGTCCTCACGCCCGACCAGGCCCGCGCCCGGATCGGCGACGCGGAGGCCAAGCTCGCCCGCGAGGCCGGCTGGGAGGCGAGCTTCGCCGCCGGCCGCTCGATGCGCGAGACCTTCGGCCTCCCCGCGCCGGTCCCCGCGCCGAAGTCGGATCAGGGCGCGGGCGTGTAGCGTCCCGCGAGGCGGGCGCAGGCCTCCGGCGGGTTGCCGGCGATCAGGTCGAGGGTCAGGCCGGCCCCGCCCTCGGCCAGGACCGTCCGGAAGCTGCAGATCGCGCCGGCGCCCGACACGCACAGGGTGGCCTGCGGCGACGTGCAGGCCTGGGCCGTCATCGCGCCCAGCGCCCCGCTCGCCACCGCGGGGCCGGGGCCGAGGCGCAGGGTCTCGCCCGTGCCCGCCCGCAGAAAGGTGCGCGCCGCCTCGGGCTGGCCGGGGGCCGGCCCGAGGCCGAGGGCGAGGATCAGCCAGGGCGCGAGGGCGAGGCGGCGGATCATGGGTCCTCCCGGGCTGGCGGCGGGCACCCAGGAGAGCCCGAACCGCCCGGCGGCGCAACGCCCCGCGCGGCCGGATCCCCCGTCCGCGGGAATCGGTCTCAGGGCGCGAGCACCGGGGACAGGTAGCCCGGGTCGAACTCCGCCACCGCCTCCAACCTGGCCCGGTCGAGGAGATGCAGCGTCCGGCCACGCAGGTCGGCGATCCCCCGGCGGCGCAGTTCGTGCAGGGTCCGGTTCATGTGCACGGTCGACATCCCGAGGGTCAGGGAGAGGTCGAGCTGCGTCATCGGCAGGTCGACCTGCGCCTCCTGCGCGAGGCCGATCATGCGCAGGCGGGTGCCGATCTCGCAGAACAGGTGCGCGGTGCGCTCCAGGGCCGACCGGCTGCCCAGATTGGCGAGCCAGGTCCGCAGGGTCGCCTCCTCGACGAGCTTGGCGGCGCGCAGGCCGCGGGCGATGCCCGCGTGAAGGGACAGCATCTCCGCCAGGGCGGCGCGCGGCAGGGAGACGATCGTGCAAGGCGACAGGGTCGCCAAGGAGGCGTCGGCCCGGCGGTTCAGCACCGCGTCCGCCTCGCAGATGTCGCCCGGCAGCAGGTAGCCGACGATGTGGCGCGTCCCGGTCGGGCGCAGCTTGTAGCGGCAGGCCGCGCCCGCGAGGATCACGGTGGCGCCGCCGGGATCCTCCCCCTCCCGCACGAGGTCGGTGCGCGGCCGGATCGCCCGGGCGGCCGTGCCCAGGCGGCCGAGCACGATCCTCTCCGCCGGCGAGAGCGCGACGCTCAGCGCCATCCGGCGCAGGAAGGCGTTGGGCCCGCCGCAATCGGGCTCGCCGAGGAGTGAGGGGGCGTCGGCGGCGCCGTTCCCCGGCGCCTCGTCGTCATGCGGTTCCCCGTGTCGGGGCCCGGACCTGTCGAACCGTTTCATCGCACCCGACGCACCGCTCCTGCCCTCGGCACCGGACCCGCCTTTCCAGTACTGTCCGCAGCCATTTCCCAAGTCGAACCGAATTTCCGCCCGTGAATAAATGGCGGGGGCTGTGAAGCGTCGTCAATTACCTGGACGCTCCAATGCAGGCTCAGTGTGATACCCGACATTCAGCGAAGTGTCGGGTATCAGACAGAGCCGAAACGGCAAATTGCCTTTGTGGGCCGTGATGGCGATAAACCCTCGACTGGACCCCAGTTATGGGCGCGGGGCAGTCGGGAGGCGATGTGCGCTCCCGCCCGCGTTGGAACGTGTCGTGGTCCCGCTGCAGTTCCCCGTCCCGCGCAACACCCTGCTCAGGCACCTCACCCCGGACGATGCCGCCGCCCTGCAGCCCCATCTCCGACCGGTCGCGACGACGCTGCGGCAGGTGCTGATCGCCCCGAACGAGCCGGTGCGGCAGGTCTACTTCCCGCTGACCGGCTTCGTGTCCGTCGTCACGGCGGGGCGGGTCCAGGCCGAGGTCGGGCTGATCGGCCCGGAGGGCGTGGTGGGCGCCGCCCCGGTGCTGCTGGGCGCCGAATCCACGCCCTGCCTTCACTTCGTGCAGGGGCCGGGCGCGTTCCTGGCCGTGGACGCCGCCGTGCTGAGCGAGGCCGCGTCGCGGCGCCCGCGCCTGCAGCGCCTCCTCTTGTCCTACATCGAGGTGCAGCTGGTCCAGGCGGCGCAGACCGCCCTCGTCAACGCGGGCTACCAGATCGAGGCGCGCCTCGCCCGCTGGCTGCTGATGTGCCACGACCGCAGCGAGGGCGACGAGTTCCCGATCACCCACGAGTTCCTGGCGCTGATGCTCGGGGTGCAGCGCACCAGCATCACGCTCGCCCTGCAGGCCCTGGAGGGCGAGCGCCTGATCCGCGCGCGGCGCGGGCGGATCGCCATCCTGGCGCGCGACGCCCTGGAGGCGGCCGCCGCCGGGACCTACGGGGTACCGGAGGCCGAGTACCGGCGTTTGTTCGGGGAGGCCTGATGCCGGAGCATCGGGGCTTTCCCCGCGCGACGCCGTCGTCCGGGCTGGCGAAGAAGGAGGATCGCGATGGTCAGCGGGTCGCACGTCCCGGGCGAAGGCGCCGCGGTTCCGGCCGCCGGAGGGGGCGACCCGGACGGGCCGCGCCGGGAGGCGGTGCGCAACCGCCTGCTGCGCCGGCTCGCGCCCGCCGATTTCGCGCGGCTGCGGCCGCATCTGCGGCCGGTCGAGACCGCCCTGCGCCAGCTCCTGATCGCCGCCGATCTCCCGATCGAGACCCTGTACTTCCCGGAGACCGGCTACAGCTCCATGACCACCGTCGGCCCGCGCGGCCGCGGCGAGATCGCCCTCGTCGGGCACGAGGGGCTGGTGGGCGCCGCGCCGGTGCTGCTCGGCGGCGACCGGGCTCCCTACGAGCACCGGGTGCAGAGCCCCGGCCTGATGCTGGGCATCGCCCGCGCCGCGCTCCTCGACGCCGTCGAGGCCTCCCCGGACCTGCGCCGCCTGCTCCTGCGCACCGTGCAGGTGCAGATGGTCCAGATGGCGCAGACCGCCTTCGTCAACGCCACGCAGCAGATCGAGGCGCGCCTCGCCCGCTGGCTGCTGATGTGCCAGGACCGCACCGAGAGCGAGGATCTCCTCCTCACCCACGAGTTCCTGTCCCTGATGCTCGGGGTGCAGCGCACCAGCGTGACGCTCGCCCTCCAGGCCCTGGAGGGGCGCGGGACGATCCGGGCGCGGCGCGGGCGCATCACGCTCCTCGACCGGCCGGCGCTGATGGGGGTGGCCGGCGAGGGCTACGGCGTCCCCGAGGCCGAGCATGCCCGCCTCATCGAGGCCGAGGCGTGAGCCGCCACGCCAAGCTCGTGCCCGAACCGATCGGCGCCGGGCATCACGTCCTCGGCCTGACCCGTTCGGATGCAGGAGCCCGGCAACTGCTCGCCGCCGGCGCCGAGGCCCATCGGGGCGACCATGAAGACCTCGGTAGCCTGCGCGCGGGCGCCGCAGCCTGCGATGGCGTCATTCACGCCGCCTTCGACCATACCTTCGCGAACTCCGTGGCCAACTGCCAGTAGGATCGGCGGGCGGTCGAGGCGCTCGGAGCTGCGCTCCAAGGCTCGAACCGGCCGCTCGTCACACCTCCACCACCGTGTTTGGCGAAGCGATCCCCGGGCAACCTGCCGACGAGGATACCGTCAACGCCGAATATTCCAACCCGCGCGTCACCTCAGAGCTGGATCGAGGCCGAGATCCGCGGCCGCCCGGCGGAGGAGCGCCGCGCCGCGCGTCAGGCCCGCAGCCGACCGGTTCTCGAGGCTCTGGAGCCCTGGCTGCGCGAGAAGCTTGGGCTCATCAGCCAGAAGAGCAAGCTGGCCGGGGCGATCCGCTATGCCCTGAACCGCTGGGTGGGGCTGAGCCTGTTCCTCGCCGACGGGCGGGTCGAGATCGACTCGAACGTGGTCGAGCGCGTCATCCGACCCCTGGCTCTCACGAGAAAGAACGCTCTGTTTGCCGGGTCGGACGGCGGCGCGGAGCACTGGGCGGTGACCGCCTCGCTGGTCGAGACGTGCAAGCTCGCCGGCATCGAACCGCGCGCCTCCCTCGCCGACGTGATCACCCGCATCGTCGAGGGGCATCCCAACAGCCGCCGCGACGACCTGCTCCCCTGGGCCTATCCCACCACCCACGCAGCGACGGCCGCAGCCTGAGAACATCGCTTACCCATTAACAAGGCATCGGGCAGTTTCTATAGCCGGATCGACCTCGACAAGGGTGGAGCGAGGATCATGGCGGATGGCGTAATCGGCCGCTTCCTTGAGGGAGTCGGTGCGGGCCGGAAAAATCGGAAATCACTGCTCGATGCGCAGTTCAACGGGCCTTGACTCGATGGCGAAACACTCGCTTGATCAATTTACGGATATCGCCGGACACGCCGCGATGGTGCCTCCTGTCAAGTCGTTCTGCGATCTTAGTTGCTCTGTCATTGGGGTTGCCGGTACACCGTTCATCGCCGCTTGCACGACTGTTCTGGCGATGGTGAACATTCAGCAGTCTGACATAGCAACTCGGTTCCGCCTGTTCAGCCGAGAGTACGTGGACAGGAAGATTGAAAATATCAATAATACGACAACTGATTCAAAAACAGGGCCCGCTGACCTTCTTGAGATGCGCCTTAACAGTATTTATACTCAGAATGATTATTCTTTTAAAGCGCTATAAAGATTTAAGAGTAGCTTTATGGCTGATTTTTCTCGCCATGACTGCTCATATCGTTGCACTGCCAATGAGTATAAATGATTGTCAAGTTTAAGGTTTATTTGCGGCAGCGGCCTTTGTCTTATTTGTTTTGGGACTTTTCCATTTACTTAATGAATTCAGAAAAGGCGCAACCACACTTGACGAGAAACATAAGATGATTGATCGTAAGCCGAAAGAGAACGATTCAAAAACTTAGAGATCCACGCAAAATATCATAAAGCTGGATGTATTACATATAAACCGACATCATAGCGTCGTGTGATGCATGTGCAATCCAAGTAGAAATCTACCTAAAGTTCGATAGTTGTTGCTATGCTCCAAGCAGATCGCTGATGCTGTCAACAAAATTTCGGGCGGTTTCTATAGCCTGCTCGACTTCAGCAAGGGTGAGGTGAGGATCGTGGCCAATGGCATAATCGGCCGCTTCCTTGAGGGAGTAGGCGCGAGCCAGGAAAGTCGAAAGTGACCGCTCGATGCGCGGTTCTTCTCTGGCGAGGCGTGCGAATTCGCTGCGGACACCATTATGCGTTTTCGCCGCACGGCCGGAAATCTCAAAGATGTAAGCCTGGGCGGCATGATAGGCGGCATGATAGGCAGCACGGCCGGCCGCCTCGACTAAACCATTCGCGGCGACGATCGCGGCCTCATTGAGCGACTGACGGGCCTTGGCGAGGTAGGCGGCGGTTTCGGGGCGCTTCACAGGTCGAGTCCGTCCCGGCGTAGCTCATGCATCAGCGGTGTTCGCGCCGTATAGGCCACAGCCGGAAACGGCAGGGCGTTGATGATGGCCCCCGTGTCGTTGAGGATCGTGGTTTCGATTTCGGCGAGGACTCCGCTCTCCTGCCAGAGACCGGCATCGTCTTTGAGGAAGACGGCCACGTCGTAATCCGAGTCGGGCCGCGCGTCGCCCCGCGCGCGCGAGCCGTAGAGCACCACGCGATCGAGGCGCGCGCCGTAGATTTCGGCGAGTGCTGCGCGAAAGCGGGAAAGGATCGGATCGTGGGTAATTGGCGACGTCATCGGCCATCATGATAGCACAACCGGGCCGCCGATGGTTGCGAAACGATACCACCTTGCGCCCCAAGGCGTGTGCGGCGCGCGGCGGTGGCGTTCAACCCGGCGCGGTGTCATTCCGCAGTGGCACGTGCCTTCTTCGGACAACCGCGAGGGGCCGGCGCGTGAACAGCCGCTTTCGGGTGTCGGCACCGGCTGGCCAAGGCCGCTCAGCGCAGCGTGGACGGACGCGATCAGTCAGGGCAGGTCGGATACCGGAACGATGTTTTTCGAGACATAATACGAACCGCCAAAATTCCTGACACTTTTGCCCAATCGCGCCCGGCGATGGAGCGGATCAGGTCCGGCGCCTGGGCGAAGCTGTTCCAGGCGTCGCAGCACGCCTCGACCATCGCCTCGTCGGAGGCATACAGCCGATTGGCGAGCTCGTTCTGACGCAAGGACTGCCAGATGGTCTCTGCCGGGTTCAGTTCCGGCGAGTACGGTGGCAAGGTCAGGATCGTGATGGCCTCCGCCACCTGCAAGGCCGACGTGGTGTGCCAACCAGCTTAGCCCGGCAGCACCGGCACCTTGCCCTCCGGCAGCGCCGCCAGCACGGCCTCGTCGAGCCCGAGATGCGCGCGCACCAGGGCGTGGGGCGTGAGCGCCATCCACTGGTTGAGCGAGACATCCGCGTAGACCGGGCTGCGGAACAGTTCCAGGAAACGCAGCGGCGCGGTGCCGGTGTTCTCGATGTAGTGGCCCATCGCGAAGGGCACGTAGCCGACGTCGCCGCCCTGGTAGTCGAAGGTGCGCGCCTTCGATTCCGAGCCGAACACCGTCATGCGGCCCTGGCCCTCCAGGTAGTACTGCCACTCGTCGCCGTTCGGGTGCCAGTGCAGCTCGCGCAGGCCCCCCGGCGCGAGCTCGACCAGCGCCGCCGCGATGGTCTTCGAGGCCGGGAAGACCGCCGAATCCGTGATCCGCACGGTGCCGCCCTTCGTCTGGATCGGGGACTGCGCCAGCATCCGGTGGCTGAAGGTCTGCGGCACCGGCCCGGCCCCGCCCATCCGGTCCTGCGCGAGGGGGCCCGGCTGCGGGGCGGGGAAGATGTAGCGTTCCTTCTCCGGGATCGACTGCAGCGCCTCCTCGGCGACGCCGAGGTTCTTCGCCAGCACGTCGCGGGGCGTGTGGGCCAGCCAATCGGTGATCAGGAAAGTCGAATCCTCCGAGAAGTGCCCGTCGTCGAACACGAGCAGGAACTCGCAGCCGTCCTCACCGCCCGCGAGGCCCTGGATGGAGTGCGGGATGCCGGAGGGGAAGTACCAGAGGTCGCCCTCGCCGACGTCGTCCGCGAAGGTGCGGCCGGCCTGGTCGACGGCGGTGATGCGGGCGCGCCCCTTGAGCATGTAGGCCCACTCGGCCTCCTTGTGCCAGTGCATCTCCCGCACCGCCCCGGCCTTGAGGCGCATGTTGACGCCCGCCATCGCGGTGGAGACCGGCAGCTCCCGCACGGTGGTCTGGCGCGCCCAGCCGCCCTCCTCCAGCCGCATGTGGCTGTCGGTGAAGGACCATTTCAGGTTCGGCAGGGTGCCGTGATCGGTCCGGGGCGGGGCGGTGGTGAAAGGCTCCTCGCCCTGCCGGGACGGGTTGCGGGGTCCCAGGATGTCGGCCCCGTCCCGGCCGCGCAGCGGCTCCGCGGCGCCGGCGGCCCGCGCCTGCGCGCCGATGAGCGCGCCGCCGGCGGCGCCCGCCAGCCATCCCCGCCGCGAGAGGTCGGTCATTCGGTCTGCCTTTCGGAAACGCGCCTCAGGCGCGGCGCTGTCCTGCCTCCCGCTCGGCGAGGCCGGGGAGCAGCTTGTCGAGGGTCAACGGATAATCGCGCACCCGGACCCCGGTGGCGTTGGTGACGGCGTTCGCCACCGCGGCCCCGGCCCCGCAGATGCCGAGCTCGCCCAGGCCCTTGCTCTTGAGCGGGTTCGCCCGCTCGTCGCGCTCGGGCAGGAACACCGCGTCGATCGCGGGCAGGTCCGCGTGGACCGGCACGTGGTACTCGGCGAGGTCGTGGTTCACGAAGTGGCCGAAGCGCGGATCGACCTCGACCGCCTCCATCAGGGCGGCGCCCACCCCGAAGGTCATGCCGCCGATCGCCTGCGAGCGGGCGAGCTTGGCGTTGAGGATGCGGCCGCCCGTGAAGACGCCGAGCATCCGCCGCAGGCGGATCTCGCCGGTGTCGACATCGACCCCGACCTCCGCGAAATGGGCGCCGTAGGAATATTGCGAGAACGCCTTGCTGTTCTGCCCGGGCTTGATCTCGCCCTCCGCCTCCAGGCCGGCGCCGATCAGCGCCCGAAGGTCCTGCGAGCGGTTGCCGGAGGCGACGCGGCCCTCCGCGAAGACGGCATTCGCCGGTTCGAGGTCGGTCTTCGCCAGGATCTGCCGGCGCAATTCCTCGCAGGCGACGTAGAGGGCCGAGCCCGAACTCGCCGCCCCGAAGGAGCCGCCCGAGCCCGAGGAGGGCGGGTCGGCGGTGTCGCCCAGCACCATGCGCACCTGCGCCACCGGCAGGCCCAGCATCTCGGCGGCGATCTGGCTCAGGATCGTGTAGGTGCCGGTGCCGATATCGGTCATCGCCATCCGGGCCGTGAGCGTGCCGTCCGGGTCGAGCCGCACCCGCGCCTTGGCGGGCTGGAGCGGGTTGAGCCGCGCGGCCGCCGACATCCCCATCCCGACGAGCCACTGCCCGTCCCGCACGGAGCCGGGCCGCGCCTGGCGCTTCTCCCAGCCGAACAGCCGCGCGCCCTCCCGCAGGCAGGGCACCAGGGCGCGGGTGGAGAACGGCACCTGCTTCTCGGGATCCTGCGCGGGCTCGTTGCGGATGCGCAGCTCGACCGGGTCGAGGTTCAGCGCCGCGGCGAGTTCGTCCATGGCGCATTCGAGGGCGAGCAGCCCCACCGCCTCGCCGGGCGCCCGCATGGAGGAGGAGACCGGCAGGTCGAGATGGGCGAGCCGGTGGGCGGTGCGCCGGTGCGGCGCCTCGTAGAGGGCGCGGGTGGCGTTGGCGGCGGTCTCGTAGAAGGAATCGCCCGTCGTGGTGTCCGACCAGGATTCGTGCGCGATGGCGAGGAGCTTCCCGTCCGGCTCCGCCCCGAGGCGGATCCGCTGCACGGTGTCGGAGCGGCGGGTGGTGGCGTCAAAGCATTGCTGGCGGGTGAGCGCGACCTTCACCGGGCGCCCGCCGAGGTTCCGCGAGGCGAGCGCCGCCAGGATGGCATCCGCCTGCGGCTGCAGCTTCGCCCCGAAACCGCCGCCGATGTAGCGGCTGATCAGCCGGACATTCTCCTTCGGCAGGCGCAGCACGGAGGCGAGGGAGCCCTGGCCGCGGTTCGGCATCTGGTTGGCGGTGATTAGCGTGACCCGGTCGCCCGCCCAGGCCGCGATCGTGGCGTGCGGCTCCATCATGGCGTGCGACTGCACCGGCGTCGTGTAGGTGACGTCGAGCTTCACCGGGGCCGCGGCGAAGCCGGCGTCGAAGTCGCCGCGACTCGAATCCGGCGGGCTCGCGGCCTGGGGCGGCACCTGCGCGTCCGGGATCGCGTCCCGGAGGACGGCGCGGGGCGCCTCGCCGTCATAGGCGATGCGGATCGCGGCCGCCGCCGCCCGGGCCTGCTCGAAGGTCTCCGCCACCACCAGGGCGACGGGCTGGCCGACATGGCGGATCTCGGGGCCGGTGAGGAGGGGCGCCACCTGCTCCTTCTTCTCGCCCTGGGGCGGCGCGTTGCGATGGGTGAGCACGTGGACCACGCCCGGCATCGCCTCGGCGGCGCCCGCGTCGATCGCCCGGATGCGTCCGCGGGCGATGCTCGCCGTCACCACGAAGCCGTAGGCCGGGTTCCCCAGCTCCCGGCTCTCGTAGGCGTAGGGAGCGTGGCCCGTGACCTTGAGCGGGCCCTCGACACGGTCGATCGGCCGGCCGACGAGGCCGCCCTCGCGATCGAGCGGGGTCGCGCCGACCGGCTGGTTCATCTCCATGACGGATCTCCTGCGGTCAGGCCCGGGTCGCCTCGGCGACGACGGCCGCGAGCGTGCGCTGGGCGAGGGGGATCTTGAAGGCGTTGGCGCCCCGCGGGGCGGCGCCCGCGAGGGCCGCCTCCCCGGCCGCCCCGGCGCCGTCCCGCACCAGCGCCGCCTCCGCCGCCTCGACCCGCCAGGGCTTGTGGGCAAGGCCCCCGAAGGCGAGGCGGGCCGCGCCGACCTTGCCGCCGCGGACGTCGATCACCGCGGCGACCGAGACGAGGGCGAAGGCGTAGGAGGCCCGGTCGCGGACCTTTCGGTAGATGTGCCGGCCGGGCACCGGCGGCGGCAGGGTGACGGCGGTGATGAGTTCGCCGGGCTGCAGCACCGTCTCGATCTGCGGCGTGTCGCCGGGCAGGCGATGGAACGCGGCGATGGGGATCCGGCGCTCGCTGCCCTCGCCGGTCACGGTCTCGACGGTGGCGTCCAGCGCCCGCATGGCCACCGCCATGTCGGACGGGTGGGTGGCGATGCAAGCCTCGCTGGTGCCGAGCACCGCGAGGTTGCGGTTGAACCCGTCGAGGGCGGAGCAGCCCGAGCCCGGCTGGCGCTTGTTGCAGGGGCGGGACGTGTCGGTGAAGTAGGGGCAGCGGGTGCGCTGGAGCAGGTTGCCGGCGGTGGTCGCCTTGTTGCGCAGTTGGCCGGAGGCGCCCGCGAGCAGCGCCCGGGACAGGACCCCGTAGTCGCGGCGCACGCGCGGGTCGGCGGCGAGGTCCGCGTTCCGCACCAGCGCGCCGACCCGCAATCCGCCCTCCGGCGTGGGGGCGATCTCGCCGAGGGGCAACCGGTTGACGTCGACGAGGTGGGCGGGCGTCTCGACCTGCAGCTTCATCAGGTCGAGGAGGTTGGTGCCGCCGGCGATGAAGCGGGCCTCCGGCCGGGCCGCGGCCCGGGTGGCGGCGGCGGCGCTGTCGGGGCGCTCGTAGGTGAAGGCCTTCATGGGATGCCTCAGAGAGCCGTGGAGCCGGCGGCGTCGCGGATCGCCGCGACGATGTTCGGGTAGGCGCTGCAGCGGCAGATGTTGCCGCTCATGCGCTCGCGGATCTCCGCGTCGGTGAGGGTCGGGGCGGCGGCGAGGTCGGGGCTGGCGTGGCTCGGCCAGCCGGCCTTGACCTCGGCGAGCATGCCGGCGGCCGAGCAGATCTGGCCCGGCGTGCAGTAGCCGCACTGGAAGCCGTCACGGTGCAGGAAGGCAGCCTGGAGCGGGTGCAGCGTGTCGCCGGAGGCGAGGCCCTCGATGGTGCGGATGTCGTCGCCCTCGTGCATCACCGCCAGCGTCAGGCAGGCGTTGATCCGCCGCCCGTCGACCAGGATCGTGCAGGCGCCGCACTGGCCGTGGTCGCAGCCCTTCTTGGTGCCGGTGAGCGCGAGATGCTCGCGCAGGGCGTCGAGCAGCGTGGTGCGGGTGTCGAGGGTGAGCGCCCGCGCCTCCCCGTTGATCCGCAGGGTCACCGGCAGCTCTTGCAGCGGCGGATCGCCGGGCTGCGGCGCGGCGTCGGCCCGCGCCGGGCTCGGCCCCGACAGGCCGAGCAGGGCGGCCGCGGCGACGCCGCTCTCCAGCACGGTGCGCCGGGTCGGACGCGAGACGGTGGCGTCGTCCATGGATGCGGTTCCGGGACTCGGGGGGCGGCGTCGCGAGGGGAGCAACGCCGGGAGATCAGCCGGCACAACGCGCCGTTGCGAGGGGAAGATCCGGCTGCGGCGAGAGGTCCTGGTGCGGGCGTTTGGGTTGAGCCGTCCACGTCCCCCAGGAAGGAAGGGCCGTGTGGGTGTGTGGGGCGCCGTCAAGCTCGATGTGTCTGAGGACCGGCGGGCTTCATCCGGACAGATCATGGTGAGCGACCGCATCAGACCACGCTGATGGCAGGCGACCCCATCCTCATGCTGAGGTGCGACCATAGGGAGCCTCGAAGCACCCCAGAACAGTCTGTCCAGGTCGTCGTTGTCTTGGATGAACGGTCAGGGGTGCTTCGAGGCTCCCTGTGGTCGCACCTCAGCATGAGGGGTGTTGGGCGTTCCAGAAGCGTTCCGCTGATCGGCCGGCCGCAAGGATTCGTGAATCCGCGCCCCCGCACACGGGGAGGCGCGAACCGCCCCACCCCTTCAGGTTGCGGCCGCGCCGTGCGATGTCCTGTCCGCCTCGCGGATCCGCGACGATCCGCCCGAGAGGAGAGCCCGCGTGATCACCTTCTACTACAGCCTCGCGCCCAACCCGATGAAGGTCGCCCTCTGCCTGGAGGAGATGGGCCTGCCCTACACGGCCAAGCCCGTCGACACCCGCAAGGGCGAGCAGCACGATCCCGCCTTCACGGCGCTCAATCCCAACGCCAAGGTCCCGGTCATCCTGGACGAGGAGACGGGCGCCCGGGTGTTCGATTCGAACGCCATCCTGCTCTACCTCGCCGAGAAGACCGGCCGGTTCCTGCCCGCCGCCACGCCCGCCGCCCGCGGCGACCTCCTGTCCTGGCTGATGTTCGTCGCCACCGGCATCGGGCCCTATTCGGGCCAGTCGGTCCATTTCCGCCACTTCGCGCCGCAGCCGCAGGACTACGGCGTGACCCGCTACGCCTTCGAGGCGCGCCGCCACTGGACGATCCTCGACGCGCAACTCAAGGACCGGCCCTTCGTGCTCGGCGAGACCTACACCATCGTCGACATGGCGGTGTGGGGCTGGGCCCGCATGGTGCCCTTCGTGCTCGGCGCCAGCCCGGCCGACGATAGCGTCTGGCCGGACTTCCCGAACCTGAAGCGGCTCCTCGACACGGTCTCGGCCCGCCCGGCCGCCCAGGCGGCCCTCGCCATCAAGGACCGCCACGCCTTCAAGACCGAGATGGACGACGAGGCGCGCCGGCACATGTTCCGCTTCCTGCCCGCCTGAGGATCCCGGCCCGGCCGCCGCGCCCGCGGCGGCCCGACCTGCCGTCCGGCGCCTTGACGCCGGACCTGGTCGCCATAGCTGCCTCCGCATATATACTCCTTGCTAGTATGCGGAGGCCCCGTGCTCCTCTCCCCCGATGCCCCGGCATCCCCCGACGCGGGCGACGGCGCCCTGCTGCCCGAGCCGGTCCGCGACCATCTCGGCCACGCCCTGCGGGAACTCTACCGGACCCACGTGTCCGAGGACCTGTCGCCGTCCCTGAGGGCGCTCCTCGACCAACTCACGGACGCCCTCGACGCGCAATCCGACGCGGACCTGCGCGCCTTCCACGCGGGGCTCCTGAAGGCGCTGCCGTCGCTGCGCGCCTTCGCGATCAGCATGGCGGGCCGCACCGCGGAGGCGGACGACCTCGTGCAGGAGACGGTGCTGCGCGGCTGGCAGAACCGCGACCGCTTCACGCCGGGGACCAACCTCGATGCCTGGCTCTTCACCATCATGCGCAACCACTTCTACTCGCTGCGGCGCAAGCGGTCGCGGGAGGTGGAGGACGACGAGGGCCAGTACGCGGCGACGCTGGCGGTGGCGCCGCGGCAGGACCACGGCGTGAGCCTGGTGGAGGTCCAGGAGGCGCTGGGCCGCCTGCCGCCCGACATGCGCGAGACCCTGGTCCTGGTGGGCGTGCAGGAACTCACCTACGAGCAGGTGGCGACGATGATGGGCGTGGCGGTCGGCACCATCAAGAGCCGGGTGAATCGCGCCCGCACGCGCCTCGCCGGCCTGCTCGGCTATACCGGCCGGGAGTTGCAGGCGGACGCGCTGATCCAATCCGCGCTCACCTCGCGGACCGCCCCGCGGGGGTGAGGCCGCTCGGCGTCGCGGACCGCGCGGCCGCTCACCGTTCCGCGGCGAGCGCGGCCTGCACGCTCGGCCGTGCCCGGATCCGCTCCATGAAGGTGACGATCGAGGGCCAAGGATCGAGGCGGATGGAGAAGCCGTCCATCCACAGCAGGACCGTGAACAGGTAGGCGTCGGCCACCGTGAACCGGCCTTCGAGAAGGTGCCCGGTCGGCGCGAGATCGCCCGCGACGATCTCGAGCCGCTTCAGCAGCTTCGAGCGGAATCGCTCTCGCGTGTCGTCGGGCAGCGCGGGGTCGAACAGCGGGCTCGACGCCGCGTGGAGCTCGCTGGTGATGAAGTTCAGCGACTCCTGGAGCCGGACGCGCGGCCAGGTGCCGTTGGGCGGAACCAGGCCCGCATCCGGCCGCAGGTCGCCGAGATACTGGACGATCGCGGGACCCTCGGTGAGCACGTCGCCATTCGCGAGTTGCAGCGCCGCCACGTAACCCTTGGGGTTGATCGTCCGGTAATCGGACCTGTCCGGCAGCGTCTTCGCCCGGTTGTCGACGCGAACCAGGTCGAACGGCAGCCCCAGCTCGCGAAGCACGATGTGCGGCGACAGGGAACACGTGTTGGGCGCGTAAAACAGCTTCATGGGTCCTCTCCCGGCGCCAATTCATGATCCCGGCCGATATCGAGGGCTTCGTGCCGACCGACATCTGCTCACGACGCGGCGATCGCCCGTGATGCGGCGGGTCGGCGACGTCGTTTCCGGTCGAGATCGTGTCGATGACTACGGTGCGGTCGCGATGCTTGGCAAACGACATCGGCACCGTTAGGACATGAGAAAATCTCATGCGGAGCACGGCGTGGGAGACCGACTTCCCTCGTTGAACGGTTTGCGAGTCGTCGAGGCCGTCGCCCGGCACCTGAGCGTCACCCGGGCGGCCGAGGAACTGCACGTCACCCCGAGCGCCGTCAGCCACCAGGTCGGCCGGGTCGAGAAGGACCTGGGCATCCGGCTCTTCGTCCGGCGCAGCCATGCGCTGTCGCTGACCGACGACGGCGCGCAGTACCTCGCGCGCGTCGGCCACGCCTTCCGGGAACTGGCGGACGCGACGTCCCGGCTGCCGGGGCGCGGTCGCGGCCCGGTCCTCGTGGTGAGTACGCTCGCGTCGCTCGCCGCGAAGTGGCTGTTGCCGCGCCTGGAGGGTTTCCGGGCCGGGCACGGGGAGGTGGACCTGCGCGTCGTCACCGGCACGGGGCTGACGACGTTCGGGCGCGACGGCGTCGACGTCGCCATCCGCTACGGGGCGGGAACCTGGGACGCCCTGCGCGCCGACTGGCTGATGGCGGACGCGCTGTTCCCGGTCTGCAGCCCCGCGCTGTGCCGGGGCGGCGCCCTGCGGACGCCCGGCGACCTCGCCCAGCACACCCTGCTGCGGACCAGCGGCGTCACGGGGACCGATTGGGACGACTGGCTGACGGCCGCCGGGCTGGCCCGATCGGCCCTCCGCGGACCGGCCCTGACCTTCGACCTCAACCTCGTCACGATCCAGGCGGCGATCGACGGGCTGGGCGTCGCGATCGGGCGGACGGCCTACGTGGAGGCCGATCTCCGCGCCGGTCGCCTCGTGGCGCCCTTCGCGGCGACCGTTCCGGCACGGGCGGGATTCTACGTGGTCTCGCCGCGGGAGACGGCGGACCGGCCGGTCGTCCGGGCGTTCCGGACCTGGCTGCTCGCCGCGGCGGCGATGGGCGCCCCGTCACGCCCGTGACGCGAAGCGCTGCCAGGAGCGCGGCGCCACGTCTCCCGGACCGCGCCATGCGACGACCGACCCTCCCCCGTGCCGCCGCGGCCCTGATCGCGCTCGCCGCCTGGATCGGGCTCGCGGCGGGCTTCGCGGGTGTGCTCGGCCGCACCGGGTCGCCGGGCCTCGCCGCCTGGATCATGCTCGGCTACTTCACCAACACCACCGGCCTGTTCGTGGCGGTGCTGTTCACCGCCCTCGCGCGGACGGGCGTCGCGCAGTCCGGGCGGACGGAGTTCGCGGCCGCGCGCTGGGTCGGGGCGGCCGTGCTCTGCACGATCCTCGTCGGCGTGGTGCAGGGATTGCTGCTGCGCGGCCTGCGCCCGCTCCAGGGCGCCGACGTGGTGGCGGACATCGCCCTGCACGCCGTCCTGCCGATCGCCGTCCCGGCCTACTGGCTGGCGCTCGTCCCCAAGGGCGTCTTGCGGCCCCGCGATCCCCTGCTGATCGCCCTCTATCCCCTCGCCTACTTCGCCTACGCGCTCCTGCGCGGCGGGCTCACCGGGCGCTACCCCTACCCGTTCATGAACCCGGACCGGATCGGCTGGTCGGCGGTCACCGGCAACGCGGCGGGGATCGCCCTGTCCTTCCTGGCCGCGGGTGGGCTCCTCGTCGTCGCCGATCGCGCCCTCGCCCGGCGCGCGGCCGCGCGCAGCGCCATGCGGTAACGGCATGGCTGCCCCAGCGGCAAGTGGGTTGTGTGCTGCACTGCAACGTGGCATACAAACGACATCGCCGCCGCGATGGCGTCGCGGCGGCGATTGCCCTCTTTGGGCGTTTCCTCCCTAGACTTCGGGCCGCTCGCAAGGGCGGCCTTTTTTTCTGCCTTGGGCCCCAGTGTCTTAGACGGCACGGGCGGGCCCGACAAGCACAATTGTGCGCCAGGGCAGGGCTCCTGGCATTTTTGTGCGCAAATCGGCCCTGTCAGGCGGCCGTTCGGGCGGTCCGGCCCGTCGCCGACCCGGCTTCCGCCACCGCCGCCGCCGCTTCCTGGTGGAGAGCGGCCGCGAGCAGGCGGGCGCGCTCGGCCCAGGCGCCGCGCTCGCGCGCCAGGACCTCCGCCTCGTCGCGGGCGAGGGCGAGGGCGATTCGCAGCCCGTCGACCTCCTCCCGCAGCTGCGTCGTGCGGCCCCGCTCCTCGGCGAGCGCCGCGCGCAGGACGGCGAGCGCCCCCTCGGAGGCGGACGCGGCGGCGGGCGGGGCGGCGGGCGGAGGGGCCGGGTGCAGGGCGACGAGTTCGGCCCGCACTTGGTCCGCGTCGAAGGATCCGGACGGCTCGGCCGGCGCCTCCGGGAGCGGGCCGGGGGGGCCGCACAGATCCTCCTCCTCCAGCACGAGGCCGTGCAGCATGGCCAGCACCGCGTCGCCGTCGAGGCGCCCGGGGTCGAAGCCGCTCTCGCGCGCGAGCCGGCTCCACCGCGCCCGCCCCTCCTCGGACTGCCCGACGAAGGCCATCGCCCAGTCGGCGAAGCCGCGCCGCTCGGCGGGCCCGCATTGCAGCACCGTGACGTCGCTGTGGCGCAGGTCGCGCTGGATGCGCTCGAAGGTCGCCTCCACGCCGCGCCGGGGCCCCTCCAGCACCTGCGCGAAGGCGCCCGCGTTGAACATGAGGGCGCCCGTCACCCCGGCCGTCCGGTTGTTGCGCCGGGAGGCGTCGAGGATCTGCGCGATGGCGGCCTCCGCCTCGCCGGGCTTCAGCAGGTTCCGGCTGGCATAGACGAGGCGGTAGAGGTCTTCCATCGGGGAACTCCGCGGGGGATCAGGAGCGGGCGAGCAGCGCCAGGAGGGCGTCGGCCGGGATCGGGCGGCTGACGAGGTAGCCCTGCACGTCCGTGCAGCCCTCCTGCCGGATGCGGCGCAGTTGCTCCTCCGTCTCGACGCCTTCGGCGACCGTGGTCATGCCGAGGCTGCGCCCGAGACCGGCGATCGCCCGGATGATCGCGTCGCCGTCCGGCTTCTGCGCCATGTCGCGCACGAAGGAGCGGTCGATCTTGATCTTGTCGAACGGAAAGGCGCGCAGGTAGCTGAGCGACGCGTAGCCGGTCCCGAAATCGTCCATCGAGACGCGCACCCCGAGGTCGCGCAGGCGGTGGAGGGTGCGCAGGGTGTGGGCGTCGTCCTGCAGCAGCAGCCCCTCGGTGATCTCGATCTCCAGCCGCCGCGCGGGCAGGCCGGCGCGGGCCAGCGCCGAGGTCACCGTGTCGACGAGGCGCTCGCCCTTGAACTGCGCCGGCGAGACGTTGACCGCGACCGTGAGGGCCTGCGGCCAGCGCGCGGCGTCGTGGCAGGCCTGCCGGATGACCCAGTCGCCGATCGGCACGATCAGGCCGATCTCCTCTGCGACCGGGATGAAGTCGGCGGGCGAGACCAGTCCGCGCTCGGGATGGTGCCAGCGCAGCAGCGCCTCGCAGCCGGTGAGGCGGTTCTCCTGCAGGTTGAGCTGGGGCTGGTAGTGGATCGCGAATTCGCGCCGGGCCAGGGCCTGGCGCATGTCGAGTTCGAGCCGGCGGCGCGCCTGCATCTGCGCGTCCATGGTCGGCTCGAAGAACCGGAAGGTGGCGCGCCCGTCGTGCTTGGCGCAGTACAGGGCGAGGTCGGCACATTTGAGGAGGCGGTCGGGATCCTCGCCGTCCCGCGGGGCCAGGGCGATGCCGACGCTCGCCCCGATGCTGACGAGGTGGCCCTCGACCATGTAGGCGCGGCCGACGAGGTCCACGATCCGCCGGCCCAGGGCCTCGGCCGCCGCGGGGTCCCGCAGCCCGGCCTGCAGGATCACGAACTCGTCGCCCCCGATCCGCGCGACCGTGTCCTCGGCCCGCACCGCCGAGCGCAGGCGGTCGGCGACCTTCTCCAGCAGCGCGTCGCCGACCGGGTGGCCGAGCGTGTCGTTGACCGGCTTGAACCGGTCGAGGTCGACGAGGAGGAGCGCGCAGCCCTGCCCGCGGTCCCCCGCCCCGAGGGCGGCCGCGAGGCGCTCGCGCAGGAGCAGGCGGTTCGGCAGCCCCGTCAGGGGGTCGCGCCGCGCCGTGTCGGCGGCGCTCGCCTCCGCGGCCCGGCGGTCGCTGACATCCTCCAGGGTGACGAGGAGGCCCGTCCCCGGAACCCGGGCGAGGGAGATCTGGACGGCGCGGTCGCCGCGGCGCAGGTCGAGGGTGGCCGCCTCGCCCGCCCGCGCCCGGCGGATCGCGCGCAGCAGCTCGGCCCGCGGGAGGGCGCCGGTCCGGTCGAGGACGCGGATCAACCCGCGCCCGGAGCGCGGCGCCTCCCCCTCCGGCGCGATCGCCGCGAGGAGCGCGCGGGCCGGCGCGGTGCACAGGCCGATGCGCCCCGCCCCATCGACGACCACGAGGCCGGGCCGCAGCGTGTCGAGGCAGGCGAGCAGCGCGGGCGGTCCCAGCGCCCGTCCGGCCGGGTCCGGCCGCATCGTGGAAGCCTCGACGAGCCGCGCACCCGACGCCATCACGGTCAGTCTCCGGATCCTCACCGCCCCGCCGCCCGGGCCGGCCAGAGTACTGTCACGGAGTAGGGGGCAAGTCCTAATGAACAATTGACGGCAGGAGAACGCTTCGGATCCGGGCGCGTGTTTTGTTGATAATAACGGATCTGATCGCTCATGTTATTTTCAAAGGCGCGGAAGACATTTGTTAAAGGAGCGGTCTGATGGTCGCGATCCGTGCCGTTGCCACCCGGACGCGGATCCTTCGTGGCCTCCCTGACGGAATGGAAGGGACGGCCCCCGCAGGCGCCGCACGAACTGGCCGGTCTCTCGGTGCCGCCCCTTGCATCGTCGGGGTGAGGCGCAGAAGCTGTCGACGTCTTTCGCCGTCGCCTTCCGCAAGGAAGACGGCATCGTTCCGCCCGGGACCGCGCCCCACCGGAGGTGTCATGTTCAGCCATGTCATGGTTGGTGTTCGCGACCTCGGGCGTGCGGCCCGGTTCTACGATGCCGTCCTGGCCCCTCTCGGGCTGAAGCAGCGCCCGGTGACCCCCGACGGCGGCGCACCCAGCCTCTGCTGGGTCGGCGACGACGTGCTCCCGCGCTTCTACGCGTGCCTGCCGTTCGACGGCGCCCCTTCGGGCGTCGGAAACGGGAGCATGGTCGCGTTCCTGGCTCCCGCCGAAGCGGCCGTGACGGCGTCGCACATGGCGGGGCTGGCCACCGGCGGGACGGACGAGGGCGCGCCGGGACCGCGCCCGCATTACGGGCGGGGCTATTTCGGCGCCTACCTGCGGGATCCCGACGGCAACAAGATCCACGTCGTGTTCCGTGGCGACCTCCCGTCCCTTCCCGTTCGGCCCCATCCCTGAGAGCGTGACCCATGAGCCAGGCCAGTCAGTTGCTTCCCGTCTACGCGGCCTACCTGGTGGCGACGGCCAGCCCGGGGCCGAGCAATATGGCGATCATGGGGACGGCGATGCGGGAGGGGCGGCGCCCCGCGCTGGTCCTGGCCGCGGGCGTGGTCGCGGCCTCGATGACCTGGGCGATGGTCGCGGCGAGCGGCATCGCCGCACTGCTCGCGGCCTCTCCGGCGGTGCTCTGGTCGCTGCGGGTCGGGGGCGGGGCCTACCTCCTGTACCTGGCGTGGCGCTCCGGCCGGTCCGCGCTCCGGCCGGAGGCGGCCCCGGCGAGGGCCGGCGGGCCGGTCGGTCGGACGACCGGGTCCCGCTTCCGGCAGGGATTCCTCATGCATGTGGGCAACCCGAAGGCCGTGATCGCCTGGGCGGCGATCATGTCCCTGGGCCTGGGATCAGACGCCTCCGCCGGGATCCTGCCGGCCATGGTGCTCGGTTGCGCCCTCCTCGGAATCCTGGTGTTCGGCGCCTACGCGGTGGTCTTCTCGACGGCCCCAATGATCGCGGCCTATGCGCGGCTGCGCCGTTGGATCGAGGGCACGTTCGCGGTGCTCTTCGCCTGCGCCGGCCTGCGGCTCCTCGCGGCGCGGACCTGATCCCGTCCGCGCGACCGGCTCAGTAGCTGCGGGTGGGCCGATCGAGGACGCGCCGGCCGAGCAGGCTCGCGGCGAGGTCGACCATCAGCAGCGCCGTGCGCCCGCGCTCGTCCAGGAAGGGATTGAGTTCCACGAGGTCGAGGGCGCGCACGAGGCCGCTGTCGTGCAGCATCTCCATGACGAGATGCGCCTCCCGGAAGGTCGTGCCCCCCGGCACGGTCGTGCCGACGCCCGGCGCGATGCCGGGATCGAGGAAGTCCACGTCGAGGCTGACATGCAGCAGGCCCCCCTCGGCCGCGACCCGGTCGAGGAAGCCGGCGAGCGGCCGGGCGATGCCCTCCTCGTCGATGCTGCGCATGTCGTGCACCGTGACCCCGGCCGCGGCGAGCGCCGCGCGCTCCGGCGGGTCGACGCTGCGCAGCCCGATCATGCAGACGCGGCGCGGGTCGACGGGGGAGTCGAGGGGCGGGAAGTAGCCGGCAAAGCCCGGCCGTCCGGTGACGTAGGCCATCGGCACGCCGTGCAGGTTGCCGCTCTGCGTGCTGTCGAGGGTGTGGAAATCCGGGTGCGAGTCGAGCCAGAGCACGAAGAGCGGCCGTCCCTCGGCCCGTGCCCGCCGGCTCAGGCCCGCCACCGTGCCGGCGGACAGGCTGTGGTCGCCGCCGAGGAAGAGCGGCAGGCTGTCGGCCGCGAGCCGCTCGGCGGCCTCCGCGAGGGTCGCCGTCCAGCCCGCCACCTCGGGCAGGTGGCGGATGGCGGGGTTGGGGTGGATCTGCGCCGGCCAGGGCGGGGCCGAGAGGTTGCCGGCATCGACCACCGCGAAGCCGAGGTCGCTCACCGCCTCGGCGATCCCGGCGGCCCGGTAGGCGCTCGGCCCCATGTCGCAGCCGCGCCGGCCGGTCCCCTCCTGCACCGGAACCCCCACCAGCACGCATCGCGCTCCGCGCATGCCCGACTCCCTTCTCCTCGCGGTCCGGCCCGGCGGACGCGCCGGATTGGCAACCCGTTCCCTGTTCCCTAACGTCCGGGCGTGCCGATCGGATGACCGGGCATCGCCCCGGACCTCCGCGCCGGCCGCACCCGGCAGCCACGCGGCCCCATCGCGGCGCGCCGCCTCGGATCCCTCACGGTGAGCGCCTACCCGATCCTCAAGACCCTGCACATCCTCGGGGCGACGGTGATCCTCGGCACCGGGACGGGGATCGCCTTCTTCATGCTGATGGCCCATCGCTCGCGCGATGCCGCCTTCGTGGCCCGCACCGCCGGGACCGTGGTGGTGGCCGACGCGCTCTTCACCGCGACGGCGGTCATCGCGCAGCCGGTCAGCGGCCTGCTGCTGGCGCGCGAGGCCGGGTTCGGTCTCGGCGAGGGCTGGCTCGCGGCCTCCCTCGCCCTCTACGGCACCGCCGGCCTGGTCTGGCTGCCCGTCGTGTGGATGCAGGCGCGGATGCGGGACCTCGCCGCGGGGGCCGCCGCCGCCGGCGCGCCGCTGCCGCCGGCCTATCACCGGCTCTTCCGGCTGTGGTTCGCCTGCGGCATCCCGGGCTTCGGCGCCGTCCTCGCCATCCTCTGGCTGATGGTCGCCAAGCCGGGTCTCGGGAGCTGACCATGGCCGAACCGGTGCGGATCACGATCCTCGGCGCCGCGGGCCTGATCGGCGGGGGCGTGGCGGAGGCCCTGCACCGCGAGGGGTTCCCGGTCATCGCCGTCGCCCGGCGCTTCACGCCGGCCCAGGCGGTTCTTCACGGCCCGCGGGCGGTGACGCGCCCGGTCGTCGCCCTCGACGCGGCCGCCCTCGCGGACCTGATCGCCGCGACGCGGGCGGAGATCGTCGTCAACGCCGTCGGCATCCTGCAGGACGGGCCCGGCGGCGCGACCCGGGACGTGCATGGCGGCTTCGCGCGGCGGCTCGTCCAGGCCCTCTCGGCGCGGGAGCGTCCCTGCCTCCTGGTCCAGGTCTCGGTGCCCGGCACGCCGGCGGAGGATCTCACCGATTTCAGCCGGACGAAGCGGGAGGCCGAGGCCGCGATCCTGCGGGACTGCCCGTGCTTCGTGATCCTGCGGCCGGGCTTCGTGATCGCGCCGGCCGCCTATGGCGGCAGCGCGCTCGTCCGGGCGCTCGCCGCTCTCCCGGTCCGGCTGCCCGGGGCCGTCGCCGCGCGTCCCTTCGGCACGACGGCGCTCGCGGACATCGCCGGGACGATCGCCGTGCTGGCCCGGCGCTGGGAGGCGGGGGAGCGGGACTGGCGGGCCGTGCTCGACCCGATCGAGGCGCCGCCGCCCGATGTCGGGACCGTCGTGGAGGCCTTCCGCCGCCGCTTCGGCGGCCCCGCCCCGCGCCTGACCCTGCCGGCCCCGCTGCTCCGGGCGGGCGCCCGGGCCGGCGACGCGGTCGCGCGGCTCGGCTGGTCCCCGCCCGTGCGGACGACGGCGCTGGCGGAGATGAGGCGCGGGGTCGCGGGCGACCCGCGGGGCTGGACGGCCGCCACCGGGCTCGCGCCGACCGGCCTCGAGGCCGCGCTCGCGGCCCTGCCGGCGACCGTGCAGGAGCGCTGGTTCGCCCGGCTGTTCCTCCTCAAGCCGCTGGTGATCGGGGGGCTCGCGGCGTTCTGGCTCGTCTCCGGCCTCGTCGCCCTGCTCCCCGCCTTCGCGCCGGCCGCCGCCATCCTGACGGCGCACGGCCTGCCCGGCGGTCTCGCCCGCGCGCTCACCGCGGCCACCGCCCTCGCCGACATCGCGGTCGGTGTCGCGATCGCCCGTCGCCGCACCTGCCGGGCGGGCCTGCGCGCCGGCCTCGCCCTGGCGCTCGGCTACCTCGCGGGTGCGGTGGTGGTGGCACCCGACCTGTGGCTCGACCCGCTCGGGTCGCTGGTCAAGGTCATTCCGATCCTGATCCTCACGGGCGTGGCGCTCGCCATCCTGGAGGAGCGGTGATGCGGCCTCGGCGCGCGGTGCGCGACCAACGGGGCCGTCGCCGGCGTGCCGAAAGGGCTGCTCCCGGCCCTGGTCAGAGTCTGCATTTGGCTGACCGGGACTGCTGACCCGGAGCAGCGCCCACGCAAGAGATCCGGCAAAGGGAGGGGAGCCACCCGCCGACTCGATCGCTCCGCAGGCCGGTGTCCACCCGCCCCTACCTGAATCCCATCGCGACGGCGAAGATCACGGCGGCCAGCACGATGAAGCCGATGAAGAACGGCAGCACCTTGTTCTGCCGGTGATGGGCGTAGGAGGGTTTCTCGGCCCCGCCCTGCCAGCGCGCCCCGCCCTCGTTTGCCCGCGCCAGGGCCACCCGTTCGGGCGAGGGCGGGTGGCCGGCCGCCTCGTCGTCGGTGCCGAGCGGCGACAGGCCGGGATCGAACACCTCCGTCTTGTCGCCCGTGCGGCCGCTGTCGATGTCGGCCTTGAGCTGCGCCGTCGTGGCGCCCTCGGCGGGCGGCGGCGCCATCGGCTTGATCGTGTGGGTCGGCGGAAGATCCGTGCGGGTCTCGGCCATGCTCTACCTCGTGCCGTGGGCTGGCCGGCCGCTTCCCGACCGGACCCTCGCCGGCACAACCGCAAGGTCGGGCGGGTCGTTCCGGCACAGGCCGCCCGCGCCGCGGGAGACCGGCCGCCGGGCCTTGGGCCCGGGATGCTGCGCCGACGGCCGCTAATCCGCATCCTTGGCCTATAGTTGCACGTGTCATCAATTTGAATGATGCAGAACAGGATCGCGACTCATATGATTTACGCCGGATAAGCTGCAGTTTATCTCATTTTGTGAGCAATCATGCTTTGATATCATATCATAAGGACGAACATGGAAGTCGCTGCGCCAAAGCGCGTAGAGCATCAGGGTGGGAGACAGCAATGGCAGGGCCGCAGAGAAACACTCACGGGACGACGGTGCGCGGGCTCAACTTGCCGCGCGAATCGAAGTTCTTCGGTGGTCAGTTCGGGCGGATGTTCCGCGCGCTGCCGCCGGGCGAATTCGGCGAGAGCGACAGCGAGACGGAGGTGAACCTAAGGAAGCTCGGCGCCGCGATGGTGGCCAAGCCCGACTCTGTGAAGGACGGGCCGGACCCCGAGGAGAGCGGCATCCCGGCCGCCTACACCTATCTCGGCCAGTTCGTCGACCACGACCTCACCTTCGATCCGGCGAGCAGCCTGCAGCAGCAGGACGACCCGGAGGGCCTGGTCGATTTCCGCACGCCGCGCTTCGATCTCGACTGCCTCTACGGCAAGGGGCCGGACGACGCGCCTTACCTGTACTCGGCCGACGGCCATTTCCTGCAGGGACGCCCCCTTGTATCTGGAAGCCGGCCCTTTTGGATGATGTGATGAGGGCTGCGCGGGGACCGGCGGCCGCCGGTCCCCGCGCGTGGCGGACGGCTCCCGCGCCCCCTCTGGCTGCAACCGCTGGTGAGCTTTGGGACCGTCGCCACTGTCACGCACGACCGGACAGTCGCCTGATCGCCCATCGCACGCACAAGGCAGGTTACCGTGACCCAGATCATCTGTGGAGTGGACGTCGCCGCAAAGACCCTCGACGTCCGCATCGTTCCGGGTGG
>NZ_JBSVZN010000034.1:0-117303 GCF_054052225.1 Methylobacterium sp. JK268 | reverse complement strand
CCGCCACCTTCGGCGGCAGCACCGACCTCGGCCGGGCGCAGGGCTGGACCGACCAGAATACTCAGCGCCTCGTCGTGCACGACGCGGTGACGGGCTACGACGACATCCTGGCCTTCGGGGCGGCGGGCGTGTTCGTGGCCGAGGGGCAGGACCCTTCGAGCCACGGCGGGCAGCCCTTCGGGGCGCTGCACCTCGCCATCGCGGATTTCGGCACGAACCAGGGCTGGTCGAACGCGCTGACGCCGCGGCTGGTGGGGGACGTGAACGGGGACGGGACGCCGGACATCGTGGGGTTCGGGGCCTCGTCGACCTTCGTGGCGCTGGGCTCGCGGGACGCCTCGGGCCACCTGAGCTTCACGATGGACCCGACGAAGCAGATCAACGACTTCGGCTACCAGGAGGGCTGGGACAGCGCCACGACGGTGCGGGCGCTGGCGGACGTGGACGGGTCGGGGCACCAGAGCCTGGTGCTGAGCGGCTACGCCGGTACCCAGGTCTGGCAGGTCGCTTGAGCCCCTGACGGGGACATCGCCATAGACTGGCAGCCCGAGGCACTCGTCCCGGGCTGTACGCGCGTGCGGGGCGCTGCGTGTCCGTGCGCATCGGTATGCCCATCCGGGACGCTGGCGTGCGGCATCGCGTGTGGGTCAGCACCGAACACGGACCGGCCCTTCAGCACTCCACCCGCTCTCATCTCAATCCATGCGAGACAGGCCACACGCGGTTGAGCGCAGGACGAGAGGCAAGCAAAAAGACCGACAATCTTACATGCCGGTGAGCAGGCTCGGCTCAAGTGCATGGCGCAAGAGGCGTCGGCGGCGAGGGATGTGAGGGAACCGTATCGCGGAACCGAATGTCCGAAAAACTCTCGCAACAGGACATTCCTGACGCGCGTCGCCGGCGGCCGCGTTGGGTCAGGAGCGCTGGTCAGGCGGGTGCAGTCTGTCTGTCTGGATGAGATGGCAAGCGGTCCCTCGCGTGGTCAAGTGTATTGAGTTTTGACCTTGGCGATACCGCTCCTCCTGTTCCTCGGTGACTGCTTCCTCAGCAGGGGAAGTTTCAGACATCAGAGCCGCTTCGCGGTGGATTGATTTTTCCGAATTTCGATCTCAATTCACTGCTGCTGAAGTCGTCCGGAACAGGTGAGGCAGAGCCGAGGAAGGCCGTCGGTCCGAATGCCGACAGGAAATCGCGATCACCGCCGTCGCCGGCTGCGGGCGATTCAGCCTGCCGATGATGCCCCTTGGGTCGCTCACGGCCTGCTGCTCTGCATCACCCCGGCAGGAACGCCGCCGCCCCGCTCTCGCGATCCCGCACCACCTCCACCGGCGCCCCGTACAGGGCTTCGAGCCGCCGGGCCTCCAGGACCTCCGCCACCGGCCCTTCGCCGAGACGCGTTCCGGCCCGCAGCAGCAGCGCCCGGTCGGCGATGCGGGCCGCCTGGTTCGGGTCGTGGGTGGTGAAGACCACGCCGAGCCCGTCGCCGCGCAGCCGCGCGATCTCGCGCATCACCCGGCCCTGGTTGCCGAAATCGAGGCTGGCGGTGGGCTCGTCGAGCACCACGAGGCGCGGCTCCTGCGCCAGGGCCCGGGCGATCAGCACGAGCTGGCGCTCGCCCCCGGAGAGGCGGGTGACTGGGCGGTCGGCGAGGGGGAGCACGCCCATCCGCGCCATCGCCGCCTCGGCCGCGTCTCGGTCGGCCCGCGAGGGCGCGCTGAGGATTCCCACGTGGGCGCTGCGCCCCGTCAGCACCACGGCGCGGGCCGTGAACGCGAAGGCACCGCCCGCGCTCTGCGGCACGTAGGCCATCAGGCGCGCCCGCTCGCGCGCCGACAGGGTGGCGAGCGGCCGGCCCGCCACGGTCACGGCGCCGGCGCGGGGCGGCAGCAGCCCGAGAAGCGTCTTAAGGAGCGTGGTCTTGCCACCGCCATTGGGGCCGAGCAGCGCCAGCACCTCGCCCGCCGCCACCGACAGGTCGAGGCCGCGCCCGATCTCGCGGCCCGGATAGCCGAAGGCGAGGCCGCGCGCGGCGAGCAGGGTCATGACCAGTCCTGCTCCGCGCCCGCGAGCAGCCACAGGAAGACCGGCGTCCCGACGATGGCGGTCAGGATGCCGAGCGGCACCTCCACCGGGGCGATGCTGCGCGCCAGCGTGTCGATGACGAGCAGGGTGCCGCCGCCGAGCAGGCAGGCGGCCGGGAGCAGCCGCGCGAAGCCCGGCCCGACCAGGAAGCGGGCGAGGTGCGGCACCACCAGCCCGACCCAGCCGACGATGCCGGCCGCCGCCACGCTCGCCGCCGTCACCAGGGTGGCGGCGCCGACCACCGCGACCCGCAGCCGCCCGGTCGGAAGGCCGAGCGCCCGGGCCTCCTCGTCGGGGAGCGAGAGCGCGTCGAGCCGCCAGCGCAGGAGGAGGAGCAGGACCGTGCCGACGAGGATCGGGGCGCCGAGGGCCAGGAGGTCGCCGCCCCGCACCCCCGAGAGGCTGCCGAGCAGCCAGAAGGTGATGGCGGGGAGCTGATTGTAAGGGTCGGCGAGCACCTTCACGAGGCCGACGCCGGCCCCCAGCAGCGAGCCGATCACCACGCCCGCGAGCACCAGCACCAGGACCGGATCGCGCCGCGCCAGCCCCGCCCCGACCGCGTAGACCGCCGCCACCGCGAGGAGGCCCCCCGCGAAGGCGAGGGCCTCGATGGCGAGGACGCCGAGCGCCAGGAGGATGCCCAGCACCGCCCCGAGCGCCGCGCCCGAGGAGGCCCCGAGGATGTCGGGGGAGACGAGCGGGTTGCGAAACAGGCCCTGGAAGGCGGTGCCGGCGCCCGAGAGGGCCGCGCCGACCAGGATCGCCGCCAGGATGCGCGGCCCGCGGATCTGCCAGACCACCGCCTCGACCGCGGCGGGAAGGCCCGACGGGGCGCCCGTCAGCTTGGCGGCGAGCACCCGGGCGACGTCGGCGAGGCCGACCGGGTAGCGCCCGACCCCGAAGGCGAGGGCGACCGCCAGGACGAGGGCGCCGAGCGCCAGCGCCGCACCGGCGCCCGCGGGCAGGCGCCCCGCGAGCCGGTTCTCCGCCCGGGCCTGCGGGCCGCTCACGGGGTCCCCGCGAGCACGCGGTCGAGCGCCGCCGCGTCCGGGGTGACGTGGTAGAAATCGCGGTGGAAGTCGCGGGCGATCGCCCGCAGGTCCTCCGGGAAATGCTCCGGGTAGAGCACCTTGCCGAGCCACCACAGGCCGAGGAAGCGGTTGACCGAGGGCGGAAAGTCGACCCAGCCGAAGGGGAGGGCGGGGGCGAGGTGGATCCGGCCGGCCCGCACGGCCGGCAGGCTCTGCCAGACCGGATCGGCCTTCGCGGCCGCCACGAAGGCGGGGTCGAGCGCCACGATCACGTCGGGCGCGAAGGCGAGCACGTCCTCCGGGGAGACCCGGGCGAGACCGCCGCCGGCGCCGGCCGCGTCGGTCGCCCCCATCAGCTCCAGGGCCTCGACGTTGATCGACCCCGCCCGCGCCGTCTCGAGGCCGCTTGGTCCGCGGGCGAGGTAGACCTTCGGGCGCCGCTCGGGCGGCACGGCGTCGACCCGGGCGCGCACCGTCGCCAGGATCGCCTCGCAGCGGGCCGCGAGTTGCTCGCCGTCCCGCGCGCGGCCGATCAGGGCGCCGAGGCGGCAATAGGTCGAGGGCGCGGAGGGCAGCCGCCCGTCGAACAGCAGCGCCGGGATCCCGGTCTGCTCCTGCACCCGGTCCGCCAACGAGCGATAGGTCTCGGAGGTGTCGCCGGTATCGACGATGAGGTCGGGCCGCAGCGCCAGCACGGTCTCCAGGTTGGCCGTGTTGCCGCGTCCGGTGAGGCGCCCGGTCTCCGGCAGGGCGGCGGCCTCCGGCAGCAGGAAGGCCCGCTCCTCCGGCCGCAGCGCCCGCGGCCAGCCCGCGAGCAGGTCGGGGGCGAGGGTGTAGAGCAGGATCGCGGCCGGCGGCCCGGCCGGGAAGATCCGCCGCACCGGGCCGGGAGGGACGGGCAGGGGGCGCCCGGAATCGTCGCGCTCGGGCTCCGCCCCGGGTTCCCCCGCACGCGCGGCGCCCGCACCGGCGAGGGCCGCCAGGCCGAGGAGCAGCGCGCGGCGGTCGGGGCGCATCACTCGACCGCGATCATCACGTCGCTGGACTTGATGATGGCCTGCGCCGGCTTGCCCACGGCGAGCTCCAGCTCGTCGACGGACTCGTTGGTGATCGCTGCCGTCACGACCTGGCCGCCCGGCAGTTCCACCGTCACGTGGGCGGTGGTCGAGCCCTTGGTGACGGACTTGATGGTCCCGGAGAGGCGGTTGCGCGCGCTGATCTTCATCACGGAGGTCCTCATTGCTGCGGCAGTCGGGGCCGCGGGCCTGACATAGCAGGGCGTGGCGTCGCGGACAGCATCCGGTGACGCTTCGAAACCAAGCCGGGCCTCGCCGGTTGTCCCGCAGTTTCGCCGCGCGGCCGCCGGCCCCGCGCCCCGCGCGGGACCGAGGCCCCGGCCAACCGTCGAGGAGATCGATGCATCAGGGCAGCCACCGCGACCACGAGGGCGCGCAGAAACTCTTCAGCCTCATCAAGGACGTCAAGGTCGCCATGATGACGACCGTGGACGCGCAGGGCCAGCTGCGCAGCCGGCCGATGTGGAGCCAGGAGGCGGACGACCAGGGCGACCTCTGGTTCTTCGTCAAGCTCGACGCCCCCGTCACCGGCGAGATCAGCCGCGACTCGCAGGTCAACCTCGCCTACGCGGATCCGTCGAACCAGAACTACGTCTCGGTCTCCGGCAAGGCCGAGATCGTGCGCGACAAGGCCACCATCGAGTCCAAGTGGAACGAGAGCCTGAAGACCTGGTTTCCCAAGGGCAAGGACGATCCCGAGGTGACGCTGATCCGCGTTCACCCGGAGAAGGGCGAGTACTGGGACAGCCCGAACGCCACGATGCTGCACCTCTACGGCTACGTGAAGGCGGCGGTGACGGGCGAATCGCCGAAGACCGAGAAGAAGGCGGTGGACCTCTCCGCCCGCTGAGCGCGCCGATGCTCGCGGCCGGGGACAGGTCCCCGGCCGCAGCTTGACTTTGGCCGCCGATCGGTGCGGGGTGACCCACCCCGCCCGGCCCTGCGCGCCGGGTCAGTCAGGCACGGGTGATGCTCGACCTCGCCACCAGGGTCTACAACCACACCTGGAAGATCGACCCGATCATCCGCTCGGTGCTCGACACCGACTTCTACAAGCTCCTGATGGCGCAGACGATCTTTCGCCGCCACCGGGACGTGGACGTGACCTTCGGCATCCAGAACCGCACCGCGCGGGTGCGCCTCGCCGAGATCATCGACGAGGGCGAGCTGCGCGAGCAGCTGGACCATTGCCGCTCCCTGCGCCTGACCCGCGGCGAGTCGACCTGGCTGCGCGGCAACACCTTCTACGGCCAGCGCCAGATGTTCTCGCCGGACTTCATGGATTGGCTGGAGGGGTTCCGCTTCCCGGACTACCTGCTGGAGAAGCAGGACGGGCAGTACGTGCTGACCTTCCACGGCCCGTGGATCGAGACCACGATGTGGGAGGTGCCGGCGCTCGCCATCCTCAACGAGCTGCGCTCGCGCGGCGTGCTGAAGGGGATGGGGAAGTTCGACCTCCAGATCCTCTACGCCCGGGCGATGACGCGGATCTGGGAGAAGATCGAGCGGCTGAAGCTGCTGCCCGGCCTGTCGATCGCCGATTTCGGCACGCGGCGGCGCCACGGCTTCCTGTGGCAGGACTGGTGCGTGGAGGCGATGATCGAGGGGCTCGGGCCGGCCTTCCTGGGCACCTCGAACTGCCTGATCGCGCTCCGTCACGACATCGAGGCGGTCGGCACCAACGCGCACGAACTGCCGATGGTCTACGCGGCTCTCGCTGAGGACGACGCGGCGCTCGCCCGCGCGCCCTACGCGGTGCTGACCGACTGGCAGCAGGACTACGCCGGCAACCTCCTGGTCATCCTGCCCGACACCTACGGGACCACCGGCTTCCTCACCAACGGGCCCGCCTGGATGGCGGACTGGACCGGCATCCGCATCGATTCCAAGGACCCGATCATCGGGGGCGAGGAGGCGATCGCGTGGTGGCGCGAGCACGGGCGCAACCCGCGCGACAAGCTCGCGATCTTCTCCGACGGGCTCGACGTGGAGTCGATCGAGACGATCCACCACCGCTTCCACGGGCGCCTGCGTCTGGGCTACGGCTGGGGCACGCTGCTCACCAACGACTTCCGCGGCCTGGCGCCGGACGGGCGCCTCGACCCGATCTCGATCGTCTGCAAGGTGATCTCGGCCAATGGCCGCCCGACCGTGAAGCTCTCCGACAACCCGACCAAGGCGCTCGGGCCGGAGGAGGAGGTCGACCGCTACAAGCGGGTCTTCGCCGTGGGCGCGCAGGTGGCGCAGCCGGTGGTGGTGTGAGGGGGCGGGGGATCGCGCGCGAGCCCTCCCCCGCTACGCACGGCTGTCCGGGGCAATCCAAGCCACCGACGAATGCGTCTTGATCTCCGGGAAGCACTGTGTCGACAACAAACGACGCCAGTCCAGCGTACGCGGGATCCCCTCTCCCGAGTGGGAGAGGGGTAGGGGTGAGGGTGGCTCGGCTTCAGCAAGAAGTCTGAACGGTGCAGCTCGCAGCTCAACCTTCCGAGTTCAATCCTGAAGCCGACCCACCCTCACGCGGGATCTTCGATCCCCCGGCCCCTCTCCCACTCGGAAGAGGGGAGAAGCGCCACGCATTGCTCGCGGACATCCTGCCGCAGAGGCAGGTTTCCCCGGGCGCACCCGTCCCCCGCCGTCCAACCCGATCCCCCCGCACCAATCCGGGGATCCATTCATGCGTCCCGGCCGTTCCTGCCCCGTGTACCGCCCGGCTTCCCGGGCTCCGAGCGTGAGGCGGCGTATGGCGCAGAACGGTAGGTCGTCCCTGATGCCGGCGGTGCCCACGCGCATCCCGGCCGCCGAGACGCCCGGCCGCGGCGTCGCCATCCCGATGCTCGTCGCCGCCCTGATCGTCGGGGCCCTCTATGTGGGCCGCGAGATCCTGATCCCGATCGCCATCGCGGTCCTGCTCAGCTTCGTGCTCTGGCCGCTCGTCAGCCTGCTGCGGCGGCTTCACCTCGGGCGGATGCCGTCGATCGGCCTCTCGGTCCTGGCCTGCCTCGGCATCGTCGGGCTCCTCGCCCTCGTCATCGGCATGCAGGTCGCCGATCTCGGCACCAACCTGCCCGGCTACCAGCGCACGATCGAGCACAAGCTGGAGCGCCTGCGCGAGGGTCCGGTCGGATCCGCCGCCACCTACCTGCGCACGCTCGGCCAGCACCTGCAGCAGGCCGGCGCGGCCTCCGAGGATTCGGCGAAGACCCAGGATCCCACCGCCCCGCACCCGACCCCGACTGTGCAGAACCCGGACAAGCCTGTCCTGGTCGAGATGCGCGAGCGCGGCCTGCCGCCCCTCGAACTCGCCGAGCGCCTGCTCGCCCCGATCGCCGCCCCGCTCGCCACCACCGGCATCGTCTTCGTCGTGCTGATGTTCATCCTCGGCCAGCGCGAGGACCTGCGCGACCGGCTGATCCGCCTCGCCGGATCGAGTGACCTTCACCGCACCACCGTGGCGATGAACGACGCGGCGCGGCGCCTGAGCCGCTTCTTCCTGGTCCAGCTCGCCCTCAACGCGAGCTTCGGCGTCGCGATCGGCGTCGGCCTCTGGGCGATCGGCGTGCCGAGCCCGATCCTGTGGGGCATCTTCTCGGCGCTGATGCGCTTCGTGCCCTATATCGGCGCGTTCGTGTCGGCGCTGCTGCCGCTGGCGCTCGCCGCGGCGGTCGATCCCGGCTGGACCATGGTGATCGAGACCGCGGCCCTGTTCCTCGTCCTCGAACCCCTGGTCGGGCAGGTGGTGGAGCCGCTGCTCTACGGCCACTCGACCGGGCTGTCGCCCTTCGCGGTGCTGGTCTCGGCCCTGTTCTGGACCTGGCTGTGGGGACCGGTCGGGCTGCTGCTCTCGACGCCGCTCACCGTCTGCCTCGTGGTGCTCGGTCGCCACGTGGACCAGCTCGAATTCCTCGACGTGCTGTTCGGCGATCGCCCGGCCCTGACGCCGGTCGAGAACTTCTATCAGCGCCTCCTGGCGGACGATCCCGACGAGGCGCAGGCCCTCGCCGAGGCGCTGCTGAGCGAGTGCTCGCTCTCGTCCTACTATGACGACGTGGTGCTCAAGGGGCTGCAGCTCGCCGCCTCCGACGCGCGGCGCGGCGTGCTGACCGGCGAGCAGCTGGAGCGGATCCGCAAAGCGATCGACGAACTCGTCACCGACCTCGCCGACCGGGACGACGCCGCCCCCCAGGCGGCGCCGAGCCTCGCCGGTCGCCTCCTGAACCGCGAGACAGAGGGCCCCTGCGACGCCGCCCCGGCCGTCCCGGACGGGCCCCCGCCCGAGGCCCTTCCCGCCGCCTGGCGCCAGAAGGGCGCCGTGCTCTGCGTGGCGGGCCGCGGTCTCCTCGACGAGGCCGCCTCCACGATGCTCTCGCAGCTCCTGGAGAAGCGGGGCCTCGGGACCCGGGTGGTGCCCTTCGGCGCGGTGTCGCGGGCCGAGATCGCCTCCCTGGACGCAGGCGAGGCCCGGATGGTCTGCATCTCCTACCTGGAGATCAGCGGCACGCCCGCCCATCTGCGCTACCTCATCCAGCGGGTGCGGCGGCGGCTGCCCGGGGCGCGCGTGCTCGTCGGCCTCTGGCCGGTCGACGACGTGGTGCTGGCGGATTCGGAGGCCCGCGCCTCCCTGGGCGCGGACGACTACGTCACGTCCCTGCGGGAGGGCGTCGAGGCCTGCCTGAAGGCTGCCGCCGGGGCGCAGACCGAGCGGCCGCAGCGCGTCCCGGAGGCCGCCGCTGTGGCCGCCGGGCCGCGCCCCGAGGCCGTCCCGGCCGCCGCACCGGCGTGAGGACTTGACGCAGGGCGCGCGCCGTCCTTTCGATCCGCCACGGGCCGCGCGGGGTCGGCCCGCAGGGGTTGGCCGATGAGCGTGGTGGATTTCGCGCGGTTCGTGGACGAGCTCGCCACGGTGTCGGGGCAGGCGATCCTGCCCTTCTTCCGCGCCGCCTTCACGACCGAGGACAAGGCGGTGGGCCCCAAGCCCTTCGACCCGGTGACCGAGGCCGACCGGGCGGGCGAGGTGGTGATGCGCCAGCTCATCCGGCAGACCTTCCCGGACCACGGCATCCTGGGCGAGGAATTCGGCACCGAGAACGGCGACGCGGAGTACGTCTGGGTGCTCGACCCCATCGACGGGACCCGCGGCTTCATCGCCGGCCTGCCGCTCTGGGGCACGCTGATCGGCCTCAACCGCGGCGGCACGCCCTGCTACGGGATGATGAACCAGCCCTTCCTCGGCGAGCGCTTCTCGGGCGACGGCAGGACTGCGCAGTATCGCGGGCCGCACGGCACGCGCCGGCTGCTGACGCGCCGCCGCTCCGTCCTGTCCGAGGCGATCGCGGCGACGACCGACCCGCGCCTGTTCGGCGAGGGAGCGGACCGCGCGGCCTACGGGCGCGTCGAGGACGCGGTGCGCCTGATGCGCTACGGGACCGACTGCTACTCCTATTGCATGCTCGCCGCCGGGCAGATCGACCTCGTGATCGAGGCCGGGCTGAAGCCCTACGACATCGTGGCGCTGATCCCGATCGTCGAGGGCGCGGGCGGCGTCGTGACCACCTGGGACGGCGGGCCCGCGGGCGCCGGCGGCAACATCGTGGCGGCCGGCGACAAGCGCCTGCACGAGGCGGCGCTGACGCTCATCAACGGGTGAGTCAGGGCCGCACCCGCTCCAGGGCGACCATGTCGTCCTCCTCCGGGCGCCGCTCGGGGAGCGGCGTGCCCGGCACGAAGGCGTCGAAGGCGGCCCAGAACTGCTCGCGGATCCCGTCGCGCTCCATCAGGATCTCGTGGCGGGCGCCGCGCAGGGTGAGGCCGTGACCCGCCCGGAGGCGAGCCGCGAAGCGCTCGATGGCCGGCGTGCTGCAGACGGGGTCGTCGCCCGCCGCCACCACCAGCACCGGCAGCCGGATCCCGAGCGGGTAGCGCGGATCCTCCAGGCGCCGCATCGCCCGGAAGGCGGCGGCGAGCCAGGCCACGGTCGGGTCGCCCACCGCGCCCGCCCCCACCGCCAGGGCCGCGGCGGCGTTGCGGGCGTAGCGGATCGGGTCCGTGGTGAGCCGATTGCCCGGAAAGGGCTTGGTGGCGATCGAGACCGGGCCGCCGCCCGGCACGTAGCGGCGCCCGAGGCCGAGCCCGTTCAGGAGCGCGGCGAGGCGCATCGCCGCCCGCGGGTGGCGCACCATCACGATGCCGAGCATCGGCGCGATGGCGACGAGGCGCGAGAAGGGCAGCCAGCCCTCCTTCGCCGCCGTCAGGCAGAGCGCGCCGCCCATCGAGTGGGCGAGGCCGAAGAAGGGCCGCGGCATCGCGGGCTCCAGCACCTCCGCGGCGATGGCGTCGAGGTCGGCGCGGTACTCCTCGAAATCGCCCACGTGGCCTTTGCGCGCGTCGTCCACGGTCCGGTCGGAGCCGCCCTGGCCGCGCCAGTCGAAGGCGACCACGGCGAAGCCCCGCTCCCGCAGGTCGGTCACGGTCTCGAAGTACTTCTCGATGAACTCCGCCCGGCCCTGGACGAGGCAGACCGTGCCCTTCGGCTGGCGCGCCGTCGCCGCCCAGGTCACGGCGCGCAGGCTGAGCCCGTCCCGGGTCGGCACGGACAGGATCCGGGCCCCGGGCGGGATCGGGTTGTCCGGGGTGGCGATGAGCGGAACCGTCACGGGCGCGGACCCCTGGATGCGAGCCGGAAAGGCGACGCTTCGAGAGCACCGCGTCCGGCCCGCAAAAGCAAGCGCGGGCCGCGCGATTTTGTGCATCCGGGGTCTTGAACCGCCGCCGCGCGCCACCGATCTCCTAGGGGCACCGGCCAGACGGCGGTGCACGAAGACCCAGGGTTCGGCCATCCGGCGAACCTGAAGATCACATATTGCTTCGGACGGAGAATATGTCATGCGTCAGTTCGACCTTGCTCCCCTCTATCGCTCGACCGTCGGCTTCGACCGGCTGTTCTCTGCGCTCGACCAGTTCGTCAGCGCGGATGCGGCCCCCACCTATCCGCCCTACAACATCGAGCGCACCGGCGAGAACGCCTACCGGATCACGGTGGCGGTGGCCGGCTTCACCGACCAGGATCTGTCGATCGAGGTCCGTGAGAACGCGCTGACGCTGAAGGGCGACCGCAAGGTGGCCGAGGCCCGCAAGAGCGAGTTCCTGCATCAGGGCATCGCGGCGCGCAGCTTCGAGCGGCGCTTCCAGCTCGCGGACTACGTCCAGGTGACGGGCGCGACGCTGGAGAACGGCCTGCTCCACATCGATCTCGTCCGCGAGATCCCGGAGGCCAAGAAGCCGCGCACCATCCAGATCGCCTCGGCCAGCGGCCCGAAGTCGATCGAGGGCACGGTGCAGCAGGCCGCGTAAGCGACGATCCCCCGTTCCGAGTGGAGCGCCCCGGCGAGAGCCGGGGCGTTTTCGCGTGTGGGCTCGAAACCCTCCGCCGCTACGGATCCCCGAACAGCAGCTCGGCCTGGGCCTTGGGTTTCCGGGCGGCAGCGGGCCTCGGCTTCGCCTTGCGCGGCGGGCGCTTGACGTCGGTGCCGCGGATGCGGGCCTTGCCCTTGTCGCGGGCCACCGCCTCGGGCGCGGTCTGGTCGCCCGAAAGCCACTTGCCGCGCTTGATCACCTCGTTCACCCGGCCCTGGTTGACGCCGAGCTTGAAGGCGATCTCCTGCTGGGTCATGTCCGTCGAGCCGTGCAGGTCGAGGATCGCCCGGGCGAGTTCCGGGGTCATCTTCTTGCCGACGATGCGCCGGCCCGGCTTCACGGTGCGGTTCGCCCGGTCGCGCTCGCGCAGCCGCTCCAGGATGGCCAGCGCCATCAGCATGCCGTGCTCGCGCAGGGCCTCCTCGAATTCCTTCAGCGTCGTCATCGGCGAAACCTCGGATCGGCTGATCGGAGCAACGGTCCCGCTTGCGCAGGGTTTCCGGCAGTACGGCGCATTCACGGTTTGTGCGCGCCGGCCGCCGCCGATGCAACCGCCCCGGCGCGTCATCCACCGCTCTCGCGTGGACTCCCGCGTCGGGATCGCGCAGGAGGGGGCGTTCACGGGAGGACCACCATGGTTCTGGAGATCGCGCAGATCGAGGTGAAGCCCGGCCACGAGGCCGCCTTCGAGGACGGCGTCGCCGAGGCGACCGCCCTGTTTCGCCGCGCCAAGGGCTGCCGCGGGATGGAACTGCACCGCTCGATCGAGACCCCCACCCGCTACCGCCTGATGGTCAAGTGGGAGACGCTGGAGAACCACACGGTGGATTTCCGCGGCTCGCCCGACTTCCAGGCCTGGCGGGCGCTGGTGTCGGATCACTTCGCGGCCCCGCCCGCCGTCGAGCACACGCAGACGACGGCGGCGGGCTTCTGAACGGTTGCGCGCCTTCGGCCGTTGACCTCTGACGGTTGACTCGGCCGAAGGCGCCCGCATGACCCAGGATCGCGACCGACAGGACGACGAGGACGGCCTCGCGAACGATAGCCTCGCCAGCAGCCGACGTCCGGCCGGCCGCGCGCCGGACGGGCCGGCCCCGCCTGCCCACCCGGCCGGCACGCCGCAGGGCGAGAGGATCGCCGACGAGCAGATCCCGAAGGAGTAAGGCTTCGCCGCAGGTGACAGGGCGGGGCTGGCGGTCTACTCGCGGAGAACGTGACGCTTCTCTGACGGCAAGTCCCCGCCCATGGCCCACCGTCCCCTGCGCATCGGCACCCGCAGCAGCCCGATGGCGCTCGCCCAGACCGGCATGGTCCGCGACCGCATCGCCGCGGCGCATCCGCACCTCGCCGCGCCCGGCGCGATGGAGCTGGTGCCCGTCACCACGGTCGCCGACAAGGTGCTGGACCGGCCGCTCTCGGCGATCGGCGGCAAGGGTCTGTTCACCAAGGAGCTGGAGCAAGCGCTGCTCGCCGACGAGGTCGACATCGCCGTCCACTCGATGAAGGACGTGGAGACCTGGCTGCCGGACGGGCTCGTCATCGCCTGCATCCTGGCGCGGGACGATCCCCGCGACGCCTTCCTGTCGCTCAAGGCGGAGAGCCTCGACGCGCTGCCGCCGGGCAGCCGGGTCGGCACCTCGTCGCTGCGGCGCGGCGCCCAGGTGCTGATGCGCCGGCCGGACCTGCGGATCGTGCCCCTGCGGGGCAACGCCAACACCCGCATCCGCCGGTTGGAGGAGGGGGCCTGCGACGCGACCCTGCTCGCCATCGCCGGGCTGGAGCGGCTCGGCCTCGCGCATCTCGCCCGCGACGTCATCCCGGTCGAGACGATGCTGCCGGCGGTGGCGCAGGGGGCACTCGGCATCGAGTGCCGGGCCGGCGATAGCGAGATCATCGCCCTCCTCCAGGCCGTGGCCTGCCCGCAGACGACGATCGCGGTCTCCGCGGAGCGGGCGCTGCTCGCCGAGCTCGACGGCTCCTGCCGAACGCCGATCGCCGCGCTGGCGCGGATCGAGGGCGACGCGCTCACCCTCGACGGGCTGCTGTTTCGGCCCGACGGCAGCGCGCAGTGGGGCACCCGGCGCAGGGGCCCGGCTGCGGAGGCTGTGGCGATCGGGCGCGAGGCGGGGGCGGACCTCAAGGCGCAGGCGGGCGAGACCTACCGGACCGAGCTGCAATAGGAAACCTGGCGCGCCGGAGAGCCCTCCCCCCTCTGCGGGGGAGGGTGGCCTGCGGAGCAGGCCGGGAGAGGGGCCGGCGCGACGCTCTTCCAGGGAGCGCTCGTCGAAAAAGTTCAGGCTTCTCCGGCACCGGGGATCCCCTCTCCCGCCCCGCTCCGCGGCGCACCCTCCCCCGCAAAGGGGGGAGGGTTGGGGCGGCGCTCCACCGTCTACTCCAGCCGCACCACCACGCTGTCGCTCGCGCCGGTCGCGTCCATCACCGAGATGCGCACGAATCCCGCTCCGTCCGGCTGCCACTCCGCCTGCCGGCGGGCCGCCTCGGGGAGCGGCAGGCTGTTCACCATCCAGGTCAGCGGAAGCGTGCCGCCGAGCGCCTTGAGAGCGAGGCCGGCCGGTGCACCCTCGGTGAAGCCGACATCCACCCGGGCGCCGTCCGGCGGATAGGCGATCTTGAGGGCCGCGCCGGGCGCCTCGCCCACCACCTTCGGGGCATCCCGGCGGAGATGGCGCAGGGGCGGCGGTAGGCCGGCCGTGGTGGTGATCAGGGCGTCGCGCACCGCGGCCACTGGCTCCGGCTCGCCGCCGTAGCGCGCGAAGGCGTCGAACAGGATCGGCGCGGCCGCGATCCGCCCCACCAGCCCCGGCACGCTCGCCCCGTCCGGCCGCCCGACCCAGACACCGATCGTCACGCGGCGGTCGAACCCCACCGCCCAGGCGTCGCGGTAGCCGTAGGAGGTGCCGGTCTTGTAGGCGATGCGGTTCGGCAGGGCGTTCTCGGGCGGGGGCGTGCCGCGCAAGGTATCCGCCACGTACCAGGCCGCGACGGGCTCGGCGATGCGCGGCGGGTCGCGCGGGGGAGGGGGATCGGTGTCGAGCCGGCGCACGAGGTCGGGCACCGGGCCGCCCCGGGCGAGGCCGGCGAAGAGCCGCGTCAGGTCGGTCAGCGTGATGCCGAGCCCGCCGAGCGCCACCGGCAGGCCGGGCGCGGCATCCCGCGGCAGCGCGATCCCGGCGCCGGCTGAGCGCAGCCGGGCGATGAAGCGGGCCGGCCCCACGAGGTCCATCAGTTCCACCGCCGGGACGTTGAGGGACATCTGCAGGGCGCGCCGCGCCGTCACCGTCCCCTGGAAGGTAAGGTCGAAATTCTCCGGCGCGTAGGAGGCGCCGAAGCGCGAGGGCCGGTCCTCGATCAGCGTCTCCGGATGGGCGAGACCGAGTTCGAAGGCGAGCGCGTAGACGAAGGGTTTCAGGGCCGAGCCCGGCGAGCGCAGGGCGCCGGTCATGTCGATGGCGCCCGCCCGGGCCGCATCGAGGTAGCCCGGGCTGCCGACCTGCGCCCGCACCTCGCCGGTCGCGGTGTCGAGCGCCACGATCGCCGCGGACAGGCCCGGCCCGAGGGAGGCCGCGCGCTCGGCGGCGAGCGCTTCGAGGCTCGCCTGCAGGCGGGCGTCGAGGGCGAGGCGGTGCACGGGGCGGCCGGGGGCCTCGGCCAGGGCCGCCTCGGCCGCGTGCGCCGCCAGCATCGGGAAGGGCCGGCGCTGGCGCGGCACCGGCTCGGCCCTGGCGGCGGCGGCCTCGTCGGGCCGGATGGCGCCCCGCGCCGCCGCGAGGTCGATGACGCGGTCGCGGGCGCGCTTGGCCACCTCCGGGAAGCGGTCCGGGCGACGCGCCTCGGGGGCTTGCGGCAGCGCCACCAGCAGGGCGGCCTCCGCGAGCGTCAGGCGCCCCGGCTCGTGGCCGAAATAGGCGAGGCTCGCGGCCCGCGCCCCTTCGAGCGGCCCGCCATAGGGTGCCAGCGCGAGGTAGAGGCGCAGCACGCCCTCCTTGCCGAGCCGGCGCTCCAGCGCGACCGCCCGCACCATCTGCCGCAGCTTGGCGGCGAGCGAGCGCTCGGCCCGCGGCTCGACGAGGCGGGCGACCTGCATCGACAGCGTCGATCCACCCGAGACGATGCGGCCGGCGCGCAGCCACTGCCCGGCGGCGCGCAGCAGCGCCCCTGGATCGATGCCGGGATGCTGGTGGAAGCGCCGGTCCTCGTAGGTGGTGAGCAGGGTGAGGAAGCGGGGATCGATCGCCTTCGCCGCGAGCGGCAGCCGCCAGCGCCCGTCCGACGTCGCGAAGGGGCGCAGCAGCGTGCCGGTCCGGTCGAGGACGACGACCGAGCGGGCCTCGGCGGCGGCGAGATCGAGGGGCGGCAGCTGCCGGACGAAGTCCGCGAGCAGCCCGGCGCCGGTGAAGATGAGAGCGGCGGCGCCGAGGGCGGTACCGCGCAGGCTACGGGCGATAGGCATGAGCTGCGGGCGGCACGCGAAGCGTGACCCTCCCCCCTCTGCGGGGGAGGGTGCCCCGCGGCGAGTGCGAAGCGTTCGTGCGCGCGGCGGGAGAGGGGAACCACGGTGGAGAAGAGGGCGGAACCGTGGTGACGCGCGCCACATCCGGAAACGTGGTTCCCCTCTCCCGCAGAGGGGAGAGGGTCCGCCGTTGTGCTCCGCCCCTCACCGCGGTGCCCCCACCTCCATCGCCCCGAAGGCGGTCCGCCCGTAGCGGTCGGGGCGGTACATGTCCTCCACACTCGCGGCCGGATGGACGTAGCGGCCCGGCGTCACCGCCCGCACCGTGTAGGCCACCGTGAAGAAGGCCGCTTGCGACGGGTCGCGGTCGTAGGCGGCCACGAAGCGGTCGTCGCGGAACTCCGTGTGGGTCGGCTGCACGTCCGACTTCACCCAGGACAGGGCCGAGACCGCGTCCGCGTCGAGGAGTTTCGGGTTGTCGATCTCCAGCCCCGCCGGCAGGCGGTCGACGAGGAGAAGCCGCGCCGCACGCGCCTTGTCCTCCGTCACCTTCAGCACCACCACGAGCCGGTCGTTCTGGCGCACCTGCGCGAGATCGACCGGCGACCCATCCAGGCGATGGTAGCTGCGCTCGACATTGTAGCCCTTCGCCTCCGGCGGCTCGGGGGCGATCGGGCTGCCTGCGACGCCGAGCACGAGCTGGGCCGTCATCGCGCCCCGATTGGTCACCGTCACCGGCTTGGCGTCGAGGTCCCGCGCCCGAAAGGTGCGGTAGAGGGGACCGGTCCCCGCCACGCCGTCGACCGCGAAGGCCATGGTCTCGGCCTCCTTGCTCAGCCCCTCGGCGGCGAGCACCATCCAGGCGTTCTCCTGGGTGCTGGTGACGCGGCTCGTCCCCCGCTCCTCGCCGACCACCGCGCCGAGCGGCGCGATGGTGTCGCGCGCGAAGCCGGTCTCGGCCGCGAGCGCGATCAGCCCGGCGCCGTCGCGCAGGCGCGAGCCGTAATCCGGTCGGTAATCCGCCTTGTCCTTCTCGGCACGGAGCGCCGTGATGGCCGACTCGAAGGCCTTCTGCGCCCGGCCGCGGTCGCCGAGCAGCGCCAGCGCCGCCGCGATCTGCCCGCGGGCGAGCGGCGTCGTGAAGTCGGAGAGCTTCGTGTCGGCGAGGTAGCGCAGGTCGCCCATCACCGGGCGGCCGTTGCGGGCGAGCACGTAGGCCGCGTAGGCGAGGTCCATGCCCCCGCCGCCGACCTCGTTGGTGTTGGCCACCGCGTTGCGCAGCCGGTCGAGGGCGAGCGTGAAGGCGGTCTGGGGCACCGCGAAGCCGCGCTCCCGCGCCCGGGTCAGGAAGTCGGTCACGAAGGCGTCGAGCCAGATGTCCTCGGCGCCGCTCGCCGACCACAGGCCGAAATTCCCGCTCGCGTCCTGGCGCGACAGCACCCGCTCGATGGCGCCGCGCACCCGCTCGTCCACCGCGTCGTCGAGGGCGAGCCGGTCCAGGGAGGCGAGGCGGTTCACGTAGAGGAGCGGCATCGCCCGGCTCACCGTCTGCTCGGTGCAGCCGTAAGGGTAGCGGTCGAGGGCCTGGAGCAGGGCCGGCACGTCGAGGCCCGAGAGCGGCGCGGCCGAGACCGAGACGGAGCCTGTCCCCGGCAGCATCTCGGCGAGGAGGTCGTTCGACAGGGTCACGCTCGCGCCCGGATCGAGCGGCCGCACGGAGCGGCGCAGCAGAGCCCCGGTCCCGGGCTGGACCGCGAGCGCGAAGCTCTGGCCTGCCGCCCCGTCGAGGCCGGGGCCGGTCAGCTTCAGGTCGATCCGGGCGAGGCCGGGACCGGCTGCCGTGACCGGGATCTCCACCGCGCCCCGCTGCCCGGCCTCCAGCCGCAGCTTGCGCGTCAGCGCCTCGGCCGGCACCAGGACCGGCCCGGCGAGGTCGAGATCCACCGCGTAGTCGCCCGCAGGCCCCTCGACGTTGTCGAGGGCGACGTGGAGGCGCGAGCGGTCGCCGACATTAAGGAAGCGCGGCAGGGTGCCGGTGAGCACCACGGGGTCGCGCACGATCACGTCCGCGGCGGCGGAGCCGACCCGCCCGGCGGTCCAGGCCGTCACCATCACCCGGGCGGTGCCGTTGAAGGCCGGCAGCGGGAACACGACCTCCGCCCGCCCGTCCGGCCCCACCGTCACCACGCCCGAGTAGCGCGCCAGGGGCTCCTGGGTCGGGGGCGCGTCGGCGAGGTCCGGGGCGCCGCCGTCGCCGCCCGAGCGGATCGCCCCGAGCGTGCCCTGCATGCCGTCGATCAGGTAGCCGTAGAGGTCGCGGATCTCCGCCGAGAGGGCCTTCTGGCCGAAGAAGAACCCGAACGGGTCGGGCGTCGCGTAGCGGGTCAGGTTGAGGATGCCGACATCGACCGCCGCCACCGTCACCCGCGCCTCCTCGCCGGGCTTCAGCCCCGCGAGGCGGATCGGCAGGCGCAGCTCCCCGCGGGGGCGCACCTTGGCGGGCGCCTCGACGGCCACGTCGAGGCTGCGGGCCGGGCGGTCGACGGAGAACCAGGCGAGGCCGAGCGCCCGGCCCGGCAGGCGCTTGGCCGCCTGGTCGAGGGGCCGGTAGGCGGTGGCGACGAGGTAGGCGCCCGCGCCCCACTCCGCCTTCACGGGGATCTCGACCGACGTGCCGCCCGCCTTCACGTCGAGGGTGCGGATCTCCTGCACGCGGTCGCTCACCACCGCCACCGTGGCGGTGCCGGAGAAGCGCGGGTTGAGCCGGGCCTTCAGCGTGTCGCCGGAGGCGTAGGCGGCCTTGTCGAGGGTGAGGTCGAGGAGGTCGGGCGCGTCCGCGCTCTCGGTCCCGCCCCAGCCGACCGTGAAGCTCACGCTCGCCGCCTGCAGGTTCGGCGCCTGCACCTCCAGCCGGTAGGTCCCGAGTTCCACCGGCGCGGCGATCCGGGCCGGATTGTCGGCCGCGAGGTCGATCGCGCCGTTCGCCACCTTGCGGCTGGTCTTCACCGCCTCGAAGGACCAGCGGCCATCGGCGCGGTACCATTGATAGGTGCGCTCGACACGCTTGAGCGTCCAGGTGGCGCCGCGGACCGCCAGCCGGGTGCCGTCGGGCTGCGCCGCTGCCACATCGAAGGTGGCGCTGCCGCCCTCGCGCAACTCGCCGAAGGTCTTCTTGACGGCGACGACGGGGCCGGCGGGCAGGATCGGCAGGGTCAGGCTGCGCTGCACCGCCCGCCCGCCCGGCTCGCCGACCTGCAGCGAGATCTTCGCCTCCAGGGGGCGGGGGGCGCTGAGCGGCGGCACGGGTGCGCGGAGTGTCGCCTTGCCCTGCGCGTCCGTGGTCACCTTCTCGTCGATCTCGGCCGTGGTCGGCACCACGCTCTCGTCGTCGAGGCCGATCGCGTAGCCGTCGAGGCCCTTGATGCCGCTTCCCGTCGCCGCCTGGACGGCGACGCTCCCGCCGATCTGCAGGTTCGCGCCCGGCGCCCCGTAGAGGAACCGGGCCGCCACGTCGATCGCCGCCGGCTGGCCGGCCGCCAGCGCCGGCGTCTTCGGCGTGAGCGTCACCTCCAGCCGCTCGGGCACGTAATCCTCGACGAGGAAGCTCGCCTCGCCGACCGGCGCCGCCTTGGGGTCGGTGTAGGCGGCGACCCGCCACGTCCCGGCCTGCGCGCCCGAGAGCAGCGCCAGCGGGAAGGCGCGCCCGCCGAGCCCCGCATCCGCCACCGCGGCGCGGCGGTACTCGACCCCGTCCGGCCGCTTGACGACGAGCGTCAGGGGCAGGCCGGTGATCGCCGCCCCCCGGGCGTCGCGCAGGAGCGCGGTGAGCTGCACCGTCTCGCCCGAGCGGTAGACGCCGCGCTCGGGGAAGACGAAGGCCTCCGCGGCCACCGGGGCGGGCCGGCCCTTCACGCCGCGGTCGGCGAGGTCGAAGGCGCCGAGCGACAGGTCGAGGAAGCCGTAATCGTCGCCGAGGCGCGCCACGACGAGGCTCGGCGCCGTGCCGCCCTCGCCCCGCGCCAGCCCGGCCTCGAAGGCGGCGTGGCCCTGCGCGTCGGTGGTGCGGGTGCCCAAAACCTCGTTGTTGCGGGCGACGAGGCGGATCTCCGCTCCGGCCACGGTCGTCGCATTGGCGAGCGAGCGGGCGAAGACGTGGACCCCGTCCGGGCCCTTGAGGGCGGTGAGCCCGAGGTCGGAGACCACGAACCACTGCGTCGCCTGGGTCTCGTAGCCGCCCGATTCGTCGTCGGCCAAGGCCGCGATGCCGCTCGGCTGCGCGGTCATGATGTAGAGGCCGGGTTCCACCTTGCCGAGGGCCTGCAGCACCGGGAAGGCGGTCACGGTCTCCTGGTTCGGCTCGGCCTTGGCCGCGTCGAGGGTGCCCTTCCAGACCCGCACGCCCTTCTCGCGGGCGATGGTCCGGGCGGTGGCGCCCGAGAGCTGCGCCAGGAACTCCTCCGAGCGCAGGGCCGGGAGCAGGCCGCGGTCGCCGATGCGCAGCACCTCGACGTCGAGCTTCGGCGCGTTCACCGAGACGAGGGGCACGCCCGCCTGGCCGGTGCGCGGCAGCACGTAGTTGCGGCCGGTGAACCGCACCTGGGGCGAGCGGTCCCGGACGTAGATCTCGTAATCGGCGGATGTCCGCAGAACCTCGTCGGGGAGAGCGGAGGACAGGCCCTGGCGCAGCACCATGGCGTAGCGCTCGCCGTGCTTGAGCCCGTCGACGCAGACCTGCTGCCCCTCGGCCGTGACGGCGGCGTTCGCCGCACCCGACACCGCCACGAAGGGCGCGAGGTCGGTCTTGGTCGAGAGCGCCTCCGAGAAGGTGAAGCAGACCCGCGGCGCCGCCGCGTCCGAATCGACCTTGTAGTCGGTGATGCGGAATCCGTGCTTGTCGCGCAACTCCTCGTAGCTGCCGCGGATCTCCGCATCGTCCGCGAGCGCGAGGCTCGCCTTGTAGGCGTCGAGCGCCGGGCGCCAGCTCTCCTGCTCGGCGAGGACCCGGCCGAGGAGCGCCAGGGCCTTGGCCTCGTCGGCCCGCCCGGTCGCGCGCTGGTAGGCCAGGTAGGCGCCGGCCCGGGCGCGGCGGCGCAGGCGCTGGTTCTCCTCGTAATCGTCGTTCTCGACCCCGTTCGCGGTCTCGGCGAGGGCGTACCAGTTGCGCCAGTCGCCGGGCTCGGCGGCGATCGCGCCCGCATAGGCGGCGAGCGCCCCGTCGTTGTCGTCGTCCTTGAACAGCCCCTCCGCCTCGCGCCGCCACTGGGCGGCGGGCTTGCGCGCGTTGGAGGCGGTCTCGTCCTTGATCTCGGCCTCGAGCCGCACCGCTTCGCTCGCGAGGTTCGGCCGCGCGAAGCTCTTGGGCGTGGGCGCGAGGGCGGAGGGAACCGGGCGCGGCGGCTGCGGCGATTGGGCGACGGCCGGAACGGCGAGGGTCAGCGCCAACGCGAGGGCGGCCGCGAGGCGCCCCGTCCGGGTTGCTGTCGACATCGTCTGGCCTCGTGCGGCTCACGGTCCCGGTCGCGGAGCCTATCATTTGGGCGCGCCGCCGCAACGCTCGGCAGGCTTCGGCTGGATGACGGCGGCGGCTTCTGCCAAGCTCCCGACCCTCCTCCGGAGCCCGCCGCCCATGCCGCGCCGCCTCGTCCCGCTCCTCGCCGCCCTCTCCCTCCTGCCCGGTGCCGCCTCGGCCCAGCAGCCCGCCCCGCGTCCGGCCGCTCCCGCCGCGAAGCCTGCGCCCGCCCCGGACCCTGTCTTCGAGGCCGCGCGGGCGGGTTTCGAGGCGCGGCCCGAATCGGAGCGCCGGGCGGTACAGGATTCCCTGGTCTGGGCGAGCGACTACAACGGCGTGACGACGGGCAGCTTCGGCCGCCGCACCTTCGAGGCGCTCGCGGCCTGGCAGGGCCGCAACGGCCTCGACCCGACCGGCCTCCTCGACGACCGCGCCCGCGCGCGGCTCCTGGCGGCCGGCCAGGCGGCCCGGCAGGCGGCGAAGTTCACGCCCCAGACCGATTCGGCGACGGGCATCGCGCTCGGGGTGCCGGAGCGGCTCCTGGCAAAGCGCAGCGCGCTGCCGAACGGCACCCGCTGGCAGAGCCAGGACGGCCGCGTCACCCTCGACACCAAGGGGTTCAGGCCGGGCGAGACCGATCTCGACGCCCTGTTCGACAAGGCGGCCGCGGCGACGCCCGACCGCAAGGTCACCTACAAGCTCAAGAAGCCCGACTTCGTGGTCGTCACCGGCGAGACGGCGCAGGGGAAGTTCTATATCCGCTACGCCTCCGGCCCTTCGGGTCTCCGCGGCTTCTCGCTCGCCTACGACAAGGCCCTGGCGCCGGAGGTCGACCGGCTGGTGATCGCGGTGGCGAACAGCTTCACGCCCTTCCCGGCGGAGGCGGCCCCGGTCGCGGCCGCACGGGCGCCCGAGCCGCCGCCCGCCCCGCAGGCGCTCCCGGCCGGCCCGGCTGCGACGGGGCTGGTGCTCGGGCCGAAGCGCGTCGTGACCGCGGCGGCCGCCCTCTCGGCCTGTTCGGCGCCCACGATCGCCGGCGCGCCCGCCCGGGTGCTCCGCCAGGAGGGCGGGCTCACGCTCCTCGAACCGGAACGGCCCTTCCCACGGAGCGCTCCGCTGCCGCCGCTCGCGCCCGCCGCCCCGGCAGCGGGCGCGGATGTCGTGGTGCTCGCGGCGGGCCATGAGGGTGGCCCGGACGCGGCGCCCGGGGCGGCGGGGGAGGGCGGGGTCCTGGCCCCGCTCCAGCCGGGAGCGGCCGGGGCGCCGGTGCTCGATCGGGCGGGGCGCCTCGTCGGGCTGGTGGCCCGGATGCCGGCCGGGGCACGGCTCGTCGCCGGCCTGATGCCGCCGATGACGCATCCGCTGATCGGATCCGACGCCCTGCGACGCCTCGCCGAACAGGAGGGGGTCGCGTTCGCGGCGGCGGGAGGGGCGGATGCGAGGAGCACGGGGGCGGTGGTGGCGCCGCTTGCCGGGGCCGTGGTGGCGGTGCAGTGCCGGGGGTGAGGTGCGGGTGGGGTTTGAGCCCTCTCCCCTTCGCGGCAGGGCTGTCCGGGGAAGATCCAAGGCTCCCTGAAATGCGCCTTGGCCTCCAGAAACGGCTGCTTCTTCAACACTCTACAATATTCAGCACGCGCGGGATCCCCTCTCCCGAGTGGGAGAGGGGTAGGGGTGAGGGACGGACGGTTCAGCCAGTAAACTCAACCGTCGAGCTGCCAGCGGCACGGCTCAGTTTTCTTGCTGAGACCGAGCCACCCTCACGCGGGATCTTCGATCCCCCGACCCCTCTCCCACTCGGGCTAGCGGATTCACAGAACGCGAGAAATGCAAACACGGCAGATACTTGCGTCGACGCACGACGGTTCCCGGGTGGGGCGCGGGGAACCCCTCTCCCGTGCGGGAGAGGGGCAGGGGTGAGGGTCCAGGTGGTTCCGCAAGTATTCTGAAGTGTCCCGCTGCCAGCACGACCGTCTTCGCTTGATGACGGCAGGGTCCGGGACCCTCACCCCTACCCCTCTCCCGCACGGGAGAGGGGATCCCGCGGGTCTCCTCGGTTCCGTTCAAGCAACTGCGAAAGAAGCGCTTCTTTGATGCCGGGAGGCGAAGTGTGAACACGCTAGCCCACTCGGGAGAGGGGAGACGTGCCTCACCTTGTCCACGGACAGCCGTGTCGCAGCGGGGGAGTCGCGCCTCACCCCCGCGCCAGCGCCACCGCCGCCTCCGTGAGCGCCCCGTCCGGCCGGATCAACTCGGTCAGCACCGAGAAGTGGTCGTGCCCCGCCAGCGGCAGCAGCGACCCAGTCAGCCCGGCGGCGCGCCACGCCGCCGCGTACTCCGTCGATTGCCGGCACAGCTCCGGCAGTTCCGCCGCCCCGTAGGCCACCGTCAGGGGACCGGCCTCCGCCGGCAGGTGGCGGATCGGCGACAGCGCCTCGACCTCCGCCTCCGTCAGGGTCAGCGCGTCGTTCAGGTTCGTGCCGCGGATCGGTGCGAGGTCGAAGACGCCGCTCACCGCGAGCCCCGCATCGGCCTCGCCGCGCGACAGGGCGAGCGCCGCGAGGTGCCCGCCCGCCGACCAGCCCGACACGACGAGCCGCCGCCGCACCCCGCGCTCCGCATCGTGCCGACGGAGAAAGGCGAGGGCCGTCCCGACCTCCGCGGCGATCCGGGTCAGGCTCGCCTCCGGCGCCAGCGTGTAGCCGATCAGCGCCACGTCGAGCCCGCGGGCGAGTGGACCCTCGGCCATGCAGGCGAAGCCCTCCTTGGCGTTCCGCTGCCAATAGCCGCCATGCAGGAAGGCGAAGAGCGGCGCCTGCGCGTCGCCGCTGCGGAAGAGGTCGATCCGCTGCCGCGCCTCGGTGCCGTAGGCGAGGTCCAGCTCCTCCGGATGCGCCTCGCGGAAGGCCGCGCTCCGCTCCCGCCAGCCCGCCACGGTCTCGGCGCTGCCGGCCACCGCCGCCGAATTGTTGTAGGCCGCGCTCAAGGTCTCGCGGTCCCAATTTCTCCAGGTCTCAGCCATCGTCCCCCGTCCCGAGATACCAGTCGAGGATATCCCGGCCCTGCCAGAACAGCACGTCGGATCGCTCCGCCAGCGCGTCGAGCAGCCGCTCCACCACGCCGATCCGGTGCGGCACGCCCGTGAGATAGGGGTGGATCGCGAAACCCATCACCTTGGCGCCGCCGAGCGGCCCGTCGCTCGCGGCCTCGGCCGCGAGTCGCTCGACCTGGGCCAGCGCGCGGGCGAGGAATTCCTCCGCCGGCTGGTGCTGGATCGCCAGGACCGGGATGTCGTTGAGTTCCACCGAGTAGGGCAGCGTCACGAGCGGGCCGTGCCGGGTGGCGAGCCGGCAGGGCCGGTCGTCCATCGGCCAGTCGCCGACGTAACGGATCCCCGCCGCCGCGAGGTGGTCGGGCGTGTCGAGGGTCTCGGTGAGGCCGGGGCCGAGCCAGCCGACGGGCGAGTCCCCGGTGAAGCGCCGGATCGTCTCGACGGTGCGGGCGATCATCGCCGCCTCGTCCTCGACCCTGTGCGTCGGCACCTGGTGGAAGCCGTGGCCCATGAATTCCCAGCCCGCGTCGCGCGCCGCGCCCGCCACCCGCGGATAGGCCGCGCAGACCGAGCCGTTGATCGACAGGGTCGGGCGGATCCCGCGGCGCCCGAAGGCGTCGAGGAAGCGCCAGAACCCGACCCGCATCCCGTATTCGTGCCAGGCCCAGTTCGGGATGTCGGGGAGCAGCACCGCGCCCGTCGGCGCCACCAGCACCTGCCGGGGCATCGGATTGTCGATGAGCCAGTGCTCCACGTTGACCACCGGCCAGATCGCGACGCGTTTCCCGCCCGGGAGCGACAGGCGCGGGCGGTCGACCGCCGCCCGGTAGGCGAGGCGGGCCTCGGGACGGCGGGGATCCTGGCTCATGCGGCCCGTCTGGCGTGGTGGCTGTGGAGCTGGCCGGCGAGCATCCGGCGCAGGTCGTTGAATTCGGGGCTCGACACGTCCCGGCGGCGCGGCAGCGCGATCTCGTGCACGGCCTCGATGCGGCCGGGACCGGGCGACATCATCACCACCCGGTCGGCGAGGAACACCGCCTCCTCGATCGCGTGGGTCACGAACAACACGGTCAGCCCGGTGCGGCTCCACAGGTCGAGGAGTTCGTCCTGCAGCCGCTCGCGGGTCATCGCGTCGAGCGCGCCGAAGGGCTCGTCCATCAGCACCACCTCGGCCTCGTTGGCGAGCACCCGGGCGATCGCCACCCGCTGCTTCATGCCGCCCGAGAGCTGGTGCGGATAGGCGTCGGCGAAACGCTGGAGCCCCACCACCTCGATGTAGCGATCGACGGTGTCGCGCAGCTCGGCGGCCGGACGGCCGCGGGATCTCGGCCCGAAGCCGATATTGTCGCGGACGGTGAGCCAGGGAAACAGGCCGTAATCCTGGAAGACCATGCCGCGGCCCGGATCCGGCCCGGCGATGGGCTTGCCCCACATCAGGGCCTGCCCCTCGCTCGCCGCCTCGAAGCCCGCCACGATCCGCAGCAGGGTCGACTTCCCGCAGCCCGAGGCGCCGAGCAGGCAGATGAACTCGCCGCGCCTGACCGTCAGATTGGCGCCCCGCAGGGCGTCGACGCGGCGGTTATTCGTCGTGAAGGTCTTCGAGACGTCGCGGATGTCGAGGATCGGCAGCGTCGGATCAGCCATGGCTGGGGCTCCAGGCGAGTAGGCGGCGGCCGATCAGGGTGACGATCCGGTCCGAGACGAAGCCCGCCACCCCGATCACCACCATGCCGCAGATGACGATCTCGGTGCGGGAGAGCTGGCGCGCCTCCATGATCATGGCGCCGAGGCCGGTGGGCACGCCGGTCATCTCGCCGACCACGATCACCACCCAGGCGAAGCCGAGGCCGAGCCGGAGCCCGGTGAAGATCGACGGCAGGGCGGCCGGCAGCACCACGCGCACGAACTGCGACGAGCCCCGGCAGCCGAGCATGGACGCCGCCTCGAACAGCCGCGGCTCGACGGAGCGCACCCCGAACACCGTGTTGACGAGGATCGGGTAGAAGGCGCCGAGGAAGACCAGGAAATAGGCCGAGCGCGGCCCCAGCCCGAAGAGGATCATGGCCAGCGGCAGCCACGCCGTGACCGGCACCGGCCGCAGGATCTGGAAGGTCGGGTCGAGGAGCTGGCGCACCAGCGGCACCCGCCCGATCAGGAGCCCGAGGGGCAGCGCGGCCAGCACCGCGAGGCCGAAGCCCCCGAGCACCCGGCTCACGGAGGCGACGAGGTGCGTGAGCAGCGTGCCGCTGAAGGCGTCGTCGTTGATCCCGCCCACCGCGAGGTCGCGCAGCTCCGTCCAGACCTCGGCGGGCGGAGGGATCAGGCTGTAGGGCCTGTCCGCCGTGGCGAGGTGCCAGACGAGGCCGAGCGCCAGCGGGAAGGCCAGCGCCAGCAGCGTCTCGCGCAGGCGGCCGAGGGGGAGGGAGGGCCGGCGCAGGGCCGCCTCCGGCGCGGCCGGATTGGCCGCCGGGGAGAGTTCGGCGGTGCTCACGCGGCCCTCATCGCGTCCACGAACCGGGTGTCGATGAAGCTCGCGAAGTCGGGCAGGCGCTTGATCTGCTTGAGCGCCAGCATGTGCTCCGCGTACGCCTTGGCCTGGCGCACCTCGGTGTCGCCGAGCTGCCAGGTGAGTTCGACGTTCGGGGCCGAGACCTCGATCGCCTCGCGCTTCTGGCCGAGCTTCGCCACCGCCATCGCCACCATGGCGTCGCGGTTCTTCGCGGCGTACTCGGTGCCCTTGCGGTGGATGTCGAGCATGGTGCGCACGAGGTCGGGCTTCTCGGCGAGCGTGTCGCGATGCGCCCCGAACACCATGTTGAGGGCGCCCATCTCGGTCCCGTAGGGATACTCGACGAGGCTGCCGATCCCGGTCGAGAGGCTCACTCCCGGTCCCGGCTCGGCGCCCACATAGGCGTCGACGTCCCCGCGGGCGAGCGCGATGTGCATCTCGCTGAAGGAGACCCGCACCGGCGTGATGTCCCGGACGCTCATGCCCTCCTGGCGCAGGCGCTCCAGCACGAAGACCTCCTGGGTCGAGCCGGGCCAGATCGCCACCCGCTTGCCCTTGAGATCCTTGAGGCTCGCGAGGCCCGCATCCTTCCGGGCGATGATCGCCATGCCGCGGTTGCAGGCCGAGGCGATGACGACCAGGGGCTCGCCCGCCGCCGCGCCGAGCGTGGCCGCCGCGATGCCGAACATGCCGAAATCCACCGACTTGGTGACGACGGCGTTCTTGCACTCGGTCGGGCTCTCGAAGGGCACCACCTCGACCCGCACGCCGGCGGGCGTGAACTGGTCGTAGAAATGCGGGGCGATCGAGTGGATGAGCTTCAGCGACCCCATCCGGATCACGGTGGGCGCCTGGGCGCGCAGGGGCAGCGGGCTCAGCACCCATCCGGCGGCGAGGCCGGTCAGGACATCACGGCGGCGCATCATGGCGGCATCCCGGAGAAGGCGATGCGGACACGCTAGTGCGCCCCCGTGTTGCAAGCGAGTGCTGGATTTCGATTGACCCGTTGCGACTTCGGCAACACCTTTCCCGCACGCGAGCATGACTGGCCATGAAGCACCTGCGCACGCTGTCCTACGTCGCGGAGATCGCCCGCAGCGGCTCGATCCGCCGGGCCGCCGAGGTGCTGGCCATCACGCCCTCGGCCCTGACGCGGCAGGTGCAGGACCTGGAATACGAGCTCGGCACGCAGATCTTCGAGCGGATCGCCCAGGGCATGCGGCTCAACGCGGCGGGCGAATTGCTCGTGCGGCACATCCGCGACCAGCTCGCCGACCTGGAGCGGGTGCGCTCGCAGATCGCGGACCTCTCCGGCGTGCGCCGCGGCCACGTGGCGCTCGCCTGCAGCCAGGCCTTCGTGAACCAGGTGGTGCCGGAGGAGGTGGAGCTCTACCGGGCGCGCTTCCCGCAGGTGACCTTCGCGGTGCAGGTGCGCGATCACGTCCAGGCGGTGGCGGCGCTCACCGCCTTCGAGGCCGATCTCGCCCTGGTGCTGCAGCCGCCGCCCTCGGCGGACCTTCAGGTGCTGTTCGCCTGCCGGCAGCCGGTCTGCGCGATGGTGCGGGCCGGGCACCCGCTGGGGCGCGAGGCCGGACCGGTGCGCCTGCGCGACTGCCTCGCCCACCCGCTCGCCCTGCCGGACCGCTCGCTGGCGCTGCGCCACCACCTCGACGGGGCGCTGGCGCGGACGGGCGCCCCGCGCCCGGCGATCGAGTCGGGCTCGCTCGAATTCCTGCGCGGGCTGGTCCTGCGGGAGGACGTGGTGAGTTTCCAGGTGCCGAGCGGCATTCCGGACGACCCGCGCCTGCGCGCGCGCGCGATCGATCCCCGCGACCTCGACACGATGGCGATGATCCTCGGCCAGCTGCGCGGCCGCATGCTCCCGGTGGCCGCGGCCAAGTTCGCCGACCAGCTCGCGAGCAGCCTCAACCGGCGCTACGGGGCCGGCGAGGCCGCTCCGACCGCCGCCGGGACGGCGGGCCGGTAGGGGGGCCGGTCAGCGCTGGAGGATGGCGTGGGCCTGCTCCGCCATGGTGCGGACGGTCTTCTCGAAGGCCTGGAAGGCGGGGGTGGCCTTGTCCCAGTTGTGGGCGCTCACGCCCTCGACGACGCCCGCCGCGTGGCGCTTGGCCTCGGCCAGGGCCGCCACCAGCCCGTCGAGCGGCGCGCCCGCATAGGCCGGATCGGCCTTGAGGGACTGGGCCAGGGCCGGCAGGTCGACGGTGTCGAAGGCCGCCTCCGCGGGCGTGGCCGGGCGCAGGCCCACCAGCACCATGGCGAGGCGGCGCTTCCAGGCCGCGAGGTCGGCGGGCATCCGCACCAGCCCGTAGGCCGGGAGGTCGCGGCGGCCGGCCGCGTCGAGGGTCTCGCGCGCCATGGCCTCGGCCCGGCCGAGCTGGTTCATCAGCCCGTCGATCTCCTGGCGGGTCTTCTCGGTCTTGGCCGCGACCTGCTGCACGCCGGACGAGATCTCCTGCGTCGCCGATTGCTGCTGGCCGAGCACGTCGGCCAGGGCCCGGATCCCCTCGGCCGAGCCGGCGACCGCCTGGCCCTCCTCCAGGATCCGCGTCCCGACCCGGCTCACCGCCGCCGTGCCGGAGGCGACGGCCTGCCGGCTCTCGGTCACCGCGCCCTGGATCGCCGCGAGTTCCTGCAGCAGCGCCGCGAGGCGCGTGCGGATCTGGTCCGTCGCCCGGGCGGTCTGCCCGGAGAGCTGCTTCACCTCCGCGGCCACGACGGCGAAGCCCTTGCCGGCCTCGCCGGCGCGAGCCGCCTCGATCGTGGCGTTGAGGGCGAGGAGGTTGGTCTGGCTGGAGATCGCCTCGATGGCCCCGGCGATCTCCTGGATCTGCTGGGCGGCGCCCTCGAAGCCGCGCAGGCGCTGCTCCATCTGCACGGCGCCGGCCTCGATCACCTCCATGGTGCGGGTCGCCTCCCGCATGTCGGCGGCGCAGCCGGCGATGCCCGTCCGCGCCCGCTCGGCGAGGTCCGCGCTGCCCTGGGAGCGGGTCCAGAGTTCCCGCGTGGAGGCCGCGACCTCCTCGACAGCCGCCGCCATCGTGCTGGTCTGCCGGGCGACCTCCGAGGCGTCGTGCGTCATCCAGACCAGGATCGTGCCGGCCTCGGAGGCTTCCGCCGAGATCCGGGCGCCGAGGGCGAGGTCGCCGGACGCGGCGCGGCGGCTGCGCTCGACGAGCCGCCCGAGCGCCGCGCCGATCCGACCGCCGAGCGAGGCGGTGCTGCCGGAGGCCGCGGCCTCGTCGAGGAGATTGGCGATGCGATCCTCGGCGGCGGCCGGCGCTTCGGTGGTGGCGGTGGGCTGCGGGCGTGACGGGCGGAGGGCGCGGAACATCGGGAGGGACTCGCAGTTCGGTCCCACCGTTGTCGTCCGAGGCAGTTGCCGCTCCATTAACGCGCTGTGACCCCAATGGCCTATGCCTTTAGACGGTCGTGATCGGTATTTCGACAGTCAACCCCACCTTACGTATCGGGCTTCCCTTCGCGCGAGGTGGCATCGGCTAAGCAGAATCTTATGGCGATGCCGCTTCGACAGCAACGTCTCGGGTCGCTCGCGACGATAGAGGGAGCTGAACGCATCTATCGTATGGTTGGAGTGCAAATGGAATGGGCACTCTTGTTTTGCGTGCCTGAGATACTGAAAAGGCCCGATCTCGGTTCGAGATCGGGCCGGGAAGGGGGCGTGTCGGAGGTGCGGGTGGAGCCGCGCCTCCGACCATGCTCGATGGATTGCTCGCCGCCGGCTCCGTCGCCCTGAACGACGGAACTCGGCTTCGCTCGGGCGCGGACCGGGCCGGCGGGACCGTGCCCGAGCCGACCGGTCGATCCACCGGCTACTCGCCGCTGATCGCCGCCTTGGTCCGGGACCACCATCCGGCGCGCTTGGGGCGGTCCGGGTCGGGCGGCGTCAGCACCACGGCGACCGGCTCGGGCTCCGGGGCCGGCGGGGCGGCGGGTTCGGGCACCGCCCCGAGCGAGGGCTCCTGGATCGCCGCGGCCCTCGCGGCTTCCCGGTCGACGGCGGAGAGATCCGGCGTCTCGATGGGGCCGGCCGACGCGACGGCCTCCGGGGAGGGACCGCTGATCTCGCCCACGGCGACGATCTCCTCGGCCAGCGCGTCCTGCGCGAGGCTCCCGCCCGCGGGGCCAGTCTCCGCGGTCTCGTCCTCCCGGATCACGACCTCGTCGCCGATATGGACGACCTCCTCGTCCTGAGCCTCGTCCCGTGTCTCGTCCTGGGCGTCGGCCGGCAGATCCTGGCGGTCGCGGCTGCGCCCGCCCCGGCGACCGCGGCGGCGGCGGCGGCCGGCGCCCTCGTCGGCGTCCCGGGCCGCCTCGCCGCCCTCGGTGATCGGGATCGAGATGGCGCGCTCCGCGGCCCCGAGCTCGACATCGGTCTCGGCCTCGCCGGGCTCGTCGCCCTCGGCCTCGCCACCCTCCGCGTCGCCGGCCTCGACGGTGTCCAGCTCGCCGCGCCGGGCGTCGCTCCGCCCGCGGCGGCGGCGGCGACGGCGGCGGCGACCGCCGCCCTCGCCCTCCTGACCCTGGGCCGCGCCCTCGCCCTCGGTTTCCTCGTCCCCGCCCTCGGCCTGGTCGAGAACCTCCTCGTCCTCCTCCTCATCCTCCAGCGGCGGCGGCTGAACGGCCTCCGCGCGGATGCTGGTGACGGGCTGACGCGTCTCCGGCGGGTGGGCCGGCTCGCCGCGGTCGAGGTGGAAGGCGGAGGTCGGGGGCAGCCGCTCGTCGGCCGAGACCGTGAGGGTGACGCCGAACCGCGTCTCCAGCTCCCGCAGGTGCACGCGCTTCTGGTTGAGGATGTAGAGGGCGACGTCCGTGCGGGTGCGCAGCACGAGGTTGTGGGTCGCCGACTTGATGAGCGCCTCCTCGATGGCCCGCAGGATCTGCAGGGCGACCGACGCGGTGGCGCGCACGAAGCCCGAGCCGCCGCAATGCGGGCACGGCACCGAGGAGGATTCGAGAACACCCGTGCGGATGCGCTGGCGCGACATCTCCAGGAGGCCGAAGGGCGAGATCCGCCCGACCTGGATCCGGGCGCGGTCGTCCTTCAGGCACTCGTTGAGCTTGCGCTCCACCGCCCGGTTGTTGCGCTTCTCCTCCATGTCGATGAAGTCGATGACGATCAGCCCGGCGAGGTCGCGCAGGCGGAGCTGGCGGGCGACCTCCTCGGCGGCCTCCAGGTTCGTCTTGAGCGCGGTGTCCTCGATGTCGTGCTCGCGGGTGGCGCGGCCCGAATTCACGTCGATCGAGACCAGGGCCTCGGTCGGGTTGATCACGAGGTAGCCGCCCGAGCGCAGGGAGACGTGGTTGGAGAACATCGCGTCGAGCTGCTGCTCGACGCCGTAGCGGGCGAAGAGCGGCGTCGGGTCGCGATAGGGCTTCACGACCTTGGACTGGCTCGGCATGAGCATCCGCATGAAGTCCTTGGCCTCGCTGTAGGCGTCCTCGCCCGCGACCAGAACCTCGTCGATGTCCTTGTTGTAGAGGTCGCGGATGGCCCGCTTGATCAGCGAGCCCTCCTCGTAGACCAGCGCCGGGGCCGAGGAGGTCAGCGTCAGCTCCCGCACGCTCTCCCACAGGCGCATCAGGTACTCGAAGTCGCGCTTGATCTCCGGCTTGGTGCGCGAGGCGCCGGCCGTGCGCAGGATGACGCCCATCCCCTCCGGCACCTCGAGGTCCTGGGCGATCTCCTTCAGGCGCTTGCGGTCGGCCGCGCTGGTGATCTTGCGGGAGATCCCGCCGCCCCGCCCGGTATTGGGCATCAGCACCGAGTAGCGGCCGGCGAGCGACAGGTAGGTGGTGAGGGCCGCGCCCTTGTTGCCGCGCTCCTCCTTGACGACCTGGACCAGGATGACCTGGCGGCGCTTGATCACCTCCTGGATCTTGTAGTGGCGGCGCGGCGCACGGGGCCGGTCGGGGATCTCCGCGAGCGCGTCGCCGTGGCCGCCGACCTGCTCGACGACGATCTCCTCCTCGTCGTCCTCGTCCTCCTCGTCGTCCTCCTCCTCGTCGGAATCGTCGGACGGTTCGGCCCGGGCCTCGGCGTCGTCGTGCTCGGCCGCGTGCTCGTCGTGCTCACCGTCGTCGTGCTCGCCGTCGTCGTGATCCCCGGCGACGTGGTCCTGGACGTCGTGGTCGTGAGCTTCGTGATCCTGGGCTTCGTGATGCCGCGCCTCGTGATCCGGGTCGCGGTGATCCTGCGTGTCGTCCTGCGCGCCCCGGCTCTCCGCGGCGGCATCGTGCGACTCTGGTTCGACGACGGCTGCCAGCTCGGGCGCGGCCGCAGCCGGCGCCGCCTCGTCCTCCTGCGCGGTCGCCGCGGCCGGGGCCTCGGCCGCAGTTTCGGCCGCCGCAGCGGGCGCCTCGGACGTGGCCGTCGCGCCGCCCGCGACCGGTTCGGCCGTCTCCACCGGCTCGTGCGCCGGCTGGGACTCGGCCAGGACCGCCTCGGCGGACGGCTCACCCGCGGGCGGCGCGGCGTCGTCCGGTGTACGCTCCGGCGTCACCGAGGCGGTCTCGGCCGCCGGGTTCTCGCCGTCCTCCGCCTCCAGCCCCTCGGCCGGCACGCTCACCACGGGGTCGGGCCGGGCCGAGGCGGCCTCGGCGCGCCGGCCCCGCCGCCGCCGGCGGCGGCGCTCGTCGGGCTCGCGCTCCGTGCGCTCCGGCCGCTCCTCGTGCTCGCGCTCGGCCTGCGCGTCCTCCTCCAGGAGGGCGAGGCGGTCGGCGATCGGGATCTGGTAGTAGTCGGGATGGATCTCGCTGAAGGCGAGGAAGCCGTGCCGGTTGCCGCCGTACTCGACGAAGGCGGCCTGCAGCGACGGTTCGACCCGCGTGACCTTGGCGAGGTAGATGTTGCCGCGCAGCTGGCGGCGGTTAGCAGCCTCGAAGTCGAATTCCTCGACCTTCGAACCCTTGACCGTCACCACCCGGGTCTCTTCCGGGTGGGAGGCATCGATGAGCATCTTGTTGGCCATGACGTACTTTCGGCATGGCGATTGGCGGCAGCAAAGCCCGACCGAGCCGGCCCGGCGGTGACGCCGGCCTCCGGAAGGCTCTCATGGGCCGCGATCCGGGGATCGCGGCGGCTGATCTCGTGCTGGGATTGCCGTCAATCGCCGCTGCGCGCGTCCTCACGCGCGAGGGGTTGACCACGGCCGGGGGCAGGGAGCGCGGAAGGGCGCGACGCCGGATGCGCGCGCCAGGAGCGTCAGCAACGGAACCCGAAGCTGTGCGTCCGCGCATTCTCCCACCGACCTCTCGAAACGACGGGCCGGCGCTCGCGGGGAGGCCGGCCGGTGATGAAGTGGCAGCGACGGCTCTCTCGCGAGAGCGCGTCACCGCCGCGAAGGCGACACCTGCCCGGCTCGGGGCCGAAAGGTCTGGCGGAAAGCCGGCGACGGACCCGGGCCCGGGCTCGCAACGAGACCGGATGGGACCGTGGGCCGCGACGCAAACCGGCGGCGACGGGCGGGGTCAGTACCAATACAGAGTGTTGATCCGGATTTGCAAGGCGAAACGCGACGATCGGTCCGTGGCGGCGATCCGGGCGCGATGCCCCGGCCTGTGACCGAGAGGCAACATCCTCGCGCGGCGGCACGCGGGAGCTTTGCCGCGCGTTAACCATGGCGCGGTTATCGCGTAACCGGACAGGGTCCGACCGATTCGCCTCGATTCCATGCCGACACGCGCCGCCCGCTTCGCATCGAGCGCCGTCCTCCGGGCGGGGGCGGCCCTGTGGCTGGCGCTCGTCTGGGTCCTCGTGCCCGGCTCCCTCCTCGTCCCCGGGACCGCGCGGGCCGGCGAGCCGCCGGCCGTGGCGATCGCCGCGGAGGTCGGGGCCGCGCCGGAGGGCGGCACCCGGATCACCGTGGTCCTGTCCCGGCCCGTCGCCGCGAAGGCCTTCGTGATGGAGCGACCGGACCGGGCGATCGTCGATCTGCCCGAGGTGAATTTCCAGCTCCCTCCCGAGACCGGGCGGCGGCGGGAGGGGCTGATCGCCTCGTTCCGGTACGGGCTGTTCGCGCCGGGCCGCTCGCGGATCGTGATCGACCTCGCCCAGACCGCCACCGTGGCGCGGGTCGCCAGCGCCCCGCACCAGCGCGACGGGGCGACTCTCCTGACCATCGACCTCGCCCGCATCGACCGCGACGGGTTCCGGCGGGCCGCCGTGGCGCCCGAGACGCCCCCCGCGCCGGCGCCGGTCGCCTCCGCGCCGGGCGATTCCCGGCCCCTGGTCATCGTCGATGCGGGCCATGGCGGCACCGATCCGGGCGCCATCGCGGCGAACGGCGCCTTCGAGAAGGACATCGTCTTCGGGGTCGCCCGCGACCTCGTCCGGCGCCTGGAGCAGGGTGGCCGGGTGCGGGTGCGCATGACCCGCGACGGCGACGTCTTCGTGCCGCTCGGCGAGCGGGTGCGCATCGCCCGGGAGGCGCGGGCCGACCTCTTCGTGTCGATCCACGCGGATTCGATCTCCGCGGCGCCGCAGGTGCGGGGCGCGACGATCTACACCGGGTCCGAGAAGGCGACGGACGCGGAATCCGCGCGCCTCGCCGACCGCGAGAACACGGCCGACCAGGCGGCGGGCGCCGACAGCGCCGAGGGGCCGGGCGACGTCGCCGACATCCTCCAGGAACTCACCCTGCGCGAGACCCGCGGCTTCTCGGCCCGGTTCGCCCAGGGGCTGCTCGGCCAGCTCGACCGGGTGATGGAGATGAGCGCCAAGCCCCACCGCGAGGCGGGATTCCGCGTGCTGCGCTCGCCCGACGTGCCCTCGGTCCTCGTCGAACTCGGCTACCTGTCGAGCAAACGCGACCTCGATCTGCTGCTCTCGGAGGAGTGGCGCGCCACCGTCACGGCCCGGATGGCGGCGGCGATCGAGACCTTCTTCGCGGCCCGCTCCGCCCCGCCTCCGACGACCGTCGCGCGCCGGACCGCGCAGGGCATCGCCCCAGTTTCACCATAGATCCCGTGTGGATGAGCGCCTGTCGGCGCCTCGATTCCCCAGGCCTCCGGGCCGCGGCGCGCCTCTCGCCGAAGCGGCGCGATGGGGATATCCTGGCCGCGGCGCGGCCTGCAGCCCCTGCGGCTCACCATCGACGGATCGGGTTCGGATGCGCTTTGTCCTTCGCTTCTTCGGCTTCCTGTTCAGCATCGCCGCGATGATGTTCATCGCCGGCGCGGCCGTCGGCGGCTACTTCTACTGGAAGTACTCCCAGGACCTGCCGGACCACGCGGCGCTCGCCAATTACGAGCCGCCCGTCATGACCCGCGTCCACGCGGCGGACGGCAGCCTGCTCGCCGAGTACGCCCGCGAGCGGCGGCTCTACCTGCCGATCCAGGCGGTGCCCCGGATCGTGGTCGCGGCCTTCCTGTCGGCCGAGGACAAGAACTTCTACAAGCACGGCGGCATCGACCCCGAGGGCATCATCCGCGCGGTGCTCACCAACGCATCGAGCGGCAAGAAGCAGGGCGCCTCGACCATCACCCAGCAGGTCGCCAAGAACTTCCTGCTCTCCAGCGAGCAGACCTTCGACCGCAAGTTCCGCGAGGCGCTGATCGCGCTGCGCATCGAGTCGACCTACTCGAAGGACAAGATCCTCGAGCTGTACCTGAACGAAATCTTCCTCGGCACGCTGCAGCCGGGCCGCAACCTGCACGGCATCGCGGCCGCCGCCCTCGACTATTTCGGCAAGTCGGTGCACGAGCTGACGATCCACGAGGCGGCCTACCTGGCGGCGCTGCCGAAGGGGCCGAACAACTACCACCCCTTCCGCAAGACGCAGGCCGCTCTGGCGCGCCGCAACGAGATCATCGGCCTGATGGCCCAGAACGGGTACATCACCAAGGAGGAGGCCGAGTCGGAGCGCAAGCTGCCGCTCGGGGTCAATCCGCGCAGCATCTCGCCCAACACCGCCAACGCCAACTACTTCGCCGAGGAGGTGCGCCGCGAGATCGCCGAGCGCTACGGCGAGAAGAAGCTGTACGAGGGCGGCCTGTCGGTGCGCACCACCCTCGACCCGAAGATGCAGGCCCAGGCCCGCAAGGCCCTGGTGGACGGGCTCGTGCGCTACGACCAGGCGCGCGGCTATCGCGGCCCGCAGGCGCGGATCGATCTCGCCGGGCGCGACTGGGGCCAGGCGGTGGCGGAGGTGGCCTCCCTCGGCGACGTCCAGCCCTGGCGCCTCGCCGTCGTGCTCGACAATGCGGGCGGCCGGGCGCAGATCGGCCTGCAGCCCAAGCGCGAGACCTCGGGCCAGGTCTCGAAGGACCGCGAGACCGGGATCATCGGTGCCGACGGCGTGCGCTGGACCGGCCGCAGCGTGGCGGCGGCGCTGAGCCCCGGCGACGTCGTCTACGTCGAGCGCATGGACGGCGCCGGCAACGCCTACCGGCTGCGGCAGGTGCCGGAGATCTCCGGTGCCATCGTGGCCATGGACCCGCATACGGGCCGCGTCCACGCCATGGTCGGCGGCTTCTCCTTCGACGAGAGCGAGTTCAACCGCGCCACGCAGGCGATGCGCCAGCCCGGCTCCTCCTTCAAGCCGATCGTCTACTCGGCGGCCCTCGACAATGGCTACACGCCCTCCTCGATCGTCCTCGACACGCCGATCACCATCGAGGCCGGCCCCGGCCAGGAGGCCTGGACGCCCTCGAACTACGACGGCAAGTCGGGCGGCCCGCACACCCTGCGCTACGGGATCGAGCACTCGAAGAACCTGATGACGGTGCGGCTCGCCAAGGACATCGGCATGCCGCTGATCGCCGAGTACGCCCGCCGCTTCGGCGTCTACGACGACCTGCTCCCGGTCCTGCCGATGTCGCTCGGCGCCGGCGAGACCACGGTCATGCGCATGGTCACGGCCTACTCGATGCTCGACAACGGCGGCCGGCGCATCCGCCCGACCCTGATCGACCGGATCCAGGACCGCACCGGCGAGACGATCTACCGCCACGACAACCGCAAGTGCGTCGGCTGCGACGCCGAGAAATGGTCGGGCCAGGACGAGCCGAAGGTGGTCGACGAATCCGAGCAGGTGCTCGACCCGCTCACCGCCTACCAGATGGTCTCGATCATGGAGGGCGTGGTCCAGCGCGGCACCGCGACCATCCTGAAGGAACTCGGCAAGCCGCTCGCCGGCAAGACCGGCACCACCAACGAGGCCAAGGACGCGTGGTTCGTGGGCTTCTCCCCGGACCTCGCGGTGGGCATCTATCTCGGCTACGACAAGCCGCGCTCGCTCGGCGACCGCGCCACCGGCGGCGGGCTCGCGGCGCCGATCGCCCGCGACTTCCTGAAGGCGGCCCTCGCCGACAAGCCGCCGACGCCCTTCCGGGTGCCGCCGGGCATCAAGCTGATCCGGGTCAACCTCGCGAGCGGCACCCGCGCCTCGGGCGGGGAGGGGAGCATCCTGGAGGCCTTCAAGCCCGGCACGGCGCCGCCCGACAGCTACTCGGCCCCGCCGACCGCCCAGCCGGGCGTCCCGGGCGCACCGCCGCCCGACGCGGACCGGGCCGCGCAGGCGGGCGGGCTGTACTGACGGGGGAAGGGCCGTCCCGCCGCTGCCGTGTCCTGGCCTGATCGTCAGTGCCGACCTGTTGCCGCGTGAGGCCCGGAAGCCGGCATGGTCCGTTTCAAGCAGACGGAGACGTTTCGCCGGTGGGAGCGCCGACTCAAGGATCCCAAGGTCAAGGCCATCGTCGCGGCGCGGCTCCTGCGCCTGGCGAGCGGCCTTCCCGGGGACGTCGCGCCCGTGGGCTCGGGCGTGAGCGAGCTGCGCATCCACTACGGGCCGGGCTACCGGGTTTACTTCCAGCAGCGCGGCACCGACATCATTCTCCTGCTCTGCGGTGGCGACAAGGCGAGCCAGTCGCGGGACATTGAGACGGCGATCGGGCTCGCCGCGGCCTGGAGTCAGGATGATGGCTGAGACGATTCTCGACTTGGACCTCGCCGACATGCTGCAGTCGGATGAGGCGATCGCGGTGTTCCTCTCCGATGCGTTCGAGACGGGCGACGCACGCCACATCGCGGCCGCGCTCGCCACCGCGGCGCGCGCCAAGGGGTTGGCCCAGGTGCCGGGGCAGGCCGGCCTGCCCGGCGAGCAGCTCCGGCATTCGCTCGAGGAGGGGGGAACGCCGAGCCTCGAGGCGACGCTCGCGGTTCTCCGGGCTCTCGGTCTCGGCGTCTCGGCCGTTCGCCTGCGCCCCGCCTCCTGACCCCCCGGCCCTCCGTTTACACTGCCCCGCCGGGGCGCTATCACGGCGCCCCATCGCACGGACCCCGACACACCAGATGCGCGCCGAGATCGAACAACTCTCGGATGCCGCCAAGCAGTCGATCGGACTGCTGAGGAGGCATCTTTGACTGGGACACTGCCGACAAGCGCCTCGCGGAGCTGAACGCCCGCTCGGAGGATCCCGACCTCTGGAACGACCCTGAGGCGGCCCAGAAGGTCATGCGCGAGCGGACCGAGCTGGAGGAGGCGGTCGCTGCCATCCGGCGCATGGAGCAGGGTCTTGAGGACGGCGCCACCCTGATCGAGCTCGGCGAGATCGAGGGCGACGAGGCCAGCATCCGCGAGGGCGAGGAGCAGATCCGCGCCGTGCAGGCCGAGGGCGCGCGCCGCCAGATCGAGACCCTGCTCGCCGGCGAGGCCGACGGGAACGACACCTACCTGGAGGTCCACGCGGGCGCGGGCGGCACCGAGAGCCAGGACTGGGCCAACATGCTCCAGCGCATGTACGCCCGCTGGGCCGAGCGCCGGAAGTACAAGGTCGACATCGTCGAGTGGTCCGAGGGCGAGGAGGCCGGCATCAAGGGCGCCACGCTCCTCATCAAGGGCCACAACGCCTATGGCTGGCTCAAGACCGAGTCCGGCGTGCACCGGCTGGTGCGGATCTCGCCCTACGATTCGAACGCCCGGCGGCACACCAGCTTCGCGAGCGTCTGGGTCTACCCGGTCGTCGACGACCGCATCACCATCGAGGTGAAGGAATCGGACTGCCGGATCGACACCTACCGCTCCTCGGGCGCCGGCGGCCAGCACGTGAACACCACGGATTCGGCCGTGCGCATCACGCACCTCCCGACCGGGATCGTGGTCGCCTGCCAGCAGGAACGCTCCCAGCACAAGAACCGGGCCACCGCCTGGAACATGCTGCGGGCGCGGCTCTACGAGCTGGAGCTGAAGAAGCGGGAGGAGAAGGCGAATGCCGAGGCGGCCTCCAAGACCGAGATCGGCTGGGGCCACCAGATCCGCTCCTACGTGCTGCAGCCCTACCAGCTGGTGAAGGACCTGCGCACCGGAACGCAGTCGACGAGCCCGGACGACGTGCTCGACGGCGACATCGACCCCTTCATCGAGGCGTCGCTGGCCCAGCGCGTCTACGGCGCGACCGAGACGGTCGAGGATATCGACTGAGGGCCGGGGAGCGGGGCGCAATCCCGCTCCTCTCAGCGCTCCGCGAAGGCGAGCGCGCTCGCCCGCAGGAATCGCTGCGGGTCGACCGGCTCGCCGTCGATCCGGGTCTCGTAGTGCAGGTGCGGGGCGGTGGATCGCCCGGTCGAGCCGACGCGGCCGATCACCTGTCCGGCCTCCACGGTCTGGCCCGGCGAGACCGCGAAGGCCGAGAGGTGGCCGTAGCGGGTCGAGAGCCCGTGGCCGTGGTCGATCTCCACCATGTTGCCGTAGCCGCCCGCGTAATCGGCGCTGACCACCCGGCCCGCGGCGGCCGCCCGGGCGGGAGCGCCGTACTCCGCCTTCAGGTCGACGCCCGTGTGGAGGGCGAGGCCCCGGGTGAAGGGGTCGACCCGGTAGCCGTAGGGGCTCGACACGCCCGCGTTGACGAGCGTCGGCCGCGTCAGCGGCAGGCCGCGCACGATGCGCCGCAGGTCGTCCCGCTCGCCGACGCTGCGCTGCGCCTGCGCGAGCGCCGTCTCGAAGGCCCCGGCGCCCACCGGCACCAGCGGTCCGCCGATGCCGGCGGTCCGGCTCGCGGCGAAGCGGTGCGGATCGAGTCCGAGGTCGGCCACGAGCCGGCGCAGGCGGGCGGCCTCGCCCTGGCTCTGCCGCAGGATCCGGTCCAGGGCGAAGCTCTGGCGCGCCTCCACGGCATCGAGGGCGCCTTCGAGGCTCGCCACGCGCAGCGGCAGGCTCGCGGGTGCCGCCGGGAGGGGCGCCGGATCCGCCGCCTCGCTGCGCAGGCCGAGGCTCTCCGGCGACGGCAGCGGGGCGGGCCGCGGGACCGCCCGCTCGGGGAGGGCGCCGGTGGTGACCGGCTCGCCGCCCGCCTCGCCGAGGCCGAGCAGCATCGCCTGCCGGTTCTCCAGCGCCACCTGCCGGCTCGCCAGTTCGGCGACCCGGGTCTCGACGCTGTCCTGCTCCAGGAGCTTCTGGGTCGCCACGCGGTCGAGCCGGGCGCGCAGGGCGCTCACCCGCTCCTCGTAGGCGTAGTGCATCGTGCTCTGCTGCGCCATGAACTGCGCCAGGGCCGCGTCGTGGAACACGATGAACCACGTGGCGGCGCTGGCCCAGAGGGCGAGGAGGACGAAGGCCGCACCGGCGAGCACCGCGGTGCTGCGCCGGATGACCCACTCGCCCGCTTCCGCGGGCGAGGGCACGGCGGGGGTCGGCACACCGGGTCGATGGAGGCGTGTGAACATCGGGGCGTTCCGGGAAAACACCCCGATATGAACCGATTAAGGTTAAGAAAGGCGCAAGCCGCCGCGATTCGCGGCGCGATCAGAGGGCCTTGGCGGCGGCCAGGACCTCGTCGGCGTGGCCGGGCACCTTCACCTTCGGCCAGACCTGCGCGACGCGCCCCTCCCGGTCGATCAGCACGGTGGTGCGCTCCACCCCCATGTACTTGCGGCCGTACATGCTCTTCTCGACCCAGACGCCGTAGGCCTGGAGCATCGCCTTCTCGCCGTCCGAGGCGAGCGGGAAGCCGAGATCGTATTTCTGGCGGAACTTGTCGTGGCTGGCGATCGTGTCGGGCGACACCCCGATCACAACCGTGTCGCTCGCCGCGAAGGCGTCCCGAAGGTCATTGAAGGATTTCGCCTCCAGCGTGCAGCCGCTGGTGTCGTCCTTCGGGTAGAAATACAGCACCGCTTTGCGGCCCTTCAGGGCGGTGAGGCTGATCGTCTCGCCGCCCGTGGCCGGCAGGGAGAAGTCGGGGGCCTGTTCTCCGGGATTCAGGGGCATCGTGCCTTCCTTTCGGCCGATTGATGGTGTGCCTCGTGGATCCCGGGTTCGCCGCGGCGACCTCCGGGACAAGGAACGCGAGGCCGCGCCGCATCCCGGCGGCCCGGTGCCCGGAGCGGGCGCCGGATGCGACGGGTGCAGGCGGCAGGCTTAACCGAGAGGAAACGAGCCGGGAAGGTGCAGCGTGGTCCCACCCGCGTCCACCTTCTCCAGCGGCGACAGGCATGGATCAGGTTTCCTCCTCCCGCCCCGCCCCGCCGTCGGCGGCCTGCCCCGTCCGGCGGTCCTCGGCCCTGAAGCGCTGCCTGCGGGGCATGCTGGTCCTCAAGCTCGTCCTCGCGCTGGGCCTCGGGCTGGCCTGCGGCTTCGCCTATCTGCGCCTGTCGAGCGGGCCGGTGAGCTTCGCGTGGCTGGAGCCGCGTCTCGCCGCCGCCATCGCCGACCGCCTCGGGCCCGGCTGGCAGGTCGCGCTGCGCGACAGCGCCGTCGAGATCGACCGCGAGGGGGCGCTGGCCCTGCGCACGACGGGCGTCGAGATCCGCAACCCGCAGGGGGTGACGGTGGTGCGCGCGCCGCTGGCGCTCGTCTCCGTCGACCTGTCCTCGCTCCTCACCCTGTCGATCCAGCCCCGCTCGGTGGAGTTCCGCGACCTGCAATTGCGCGCGGTGGTCCACCGGGACGGGTCGATCGCCGCCTCGGCGGACCCGTCGAACCCGACGCCGCCGACGGCCCCGGGCGTGGAGGCGACCCGCGGCACCGTCTCGCCGATCGCCGCCACGGTGGCGTCGATCCTGGGCTTCGCCCTCGATGCCGGCGGCGTGGTCGGCAACCTCGACCGCGCCCGGCTCACCAATGCCCGCCTGACCCTCACGGACGATGCCGGCGTCGAGCGGGCCGTCTACCCGCGCGTCGACGGGCTGTTCGGCCGCGACGCGGCGCGCAACGCGCGGGTGTTCGAGATGCGCATCACCGGGCCGCACGGCTCCTGGCGCTTCGGCGGCGACGTCGAGCAGGGGGAGGGCGATGTCCGGCGCGGCATCCTCACCCTCGACGACCTTCCGGCGACGGACCTGCTCCTCCTCTCCGGCCAGTCGCGCCTGCCCCTCACCAGCGACGTCAAGCTGTCCGGCCGCGCCGCGGTCGCCATGCACGGCCCGCGCCTCGACACGATGACCCTGGGGGTGCGGGCGAGCGAGGGGACCCTGCTGATCGAGGAGAAGGACTTCAACCCGGTCACGATCGAATCCGTCGCGGTCGAGGCGAGCTGGGACGAGGCGCGGCGTGCCCTCAAGCTCGACGACCTCGATTACCGAGGCGCCGGCAACGCGGTGCGGCTGTCCGGCGAGTGGGTGGCCGGGCGCGACGGGGCGGAGGCGGCCTGGACGGCCAGCCTCGCGGCCAAGGACGCGGTGCTGCGCGGGGCCGTCGACGGGGACCCGCCGGTGAGGATCGACACGATCGAGGCCGCGCTGGCGGGCCGCGACGACGGCGTGGCGATCGACCGCCTCACCCTCGCGGGGCCGAGCTTCGCGGGCTCCATCGAGGGCACCGTGGGAACCCGCGCCGACGAGGGCGGCCTGACCCTGCGGATCCGGTCGGACCGCGCGGAGGGCCGCACGGCCCTGCGGCTCTGGCCCGAGCACATCGCGCCGCCGATCCGGACCTACCTCGTCGACAACCTGCGCGGGGGGCGGCTCGACGGCCTCGACATCACGGTCGACATGACCCAGGCGGAATTCGCCGCGGCGACCCGCGGCGACCCGATGCCCGACAGTGCCGTCAAGATCGCCTTCTCGATCGTCGATGGCGGCCTGCAGATCTCCCCCGACGCGCCGCCCCTCGGGCGCGGCCGGGTCAGCGGGATCGTGACCGGGCGCAACACCACGATCCGCGATGCCGCCGCCGAGATCCGGATGCCGGACGGGCGGGCGCTCGCGATCCAGGACGGGTCCTTCGTCATCAAGGACGCGGTGCCCCACGACGTCAGCGCGCAGATCGGCCTGCGCCTCACGGGCGGGATCGACGCCCTGGCGGAACTGCTGCAGGCCAAGCTCTTCCGGGGCCTGACCACCACGGAGATCGATCCGGCCGGCGCGCGCGGGCAGGCCGATCTGCGCATCGACTTCCCGTTGAGCCTCAACGCGGTGCCCGACATCGCGGACCTGCCCGTGGTGATGTCCGGCACGCTGGCGGACGTCGCCGTGGAGCGCATCGTCGGCAAGGACCGGCTGGAGGGCGGCCGCTTCGCCCTCGCGTATGACCGCGCCGGCTTCTCGCTGAAGGGCGACGGCAAGCTGTCGGGCGCGCCGATGACCGTCGACCTGCGCCAGCCCAAGGCCGGGGCGCCCGGCGAGGCGCAGGTGACGCTCACCCTCGACGACGCGGCGAGGGCGCGCCGGGGCCTGCCCTCGGCCCCGTCCCTCTCCGGGCCTGTTCCGGCCCGCTTCGTCGTCCCGGTGGGCCGGCCGGGCCGGACCAGCGCGCGGGTCGAGGCGGACCTCTCCCGCGCCGCGGTGGACGGCCTCCTCCCGGGCTGGAGCAAGCCGGCGGGCAAGCCCGGGAAGCTGAGCTTCGCCCTCACCGACACGGGCGCCGGGATGGACCTGAAGGACATCGTCCTCGACGCCGGCGGGGTGACGCTGCGGGGCAGCGCCGTCGTCTCGGCGGAGGGCGGCCTGGAGCGGGCCGACCTCACCGCCCTCAAGCTCTCGCCCGGCGACGACGTGCGCGGCCAGGTCGAGCGCGGCGGCGGCGGCTACCGGGTCGTGCTGAAGGGCGCGGTCGCGGATGCGCGCCCCTTCCTGAAGGCCCTCACCGGCCCGGCCCGGAAGGGCGGCGGCAAGGACGCGATCAAGGACGTGGAGGCGGATCTCTCCTTCGCGATTCTCACCGGCTTCAACGACGAGGCGATGACCAACGCCACGCTCAAGCTCTCCCTGCGCGGCGAGGAGCTGCGCCAGGCCCGCATCAGCGGGCGCCTCAGCGGCGCCGCCGTCAAGGTCGACGTGGTGAAGGGCGAGCGGGGCGGGCCGGCCGTCCTCACGGCGGATTCGAGCGACGCCGGCGCGGTGCTGCGCTTCCTCGACATCTACCGGCGCATGCAGGGCGGGCGGCTCTCCCTCCAGAGCACCATGAACGAGGGGCCGCAGGCGGGCGCGCTGCAGATCCGCTCCTTCACCCTGCGTGACGAGCCGGCGCTCGGCCGGATCATGGCGCAGGGCGAGCCGCCCCCCGAGGAGCGCGGCCGCACCCCGCGCCGGCCGGCCAACGACGTCGGCTTCGACCGGCTGACCGCGCAATTCGTGCGCACCGGCACGCGCATCGACATCGCGGACGCGGCGATCTCCGGCCCGGCCATGGGCTTCACCCTCGACGGCTCCCTCGACACGGGCCGCAACACCACGGATATCCGCGGCACCTTCGTGCCGCTCTACGGGCTCAACAACGTCTTCTCGCAGGTGCCGATCGTCGGCCCGCTCCTGGGCGGCGGCCACAACGAGGGGCTGTTCGGCATCAACTTCTCGGTCAAGGGGCCGATGAGCGCGCCGAACGTGGCGGTCAACCCGCTCTCGGCCATCGCCCCGGGCTTCCTGCGCAAGCTGTTCGGGGCGGGGGGCGGGGGCGATCCGGCGGCGGCCGCCGCGCCGCGGCCGGAGCGCTAGGGTCAAAAACTCAATAAGCTTGACCGTGCGAAGGACTGCTGTGGGTGGTTTTCTGCCCTTCGCGGATGCACGCCCCAAGGGCAGGAATGCGCCACTTCCGGACCTTCGACCGCGGTCACCGATATGGCCGCTCGACACCCGACAGCAGCCCTTCGCGACCTGCGATAGCCGCTATGGCAACACTCACGCTGATTCGCATAAGGGCGACGTGTGGAACCAATGTCTCTGCTCAATGTCAGCTCGATGACATACGTTAACGCAAGCATTGGCTACTTTTGTAAAGGCGACCCAAGGCCAAGTACCACACGCAGTAGATCAGCCTGACGCGCCGTATCAGTCTTATGAAACAAAGTATTGAGGTGGGTTTTTACCGTCGACATCGCGATGCCGAGAATCTTGGTGATCTCTGCTAAGGTCCGCCCATGGAGTAGCTGTGCTAATACTTGTAACTCAGTAGGGGTGAGACGAAACAAAGTTGCTGCGGCTGATAGCGGCGTGACCAGTTCCTTTTCCGGCTCGCGCAGGAGGAGCAAGATTGGCTCGTCAGCTGCCTCGCTCACCTTTTTCAGTGCGACCCAGGATGCATGGAGTACCCGCCCTTCGGTCTCTATCAAGCGCATGTCCCGCCCTGGGCTCCCGCTTGATGTTGTCACACTCGCTACGAGCCGTATCCCATCCGGTGTTGCGCCAGTCAGCCGCCCTTGGCGCTCCTGCACCGTGCTGCCTCGCTCAAGTTCAGCTTCCGCCGCAGCGTTGCGGAACATGATGCGGCCGCCCGGAGCCAGAATGACAGCAGCGGCCGAGATCGCATCGAGTGCGCCACGCAGGGTGCCGGCCTCGACCTGCTGGTGCTTGAGCATGCCCGTGATCGTGACGGCCCGCCGGATATGTGGCGAGATTAGTCGCGCGAACTCGATATCCTCATCACTGAAAGGGCCTCGTGCGCGCCCTCCAGACACCCCCCAAAAGCCAAACTGTGTCGTGCTTCGTGTCAGGGGTGTAGTGAGATAATCGAAATGGTCGCGATTGGCAAAGCATTTTTTCCAATATATACTCGCATGAAATGCCTCACTTGGCATGTAGACGTCGCGGCTTTTGCAGACGGGCTCGAGAAGCGGAAGAACAAGTCCAAGCGGTGCTATTGGGTTTAAATGCATATTATCCTGGACAAGCTTGAGAAGATCATCTGGCCATCCCCAATGAGCAGCAATTTCGGACTGGTTGTTGATGGGGTTGTAGATCGCGATCTCTGCCATTGTACCACGGACAATCGCGGTCAGTTCCTCCAGCACTCCTGGCCAGCGAGATACATCCAATGCGCAGTCATACACACGGCCGATCAAATCGGAGAAGGCTGGATCTGCTCTCATTGTGATACGATGGTCATCACGCAAGACACGCCGGCTCGCTTCCGAATGAGTGAACAGCTGTTCATCTGCGATGTCCGTTATTTTACTTGGCGACTGAAGCCTACCCCCAAACTCCTACAATAGCTAGGCTGGATCCATGCGCATGTGGCGCGCCATGCCTGCCACGGTTGAGTTTGCTCACTTCGCATCACCAACTGCACCCGCCTGATTTATGACTTGGCAGAACTGACCAAGATCAGACGTGCAGCGTTGTGCCCGCGGTCTTCTGAGTGCTTGACATACGCTACTGTACAGGAAGCGAGGCAGCTTGCCGCACCTCCTCCAAACGGTGGAGGACGCAATGCACGGCAAGGTGTTTGACTAAAGTGCGCAGGTGATCAATGGCTGTGTTTGTGATCTGTTGTTCTCGCACCTGCTACTGAGCGCATCCACGCATCGGCAGTCATCAGCTTGATCTGCAATTCCTTCGAATGGGGTCAGACATGAGCAGTATCGGTGTCGCTCTGTCAGCTTTGGGACGGCACGGACCTCTGCTGCTCGTTCTGGCCCTAGCGGCCGGTGCCGTTTCGAGTGATCTGGCGAGCTATGCTCACGATCTACTTTCTATCTCTGCTTTCCTTCTCACGCTCGGCTCGTTCCTTACGGCAACCCTCTCGCCACCAGAGAAGGGCTTGAGCCGCTCACGTCTGATCCTTGCACTCGCTTGGATCGGACTGGGCGTACCGCTCCTCATCGTCACGCTTCTCGTGCCCCTCCACCTCGATCCAGCCTTGTACTCGGGCGTGGTCCTGTCGGTCGTGGCGCCGCCAGTCGGCAGCGCGGCGGCGCTCGCGACCATGCTCGGCCTGAGCCCACGCCTTGCCCTGACCGCCTCGATCCTGCTCACGGCCGCCGCACCCGCCCTGATGCCGCTCCTGGCAGCCCTGCTTGGAGCCGAGGTTTCGCTCGACGTGGGGCGGCTCGCGTTGCGCCTGCTCCTCATCGTCGGAGCGGCAGCACTCCTGTCCGCCCTGACTCGCCGTTGGCGTGCACATCTCGCTGATGTTCTACCCAGTGCCGTGGCAGCCGCTGGGGTGGCAGTGATCGGCCTCATGATCGTCGGTCTCGCGGTCACGCACGGGGTGCGCACGCAACTCGCCGCTTCACCGCAGGAGTTCGCCGCCTATGTGGCAGCGGCCGTGGCAGTCAATCTTGGTGTGGGAGCTGCCGCTTCCGCGCTGTTTGCACCCTGGGGCGGGCGGGACGCGCTCACGGTCGGGCTCGTGAGCGGCAACCGGAATGTGACGCTCGCCTGGGCGGCAGCCGGGACGACACTCGCCGCCCCGAGCGAAGCCTATATCGCCGCCTGCGTGATCCCGGTTCTCAGCCTGCCGCTCGTGCTCAAGAGCACCTTTGCGCTACGTGCCCGGGCCGCTCGCGTCCGCACCGCCCGGAGCAGTGCGACATGAGAGGTGCTGCGGTGATGATGACGCTTTTCGCTTCGGCGATGAGCACCCAAGCCAGCGACCTCACGGCGGAGTGCCGAGCAACGCGCCAGCGAGGCTGCGAGTGTTCACTGTCCTCAGTCGAGTTGCCGATGAGCTTCGGCGACACGGCCGGGATCCTCGAGGTCTACTATCGCGAGTACCCGGACGAGCGCTACGAAGCCATGCTCGTCAGCCTGATCCGGCAATGCCTGCTCCCCTGGCCGCGCCCGTCCGAGGAATTGGCGCGCTCGGCGGCAGCCATAACGCACGCTCCTGAACCGGCGCAGATCAGATCACTGCCTCGTATTGAACGGCGCCAATAACGCTGTCCGCCACCTTTGCTACGGAGCCCGTGCCGGCGATCGCGGACTTTTATGTCAACAAAACGACCGTTCTCCTGACACTTCGAAAACACACATTGGTTGACACACCTGACGCGACAGCGCCACTCGCCCTCGGATGTCAGGAAACCTTTACGTAATCAAATGTCCGAAAAACCCTCGCAACCGGACATTCCTGGCATCAACCGCGAAGGACCGCTCAGGGTCGAAAGCAGTCCCTCGCATGGTCAAGCTGATTAGATTTTGACTCTAGGCCGACCGGCTCCCGCGCGCCTCCGTCAGGGATCGCGCCGGATCTCGACGACGAACCGGTTGCCGCCGCGGTCCGAGCCCTCGCAGCGGACCGACCCGCCGTGCCGCTCCGCGATCTGCCGGACGAGGGCGAGCCCGAGGCCCCATCCGCCCGCCCGCTCGTCGCGCCCCCGCGGGCGGTAGAAGGGCGCGAACACGCGCTGGCGTTCCTCGGGCGGGATCCCGGGGCCGCCATCGCTCACCACGATGCGCGCCGAGGCCCCGGTCGGCTCCGCCCGGATGCGGACGGGCGGCGCACCGTGGACCACGCCGTTCTCCAGGAGGTTGCGCATCAGGCGGCGCAGGAGGGCGGGATCGCCGGACACCGTGACCGGCGCGCCCTCCACCTCCGCACCGATGCGCGCCGCCTCCTCCGCCGCGAGGGCGAGGAGGTCGACGCTCTCCCGGTGCTCGCCGCCGGTCCCCCGGTGATCGAGCCGGCTCGACAGCAGGATCTCCTCGACCAGCGCGTCGAGCTCGGCCAGGTTGCGGATGATCTCGGCGCGGGCCGGTCCGTCCGGGCGGTCGGACCAGAGGTCGACGGCGAGGCGGAGGCGGGCCAGCGGCGAGCGCAATTCGTGGCTGGCATTGGCCAGGAGCGTCCGCTGCGCGTCGAGCAGGGCGTCGACCTGCCCCGCGGCCACGTTGAACGTGCGCGCGAGCGCGGCGACCTCGTCCCCGCCGCGCTCGTCGACGCGGACGCGCAGGTCGCCCTCGCCCCAGCGCGCGAGGCCGGAGCGCAGCCGTTCGAGCCGCCGGGTCAGTCGCGCCGTCACCGGCAGGGCGGCGAGCCCGACGAAGGCGGCGACCATCAGGGCCAGGACCGCGATCCGCGCGACGCGGGTGCCCGGGGAGGGATGGGCGCTCACGAGCAGCGTCCGCCCGTCCGGCAGCGCGGTGCGCAGGACCCAGCGCATCCGGGGACCGCCGGCCTCGTCGCCGAGGAGGATGGCGTGGGTGCCCCAGGCGGCCAGCAGGGCGCCGCCGCGCGCGTACAGGGCTACGTCGGCCCCGAAGGCGGCCCCGAGGCGCCGCAGAGCCGGCTCTGCCTCCGCCACCGGCCCGGCGAGGGCGGCAGCCTCGGTCGCGATCCGGGCCTCCAGCGTCTCCAGGCGCCGCGTCGGCGTCTCGCCGACGACCCACCACAGGGTCGCCATGGCGAAGGCCGAGCCGAAGAGGCCCGCCAGCAGGGTCAGGTAGATCTTCCAGAACAGCCGGCGGCGCGGGGACTTCACGGCTCGTGGTCCTGTCGGCGGGCGAAGACGTAGCCGGCGCCCCGGATGGTGATGAGGCGCCGCGGCGCGCGCGGGTCGTCCTCGATCAGCGCGCGCAGGCGCGAGACATGCACGTCGATCGAGCGGTCGAAGGCGTCCCGCTCGTCGCCTCCGAGGAGATCCATCAGGCGCTCGCGGCTCAGCACCCGCCCCGGATGGTTGGCGAGGACGAGCAGGAGGTCGAACTGGCGGCTGGTGAGCCGGCGCTCCTCCCCGTCGACGCGCACGGTGCGCGAGCCCGGATCGATCTGCAGCCGTCCGAACGCGAGGGGCGCGGCCTCGTCGGGCGCCCGGTGACGACGCAGCAGGGCGCGGATCCGCGCCAGCAACTCACGCGGGTTGAACGGTTTCGGCAGGTAATCGTCGGCGCCGATCTCCAGGCCGATGATGCGGTCGGTATCCTCGCCCTTGGCGGTCAGCATCAGGATCGGCACGCCGGACTGCGTGCGCAATTGCCGGCAGAGCTCGAACCCGTCGAGGTCGGGCAGCATCACGTCGAGGATCACCGCGTCGAACCGCTCGCGCCGGACGGCCTCGTGGCCCTCGCGGGCCGTGAAGCGCAGGGAGACCGCGTAGCCCTCGCCCGACAGGTAGTCCGACACCATCGCGGCGAGGCGCCGGTCGTCGTCGACCATGAGCAGTCGTTCGGTCATCGCGGTCTCCTGCACCCTGTCCTCGCGCAGCGCCCGCTCGCGCTGCAATCGGGCGCTGCGCGAGGTGTTCGACGGTGCCGCGTGGTCTACGCTGAACCGGTATCCCCTTCAGCGGACGATGGTCGTGCAGATCCGCCTCGGTGATGGGGATGCCGGTTCAGTTCCGGTCGGGCCCCGCGTCCGCCCCGCCGCCCGGCGCCCGGTCGGGCCGCCGCTCGTCCATGAACCAGGGGCGCCGCCAGAGACCGGAGGCGCGCCGCTGCTCCATCTCTGTCGTGACGCGCTCGGCGAGCTTCGTGCGCTGCTCCGCACTGAGCTGACCGGCGGCGTCGACCAGGGCGCCCGCGACGATCTTGGAGCGGGCGTCGAGGCTGCGGACCATGTCGGCCCGCAGCGCCTCGACCGCCGCGCGGTCCAGCGTCGGGGCCTTCAGGAGTGCGACGAGCTTCTCCCGCATCTCGGTGGCCGGGGCGCCTTCCTTGGCGAGCGCGGCCGCGGCCGACGCGATGGTGTCGTGGATGCGGTTCTCCTGGTCGGAGGTCGCGCCGACGGCGTCGAGGGCGCGCCGCGTCATGAACTGGAGCCCGGCGAGCCTCCGCCCCGGATCCCAGCCGAACGGCCCGCCCTGGAACGGGGCGGTGGTGGCGAGCGCGAACCCCGCCGTCCCCGCGCCGACGAGGATCCCGAGGCCCAGCAGGGCCGGGCGCAGGAGGCGCCGCCGCGGTGCCGCGGCGGGCCGCGCGCTCTCGGAGGTCGGTCCGGTCGTGCTCGCGTCGGTCATGGTGGTGTCTCCCGCGATGCCCTCGGCATCGATCGGGCCGGATCATGACGCCGCCGCGTTTCGCGTCTCGTCGGCGCATGTGAAGTTTTGTGAACGGGCCGCTCCGCCGCCGGAGCCCATCGAGGAGGTGCGCCGCCCGGGGTCACGCGAGCATGCCCACCAGGGACCAGACCACCAGGGCGGCGATGAGGGCGAGTTCGATCCAGGCCCGGCCCGGCGCGGCCTGGATGGCGTAGGACAGGGTCTTGATCGGGGAGACGGGCGGCGGGGGCGCCTCGCGCTCGGTCAGCGGAACCGAGTAGCGGTGGAAGTAGACCTGGATCAGCGTCATGCCGACCAGGAGCCCCGTGAGGAAGCTCACGGGTTCGGCGCCGCGGAGCATCAGCAGGGCGACCAGGACCAGGCAGAGGCCGATCAGCGCGACGTCGGACCGGGCGGTCGCGCGGGCGCGGCCCGCGTAGCTCCGGTCGAGCATGATCCGGCGCCGGTCGTACCGGAGGGCGAAGAGGAAGACGGGTTTGACGAGCGCGAAGGCCGCGTAGGCCGTGAGGAGGGCGACGAGCAGCGTGTTCATCGGGAAGGCGATCCGGGCGCGAGAGGGAGGAGCGCGGACGCAGGCCGCCCCCGGATGACGAGGTCGGATCGCCGCGTGTGACATCGACGGCCCCGCCGCCATCGACGGGCGTCCGCGACGGCGCCGGCTCATCGGCGTCCACGGGCTACTTGGTGATGCGCTTCGGCGCGATCGGGTCGCTCGCCGGGAAGGTCTCCTCCAAGGCCTCGTCGAGAAGCTTGTCCTGGCGCTCCGCGAGGTTCTCGTCGGGCCGGCGCGGACCCGGCGCCGCCTCGGCGGCCCGGTCCGCGAGCGACCGGCCCGTCTCGCCGGCATCGGTGGGCCGCGGGTCGGACGAGGGAGTGGTCGGTCGGGTCATGGGCCTCTCCGCTGGGTCTCTCCTCCGACCAACCCGCCTCCCGCCCGATCGTTCGCCCGGTCCGTGAGCGCGTGCGGGCCCGCACCGTCGCCGGGTCCGGGCTGCCGTAGTGAAGAACCCGTCGGCGGCGCAGAGGCCGCGACGGGAAACAGCCGGCGGCGCCCCGATCAGCACCGCCTCTTCACTCCGGGAGACCGTGCCATGCTCAAGAAGACCCTGACCGCCGCCGTCGCCGCCCTCACGCTGGCCAGCGCCACGGCCTCCACCACCTCGTCGGCCCAGGCCGGCTGGCGCGGCGCCGCCGTCGCGGCCGGCGTGCTCGGCGTCGCGGCCGGCGCCATCGCCTCCCAGGCCCGCCCGGCCTACGTCCCGGCCTACGGCGAGCCGGCCTACGGATACGGCTACGGCGGCTGCGGCACCGAGCGCCGCCCGGTCTTCGACGAGAACGGCTACCAGATCGGCTGGCGCCGCGTCCCGGTCTGCTGAGGACCGCCAACCGGCCCTTCCTTCGGTCCAGCGATGACCCGTCTCCCGCGAGGGAGGCGGGCCTTGCGCGTCGGGCCCGGCCCCTGCTGCGCGGCACCCGGAGCGCGCGGCGGGGGCGTTCGAGGCGGCACCGTTGAGCGATCGCCGCACGGGCTTTGGGCGTCGCGCGACGGCCGCCAAGCAATCCGGGTCGCCTCCTCCAGTCGAGGGCTGCCCCGAAGCGGCCGAAGCGGGGTGCCGCAAGACCGGCCCCACGCACACCCCAGCACGCCGATTCCTCGTGATCCCGGCGATCGTCCGTCAGGAGCCAGGATAAAATCTCCCGCGCTCAGGTCATGACAGCCTCGGGTGCCGGCGTGTTCTCCCGAGATCTGCCGTCCCGCTGCAGGTCGAACATTGTATTCTCGGTATTCCGGCAACCGCGCGTTAGTCGCTGCGACGGAGTCGCACCGCGCCCGAGCGCCCGGCATCGCCCGTTTCGGGGTCTGTTAACCGACCAATAACCATGCCTCGGCAATTTTTGCCGAGGGGCCGGTCGGGCCCCGGGTGCGGGTCGCAGGCGTCGTGAAGCCGGTTCTCGATCTGATGGCGAAGCTGGGGCCGGCGCGGCTTGCCGCGATGGCGGCGGTGACGCTCGCCCTGATCGGCTTCTTCGCCTTCGTGATCCTGCGCGTCTCGCGCCCCGAGATGGGTGTGCTCTACGCCGACCTCTCGGTGCAGGACGCCTCCGCGGTGATCCGCGACCTGGAGGCCCGCGGCGTGCGCTACGAGACGCGCGGCGACATGGGGCAGACGATCCTCGCCCCCCGTCCCGACCTCGCGCGCCTGCGGATGGACTTCGCCGGCAAGGGCCTGCCGAGCGCCGGCGGGGTCGGCTACGAGATCTTCGACAAGGGCGACGCCTTCTCCTCCACGAGCTTCGTCCAGAACGTGAACCACCTGCGGGCGCTGGAGGGCGAGCTTGCCCGCTCGATCCGGGCGATCGGCCGGGTGCAGGCGGCGCGGGTCCACCTCGTGATTCCGGAGAAGCGGCTGTTCAACCGCGACCGCGAATCGCCGAGCGCCGCCATCGTGCTGAAGATCGCGGGCGACCTCGATGCCGGGCAGGTGCGGGCGGTGCGCCACCTCGTGGCCTCCTCGGTGGAGGGCCTGAAGCCGGACCGGATCTCGATCGTGGACGAGCGCGGGCGGCTGCTGGCGGACGGCGCCGGCCAGGACGAGGCGCAGGCGGCGCTCGGTCTCGACGAGCGCCAGGCCGCCCTGGAGCAGCGCCTGCGCGCCCAGGTCGAGGGCATCGTCGCCGGCATCGTCGGGGCGGGGCGCGCCCGGGTCCAGGTCGCGGCCGAACTCGACGCGGCCCGGGTCGAGAGCCGCTCCGAGACCTACGATCCCGAGAGCCGCGTCGTGCGCTCGAGCCAGACCCGCTCGGAGGCCTCGAACTCGCAGGGGGCGGGCGAGACCGGCGTCAGCGTCGGCAACGAGCTGCCGGGCGCCAAGGAGAACACCCAGCAATCGGGCACCCGCGAGGCCTCGAACAAGAACGAGGAGACCACGAACTACGAGATCTCGCGCACGACCCGGACCGAGGTGAACGAGGGCGGGCGGGTCAAGCGCCTCTCGGTGGCGGTGGTGATCGACGGCACCTACGCGCCGGGGCCGGACGGCAGGCCCGTCTACGTGCCGCGCCCGCAGGCCGAGCTCGACCGCATCACTGCCCTCGTGCGCACGGCGGTGGGCTACGACAAGGGGCGGGGCGATCAGGTCGAGGTCGCCAACCTGCGCTTCGCCGAGACCGCAGCCCCCCCGGCGGACCTGCCCGAGGACGGCCTGCTGGCCTCGCTGATGCATCCGACCAAGGAGGACGTGCTGCGCCTCGTGGAACTGTCCGTGCTGGCGCTGCTGACGCTGGTGGTGGTGCTCGCCGTGCTGCGGCCGCTGATCCGCCGGGTCATCCCCGTCGAGGTGTCCCCCGACCTCGCGCTCGCCGGCGTCGCGGCCCTGCCCGGGGCGGGCGAGGCGGCGATCGAGGCGCCGGCGGCCGAGAGCCCGACCCGCCAGCTCGTCGAGCACGCCAAGGTCAACGGCAAGATCCACGCCGACACGATCGCCCGCGTGGCCGACATCGTGCGCCAGAACCCGATCGAGACCGCCGAGGTGCTGCGCGGCTGGATCAACGACCGCTGAGACGACCGCACGAGGATCCCGGACGACCCCATGGCCGCCTCCCCCAAGCCCCTCCTCTCCGACGCCCTGGCGGCGGCGCCGCAGCTCGCGGAACTGGCCGGCCCGCAGCGCGCGGCCGCCCTGCTGCTGCTGCTCGGCGAGGAGGCGGGCGCGCCGATCTGGCGGCTCCTGGAGGAGGACGAGGTCAAGAAGGTCTCGCACGCCATGGTCCAGCTCGGCTCGCTCGAGGTCGAGACCGTCGAGCAGCTGATCGTGGAATTCGTCTCCAAGCTCTCGGCGAGCGGCGGCGTCAGCTCGAACTACGAGCGCACCGAGGCCCTGCTCCTCAAGATCTTCCCGCCCGAGCAGGTCTCGGTGATCATGGCCGAGGTGAAGGGCGCCTCGGCCCGCCGGGTCTGGAGCAGCCTGACCCAGATCGACCCGGAGATCCTGGCCTCCTTCCTGCGCAACGAGTACCCGCAGACCGTGGCGGTGATCCTGTCGCGGGTGCGCTCGGACTACGCCGCCCGGGTGCTCACCATCCTGCCCGAGGACTTCGCCATCGACGTCCTCAACCGCATGCTGCGCATGGAGACGGTGCAGAAGGAGGCCCTGCGCCACATCGAGGAGACGCTGCGCAGCGAGTTCGTCTCGACCATCGCCCAGACCACCCGCCGCGACGCCCACGAGCTGATGGCGGACGTGTTCAACGCCTTCGACCGCCAGACCGAGGCCCGCTTCCTCACCGCGCTCGACCAGGCCAACCGGGGCGCGGCGAAGAAGATCCGCCAGCTCATGTTCACCTTCGAGGACCTGCTCAAGCTCGACGCCGGCAGCGTGCAGACGCTCATGCGCGGCATCGACCGCGACGTGCTCGGCCGCGCGCTCAAGGGCGCCTCCGAGCCGGTGCGCGCCTTCTTCTTCAGCAACATGTCGACCCGCGCCGCCAAGAACCTCCAGGACGAGATGACCTCGCTCGGCCCGATCCGCCTCAAGGAGGTCGACGAGGCCCAGGCCAAGATCACCGAGATGGCGAAGGAACTGGCCGAGAAGGGCGAGATCATGATCGCCAAGAACAGCGCCGAGGAGGAGCTGGTCTACTGATGAGCGCCCCCCGCCGCTTCCTGTTCGACAACGACTTCCGGGTGCCCGGCGGCAGCCAGGCGCGGGCCCGCGAGGAGGCCGACCGCGCGGCCGCCGAGGCGCGCGCCCGCGACGAGGCGCAGGCGCGGGCCCGCGCGGAGGCGGAGCTCGACCTCAAGCTCCACGCCGCCCGGGCGGCCGGCCTGCAGGAGGGCCTCGCCCAGGCCGAGGCCCAGGTCCGCGCCCGCCTCGCCGACGCGATGAACCGCCTCGCCGCCGCCGCCGCGGGCCAGCTCGCCGCGGCCGATGCCCGCGACGCCGCGCGCGAGGCCCAGGCCCTCGACTTCGCCCTGGCGCTCGGCCGCAAGCTCGCGGGCGACGCCCTCGATGCGCACCCGGTCGCGGCGATCCTGGAGACCGCCCGCGCGGTGCTCCAGCACCTGCGCGGCGTGCCCCACCTCGCCGTTCGGGTGAACGACGCCCTCGTCGAGGAGACCGAGGCCGCCCTCAAGCCCCTCGCCCGCGAGCGCGGCTACGAGGGGCGGCTGATCGTGCTCGGCGATCCCGACCTGCCGCCGGGCGACGCCCGCATGGAATGGGCCGACGGGGGCGTCGTGCGCGATCGCGCCGCCATCGAGGCCGCCCTGCGCGCCGCCCTCGACCCCGCCTGATCGCCCGGAAGGACCCCGATGATTCCCGACGACGACCTCGGCCTGCCCCAGCTCAGCGAAGCGGACCTCGCCTTCGACCAGAACGGCGACGCCTCTCTGCGCGACGGTCCGCCCACGCCCCGCAGCGCCTCCGACCTGGAGCAGGTCTTCGACGTGCCGGTCCTGGTCTCGGCGGTGCTCGGCGCCTCGCGGATGCCGATCGGCGACCTGCTGCGGCTCGGCCCCGGCACCGTGCTCGAACTCGACCGCAAGGTCGGCGAGGCGATCGACATCTTCGTGAACAACCGCCTCGTCGCCCGCGGCGAGGTCGTCCTGGTCGAGGAGCGCCTCGGCGTCACCATGACCGAGATCGTCAAGGGCGACGGCTGAGTCCCGGCCCCACCCGTCCCCCGAGATCAAGCGGAGAGCCCGCGATGCGCCTTCTCATCATCGGCCGCCTGAACGGCGAACTCGTCACCGCCTCGAAGATCGCCATGAGCCGCGGCGCCGCCGTCACGCAGGCGGACGGGATCGAGCAGGGCCTCACGGTGCTGCGCGCCAAGGGCGCGGACCTCGTGATGATCGATGTCGGCCTGGCGATCCGCGCCTTCGTCGACGCCCTCGCGGAGGAGCGGATCCGCACGCCGGTCGTCGCCTGCGGCACCGGCTCGGACGCCAAGGCCGCCGTGGCGGCGATCCGGGCGGGGGCGAAGGAGTACATCCCGCTGCCGCCGGACCCGGAGCTGATCGCCGCCGTGCTGGAGGCGGTGGCGACGGATGCCCGCGCCTTCGTCTGGCGCGACCCCGCCATGGAGCGGGTGGTCAAGCTCGCCGAGCAGGTGGCGCGCTCCGACGCCTCGGTGCTGATCAGCGGCGAGAGCGGCACCGGCAAGGAGGTGCTCGCCCGCCACGTCCACGCCAAGTCCACCCGGTCGGCCAAGCCCTTCGTGAGCGTCAACTGCGCGGCGATCCCCGACGCGCTGCTCGAATCCGAGCTGTTCGGCCACGAGAAGGGTGCCTTCACCGGCGCGGTGGCGCGGCGCATCGGCAAGTTCGAGGAGGCGTCCGGCGGCACGCTCCTCCTCGACGAGATCTCCGAGATGGACGTGCGGCTGCAGGCCAAGCTCCTGCGGGCGCTGCAGGAGCGGGTGATCGACCGGGTCGGGGGGGCGCAGCCGGTGCGCGTCGACCTGCGGGTCCTCGCCACCTCGAACCGCAACCTCGCCGAGGAGGTCCGCAAGGGCACCTTCCGCGAGGACCTGCTCTACCGCCTCAACGTGGTGCACCTGCGCCTGCCGGCCCTGCGCGAGCGCCCCGCCGACATCCTGGAACTCGCCCAGCACTTCGCCCGCAAATACGCGGAGGCGAACGGATTGCCCGCCCGCCCGCTCTCCGCGGAGGCGCGTCGCCTGATCCTGGCCAATCCCTGGCGGGGCAACGTGCGGGAACTGGAGAACACGCTCCACCGGGCGGTGCTGCTGGCGCAGGGCGCCGAGATCGGCCCGGAGGCGATCCGCTCGCCGGAGGGGGAGGCCCTCGACGGCGGGGCCGGCGCCGCCACCCGGGCGGTCCAGACCGCCGAGGCGGTCACGCGCAGCCTCGTCGGGCGCACCGTGGCGGAGGTGGAGAAGGACCTGATCCTCGACACCCTGGACCATTGCCTGGGCAACCGGACCCACGCGGCCCGCATCCTCGGGATCTCGATCCGGACGCTGCGCAACAAGCTCAACGAGTACATGCAGGCCGGCATCGCCGTGCCGGAGCCCGGCCAGGCCCGGGCCATCGCCGCCTATGGCTGAGGCGTGGACGGGGTGGCGCGCCCGGACGAACGCTCCGGGGCGCGCCGCGCCCGGCTCACTGCCGGTAGTGCTGGATGCGCGTCGTGCGCAGGCCGGCGAGGCCGTGCTGCTCGATCGAGTACTGCCAGCTCAGGAATTCCTCGGTCGTCAGCGTGTAGCGCTGACAGGCCTCCTCCAGGCTGAGGAGCCCGCCGCGGACCGCGGCCACCACCTCGGCCTTCCGCCGGATCACCCAGCGGCGGGTGTTGCTCGGTGGCAGGTCCGCGATGGTCAGCGGACTTCCGTCGGGCCCGATGACGTACTTCACCCTCGGGCGGTGTGGCTCGGTCATGATACGCTCTTACACTCGACTGACCTGTCGCGATTCAGGCTAGCCAGCCGCGTTTAAGATTGCTTGAATCGACTCGTTAGGATGTGATTCGTTCGCCCGGCATCCCTCCGGGCTGTGGATCACGAGCCTGCCGCGGCCCCGATCGCCTGGACGTGACTCAGCGGGACGCTCTGTCCGCCGATGCTGAGGACGGGCTCGGACCCGGTGAGGTCCACGCTCGCGATGGTCCCGGTCACCTTGGTGTCGATGCTGACAGTCTGGCCGGTGGCGTCGGTGGCCTGGACCTTGAGCGTGTAGGTGCCGTTCGGGACGGTGAGCCCGGTCGAGCCGCGCCCGTCCCAGGTGAAGCTCTGGCTGCCGCTGGTCAGCGCCTTGGTCTGGGTGGCGACGACGTTGCCCTTGGAATCGGTGATCGTGATCACGGCCTTGGTGGCCGCCCGGGCGGCGTTGAGCGTCCAGGTCGCGCTGCCCCCCGACAGGGTGGCGGTGGTCCCGTCCGCCGTCACGGTCTTGCCCACCAGGCCCGAGGCCGAGGCGGCCGTCGAGGCCTTGTCGGCCGCCAGGATCGAGTCGAGACGGTCGTTGGTCTTGAGCTGCTGCTCGACCGAGGCGAATTGCACGAGCTGCTGGGTGAACTGGTTCGTGTCGAGGGGATCGAGGGGGTTCTGGTTCTGCAGCTGCGTGGTGAGCAGCGTCAGGAACTGGGTGAAGTTGCCCGCGATGGTCGAGGCGTCGCTCGTCGCCGAGGCGGTGGTGCCGGTGCCCGTGAGGCTGGAGAGCGCGCTGCTGATGCCGGTGGTCATGGCTGTCTCGGGCGAGGGCTAGATGCGGATGTCGAGGCCGAGCCGCCCGCCGCCGGAGAGGCGCGCGAGCGGGATCGGGTCGGGATCGGGGGGAGGCTGCGGGGCGCCGGGCCCGTCCCGCCCGGCCTGGGCGGCGGCACCGTCGCGCTGGGGCTGGCCCTGGCCGCCGGACCCGTCCTGAAGCGAGAAGCTGAGCGCGGTCTCCGTGCCCGAGAAGCCGGCCTGCGCCAGCGCCTGCTGCAGGCTGTCCGCGTCGCGCTGGAGCAGCGCCAGGGTCTCGGGCCGTTCGACCGTGAGATGGGCCTTCACCGCGCCGTGCTCGCGGTCCACGTCGAGGCGCACGTCGACCCGCCCGAGCTCGGCCGGGTCGAGGCGGATCTCGAAGCGGTTCGTCCCGGCGAGCGAGCGCAGGCCGATCGTCATCGGAACGGCGCCGAGCGGCGTCGGGGGAGGGGGCGTCGGATCGGGTGTGGGCGCCGGGGCCGTCGTCGCGCCCGCCGCGTCCGGCCCCGTGGGGGCCTCCGCCGGGGCCGCCGCCAGGGCCGCCGCGAAAGCCGGGGCGGCGCCCGCGTCGGAAACGGCCGCCTCGGCTCCCTCGTCCGCCCCGGCCGCCAGCCCGTCGAGGAGGGACGAGGCCGCCTTCTGTCCGGCCGCGGCGGTGACGATCTCGGCGTCCTGGACCGCGCTCGCCCCGGCCTGCGCCGCGGGGGTCGGGGCGGCCTGGGTGACCGGGACCGTCGGGTCGGAGGGGGGCTGCAGGGTGGCCGTGCCGGGATCGCTCTTCGGATCCGCGGCCTCGTCCTTGCGGCCGGGGCCCTTGGGCTTCCCGTCCGCCTCCCGATCCGAGGCGGCCTTTCCGGCACCGGGCGCAGCGCCGTCCCCGGCCGGGTCCCGCGGCTGGCCCGCGTCCTGCGCGCGGTCGGACTCCGTCCGCCGGTCCGCCTCCCGGGCACGGTCCTGCGCCCGCTCCTGCGTCCGATCCTGCTCCTGCGCGCGGCGCGACGCCTCGCGCGCCGAGGCGGCCTCATCCCGACGGGACGCCTGCGCCGCCGCGGCGTCGGCCGTGCCCTCGCGCGCGTTCCGAGCGGAGACTTGGTTGGAGCCTTGGTTCGAGACTTGGCTGGAGACTTGGCTGGAGACTTGGCTGGCGCCCTGGCGATCGATCTGGAACGAGGCGCGATCCTCGGCCGGAGCGCGTTGCGGCGCACGGCGCACGGGCTCCCGCGTCGTCGAAACCGCATCGCTCGTTCGCGTCACCGACATGCAGGCTCACCTCGTCCGCGACACCCGTCGCAAGGCCGAGGCCATCCCCGACGAACGGGTAAGTTGCTGCTTTGAAACAAAGAATTTCGACCGATGGGGCTCGCGCCGCGCCGCCTCCCGGCGGTTCCTGCCGGCCGGCGGGCAGATCTTGCCGGGCGGTGGCCCGGTCCCGCCCTGGCAGAACCCGCCGCGCATCACTATAGGAAGAGCGCGATGCCGATGCCGGGACCCGGCGGCCGCGCCGCCGCCAGCGCCCGACCCAGCCAGCGCCCGACCCGCAGGACGATGAACTCGCTCGATCTCCCCAAGGCCCCGCAGGACACCCGCGTCGTGGTGGCGATGTCGGGCGGGGTCGATTCCTCGGTCGTCGCCGGGCTGCTCAAGCGCGAGGGCTACGACGTCGTCGGCGTCACGCTCCAGCTCTACGATCACGGGGCGGCCACCCACCGCCGCGGGGCCTGCTGCGCGGGCCAGGACATCCACGATGCGCGCCGCGCCGCCGAGGTGCTCGGGATCCCCCACTACGTCCTCGACTACGAGGACCGGTTCCGCGAGGCCGTCATCGACCGGTTCGCGGAGAGCTACATCCACGGCGAGACGCCGATCCCCTGCGTCGAGTGCAACCGCTCGATCAAGTTCCGCGATCTCCTGGCCACCGCCCTCGACCTCGGCGCCGACGCGCTCGCGACCGGCCACTACGTGGCGAGCCGCGCGCTGCCGGGCGGCGGGCGGGGCCTCTACCGCGCCCTCGATCCGGCGCGCGACCAGAGCTACTTCCTGTACGCGACGACGCCCGAGCAGCTCGACGTCCTGCGCTTCCCCCTCGGGGAACGGCCCAAGGACGAGACGAGGCGCCTCGCGCGCGCATTCGGCCTGCCGGTGGCCGACAAGCCCGACAGCCAGGACATCTGCTTCGTGCCCCAGGGGCGCTACCAGGACGTGATCGCCCGGCTGCGGCCGGACGCGGTGCGCCCCGGCGAGATCGTCCATCTCGATGGCCGCCGGCTCGGCCGGCACGAGGGCATCATCGGCTTCACGGTGGGCCAGCGCCGCGGCCTCAAGCTCGCGACCGGCGAGCCCCTCTACGTCGTGCGCCTCGATCCCGAGAATGCCCGCGTGGTGGTCGGCCCGCGCGAGGCCCTCGCCACCGCGGTGATCCGGCTCGCGGAGGTCAACTGGCTCGGGGACGCGCCGCTGCCCGGCCTCGACGGCCTGCCGGTGGCGGTGCGCGTGCGCTCGACCCGGGAGCCGCGCGCGGCCCTGCTGCGCTGGAACGCCGCCGCCGCCTGCGCGGAGGTCGTCCTAGCGGCGCCGGAGGACGGCGTCTCGCCCGGCCAGGCCTGCGCCATCTACGCGGACGAGGGGCCGCGGGCGCGGGTGCTCGGGGGCGGCACCATCCGGCGGGTCGAGGCCGCGCAGCGCGAGGCTGCCTGACGCGCGGCGATCCGCGGCACCCAAGGGGAGAGACGAGGAACGATGCTGAGCGAGCCGCGGGAGGCGGGCCCGACCACCGCCTTGATGCGCAAGGCCTATGCGCGCTGGGCGCCGGTCTACGACGTGGTCTACGACAAGCTGACCGAGCCCGCCGCCCGCGACGCCGTGCGGGCGGCGCTGACGAGCGGCCGGCGCATCCTGGAGGCGGGCGTCGGCACGGGCCTGTCCCTCGGCTACTACCCGGCCGATTGCGAGCTCTACGGGGTCGATCTGTCGGAGGACATGCTCAAGCGCGCCTCCCGCAAGGTCCGGCGCCGGGGGCTCTCCCACGTCAAGGGCCTGCAGGTGATGGATGTCTGCCGCCTCGGCTACGCGGATGCGAGCTTCGACGCGGTGGTGGCGCAGTTCCTGATCACCCTGGTGCCGGATCCCGAGGGCGCCCTCGACGAATTCCTGCGCGTGCTGCGGCCGGGCGGCGAGATCGTGCTCGCCAACCATTTCGGGCAGGCGGACGGGGCGGTGGCCCGGGTCGAGGAGATCGTGGCGCCGCTCTGCTCGAAGATCGGCTGGAGTTCCGACTTCAAGGCCTCGCGCATCGAGGCCTGGGCCGGGCGGCGGGGCGTGACGGTCGTCGGGCTGCGGCCGACCTTCCCGGGGGGCTTCTTCAAGATCCTGCGCCTGCGCAAGGCGGCCTGACCCGCATGCGCCCGCAGGAGCCGGCGCCCGAGGCCGGGCCCGAGGCCGTGGCCCGGCCGCCCTGGCGGAGGTGGCTGCGCGTGCTGCCCCTCGTCGCCCTCGCGCTCCTCTCGGTCGGGCTGATCGTGGGCGGGGCCACGCAGTGGTTCAGCCTCGACCGGCTGCTCGCCTCCCGCACCTGGGCGGTGGCGCTGGTCGAGGAGCACCGCCTGCGCGCGATGGCGCTCACGTCGCTCCTCTACATCGGCACCGTCGTGGTCTCGGTGCCGGTCTCGGTCTTCATGACCATGCTGTGCGGGTTCCTGTTCGGCACGGTGCCCGGCGCGCTGCTGGCGATCTCGTCCTCGACCACCGGGGCCGTGCTGGTCTTCCTGATCGGACGCACGGCGGCGGGCGAACTCGTGCTGCGGCACGCGGGCGCGCGCCTCGGGCGCTTCGCCGCCGGCTTCCGCCGCGACGCCTTCTCGTACATCCTGTTCCTGCGGCTTCTGCCGCTCTTCCCCTTCTGGATGACCAATCTTGGGCCGGCGGTGTTCGGGGTCCGGCTGCGGATCTTCGCCCTGGCGACGCTGCTCGGCATCTCGCCCGGGGGCTTCATCTACGCGGCGACGGGCGCGCGCATCGACGCCGTGGTGGCGGCCCACCAGGATGCCCGCACGGCCTGCCTCGCCGCCGCGGGCACGGATTGCGACCGCGCCCTCTCGCTGCGCTCGGTGGTGACGCCGGGCTTCGTCGCCACGCTCCTCGCCCTCGGGGGGCTCGCCCTGCTGCCGATCCTGGTGCGGCGCCTGCGCGCCGGACGGGCGGGTGCCGGCGCGCCCGCCCCCTGCGACGATTGAGACCCCGATCCACCGGCGTCGAGTCGGTCTAGACTGTCGCGGCTGCTTGTGAACCGCCCGCCCCGGGCGTAACCGCAGCTCAGCCTCGGCCGAGACGAGGCTTTCCGGGGAGGATCGCGGCTCGTGCGTCTCGCCGATGCCTTGCGGGAACGCGGCGCCCTCGGCGCCGAAGCCAGCCGGTTCGGCCTCTCCGGCCGGCTTCTGCTGCTCACGATCCTGTTCGTGCTGATCGCCGAGGTGCTCATCTACGTTCCGAGCGTCGCGAATTACCGGCGCACCTGGCTCTCGGACCGGGTCGCGGCCGCGCAGGTGGCGGCCCTCGTCCTCGACGCCGCCCCCCAGGCCAAGGTCTCGGACGATCTCGCGCGCCGCCTCCTGATGGGGGTGGGCGCGCGGGCCATCGCGCTGCGGGCGGGGGGCGCGCGGCGCCTCATCACCGTGACGGAGGTGCCCTCCGAGGTGAGCGAGACCGTCGACCTGCGCGACAGCGACTGGGGCGACATGATCGCGGGCGCCTGGCAGACGCTGCTGCACCCGAGCGAGGGACCGATCCGCGTCGTCGGCCACGGGATGGACGGGGTCGATTTCGTCGAGATCCTGATCGACCCGGTGCCCCTGCGCGCGGCGCTGATCGACTTCTCCGGCCGCATCCTCATCGCCTCGATGGCGATCTCGGGGATCACCGGGCTCCTCGTCTTCCTCGCCCTGCAGGTCTCGATCGTGCGCCCGGTCCTGCGGCTCACCCGCAACATCGCGGCCTTCGCCGACGATCCGGAGGATGCCTCCCGGCTGATCGCGCCCTCCTGGCGCCGCGACGAGATCGGCCTCGCCGAGACCGCGCTGGCGCGGATGGAATCCGTCCTGGCGGGGGAACTGCGCCAGAAGCGCCGCCTCGCCGATCTCGGCCTATCGGTCAGCAAGATCAATCATGAGTTGCGCAACCTGCTGACCACCGCGCAGCTCCTCGGGGACCGGCTGGAGGCCGCGGCGGATCCGGGCGTGCAGCGGGTGGCGCCCCGGCTGGTGGCGACCCTGGACCGGGCGATCCGCTACTGCGAGGCGACGCTGGCCTATGGCCGGGCCGGCGAGCGGGTGCCGGAGCGGCGGCTCACGCCCCTGCGGCCGATCCTGGCCGACGCCCTCGATCTCGCCGGGTTGGCGCCCGGGGCGGCGATCCGGGTCGAGGACCGCACGCCCGAGGGGCTGATGGTCGACGCGGATCCCGACCAGCTCTCGCGGGTGGTGATCAACCTCGTGCGCAACGCCGTGCAGGCGCTGGCGCTGGCCGGCACCGTGGGCGGGGCGCCGCCCTGCGTGACGCTGGAGGGTCACCGCGAGGGCGCCGTGGTGACGCTCCTGATCGCCGACAACGGCCCGGGCTTGCCGGAGCGCGCCCGGGCGGCCCTGTTCTCGCCCTTCCAGGGATCGGCGCGGCCGGGCGGCACCGGGCTCGGCCTCGCCATCGCGGCGGAACTCATGCGCCTCCACGGCGGCACGCTCTGCCTCGACCCGACGCCGGTCGGGGCGCGCTTCCGGATCACCCTGCCGGACCGGGGGTGACGACGGGGGCGCGATGGCATCGTTCAAGCCATCGCTCGACGCCCACCACCCCTTTTCCGGACGACTGCAGCGACGGCGGAAGGAGATCCGGAAACCAGCACAAGAAGGCGCGAAGCGTCTGCTTGACCGCCGCGGTGCCGGCATTCGGAGCCGCTTCACGGCGATTCATCATCTGGTTTCCGGATCTCCTTCCGCTCTCGCTGCAGTCGTCCCGAAAAGGGGGGCGCCAGATCGCTAACGTTCCGGCGCGGCCCTCTTCGCCTCGCTCAGGAGCGCGCCGCCGCCTGGCGGGCGCGGGCCACCACCTCCTCGGGCGTGGGCGGGTTGGCCGGGTGGTGGCTCAGGCAGAGCGGCGTGCGCAGCTTCGCCGGCCGGCCCGACCCTTCGGTCGAGAAGTAGAACTCGCCCGCGCCGAGCTTGCCGATGTCGCCGACCCCGCCGCCCTTGGCCGCGAGGATGTCCTGCGCCGCCGCGATCGTCGCCGGGCTCGCCTGCCGGCCGAGGAACTGCGTGGTGCAGTTCGACACGATCTGGTTGTGGATCCCCCGCGGCGCCTGCGTCGCGACGATCAGGCCGAGCCCGTATTTGCGCCCCTGCGCGGCGAGCTTGATGCCGCTCGACAGGCTGAGCGCCTGGCGCCCGGCGGGCAGGAAGCTCTGCGCCTCGTCCACCACGTAGAGCAGGCCCCGCGGCGAGGGGTTGCGCTTGATCCAGCCGAACAGGGTCATCTGCAGCCGGTTGACGAAATCCTCGCGGGCCGCGTCGGAGGCGAGGCCCGAGAGGTTGATGACCGAGATCCGGGTGCGCGCCGCGTCGGTCCCGAAGAACAGCAGGGCGGGGTCGACCACCGGGCCCTCCGCGCGCAGCAGCGGGTTCGTGGCGACCGCCGCGTGCAGGTGGTCCGCCATGGCGGCGGCGAGCCGGCCCGCGTCGCTGATCCGGCTCACCCCGTCGGGCAGGTCGGAGAGGAGCGCCGTGAAGGCGGTGAGATCGCCGCCGCCCTTCGACGCGAAGAGGTGCAGGGCCGCCGCGAGCACCCCGCGCTGCAGATCCTTCCGTGCGCCCGCGAGCGGTCCGAGCGTCTCGGCCGCCATCTCGACCGCCTGCTCGCGCTCGTCCGGGTCTCCGCCCAGCCCCGAGAAATCGGGCATGACCGGCAGGTACAGCGGGTTGCCGGCCCGCAGACCCGGCGTCCACACCGCCACCTCGACCCGCTGGCCGTAGCGGCGCGCCTTCTCGGCATCCTCCGGGGTGAAGGCGGCGGGCCGCTCCGGCCAGGGATCGCCGAGCCGCGACAGGTCGTTGTTGGGGTCGATCACGATCGCCGGGATGCCGGCCAGCGCCGCCTCCTCGACGATCCGGCGCAGGAGCACGGTCTTGCCCGAGCCCGATCCGGCGATGATGGCCGTGTGCCGGGGCAGGAGGCGGGTCGCGACCGTCACCGGCTCGGCTTCGGGCGTCATGCGGTGCCCGACCGGAATCGCGTCGGCGGGCGGGGTCGGCGGCGATGTAGGCTGGGGCGGCGGGGCGACGGGCGCTTCGCGACGCATCTCCCGGGCGGGGAAGAGCGATCCCTGCCGGGGCGCGGTCACCGCGTCGGGCGGCGAGACCGGAGGCATCACGGCCGGCGTTCGCTCCAGCGTCTCGGCCTTCGCGGGTTCCTCCGCGACGGCCGGCTCCGCGAGCCCGATCCTCTGGAAGAAGGCGAGCCCGTCGAGGATCCGCTCCTGGCGCAGCCAGGCCTCGAAGGCTGCGAGCCGGCTCTCGGCCCGGGCCTGCACCCGCAAAGCCATCAGGGCCGCCAGCGTGCGCAGGTCGTCGTCGCTGGGATCGATCAGGCGTCCGCCCGCCTTGGTGAAAGTGTCGAACAGCGTCTTCGTCTTGGCGCCGCTCGGGATGGGGCCGCGCCGCACCAGCACGAGGTCGCGGTCGGGGATGCGGGTGGAGATGCCCGAGGCCGTGAGCGCCGCCCGCAGCCGCGCCTGGAACGCGATGGCGTTCTGGTGCGTGAGCGCCCGGTAGCAGACGTGCCGCTCGCGGTCGTTCTCCTCGTGGAAGATGAAGGTCAGTCGGCCGTGCAGGGGCGGCATCCTCTGGTCGGGATCGCCCTTGTTGATGACCTCGACCTGCTCGCTCGGTTCGGCCTGCAGGGCGTAGAGGTCGAAGGCGTCGCGCAGGAACGGGCCGAGGCCGCCCTCGTCGCCGTCGAGGAGGCCGGTGATCGTGACCTTCCGGCGTGCGCCTTCGAGGTCGAAGGAAGGGATGGACAACCCGTTCGTCTGAGATTGGAACTCGGTGGTCAGGCTGTCGCAGACGCTGACCTCCCCCTGTTCGAGGCACCGGCGACGGTGGGCGTCGCAGCGCATCAGAAGCGTTCGCGGCAAAATGCCCGCCTCGGCCGCGGCGGTGATCGCCGCCTCACTAAACGGCCAGGACGGAAAGGGCGGCGCGTAGCCGGCCTCCGCGTAGGCGGGTGCCAGCCGCCGTCTGACGAGCGCGGCGGCGGCCGTTCGGTCCTTCATGACCTGCAGCGCGACGGGGGCTCCGAAACGCTGCCGGGCCGCTGCCAGCCCCTTCTCCTGGATGCGATCCCAGGAATCGACGAGGCAGGTGACAACCGTCTGCCCGCGGTGGCGGATGTCGTGCAGTTCGAGCAGGCCTGACGCGAGCAGCGTGGCGAGGTCGGGACCGGGCTCGAAATCGTCGGTCAGGCTGAGAGTCGCCGGGCTGACGATACCGTCGATCTGATCCACCGCGACGAGGGTCGGCCCGGCGAGGCTCATCACCCAGGAGATGCCGCGCACGAGGTCCGCGGGCGGGGGCGGCGGGCTGAGGAAGCCGAGGTCGCGTCGCGCCGACTCGTCCGCCTCGTGGCCCTGGAGCCAGGCATGGGCGAGGCCCACGGCGCTGAGATCGTTGGCGCGCAGGAGGCAGAGGGCGCGGAACACGTCCTGGTGCTGGAGCGCCCGCGGCATGTCGATCTTCATCAGTGCCTTCACCAGGAGATCGACGATCCGGCGCGCGTCGATCTCCGGAGTGTTGAAGGCCTGCTCGACCTGTGTCTCGACGTTGAAGCGGCGGGCGATCCCGGCGAGCACCGCCTCGAACTGGCGACGCCCGTCCGGCATCTCGTGCAGCAGGGCCGTGAGGTAGCTCAGCGCCGTGCTGCGCCAGAAATCGGCGAGCCCGAGCACGTCGAGGAGCACGAACCAGCCCCCGGCGCGCCAGATCTCCCGCCGCATCTCGCCGACGAGATGCGTCTTGCCGATCCCCGACTGCCCGACGAGGACGCGGCCCGCCAGCCTGTCGTCCGAGGTGCGGGCGCGGGCGACGAGGTCCCGGGCGATCTCGGCCGCGAGGTGGCTGTTGGGGCCGGGCTCCTCTCCGGTGTCGGTCCAGACGCTGTCGAGGGTGCGCACCCAGTCGAAATCGACCCGGCGCAGGGCGTCGAGGGCATCCGTCATGGTTCGATCCACAGGATATGGAAGGGCTCGCCCGCCGGGCTGAAGGCGGCGGCGCGCTCGGCGGCATCGACGGAGCGCGGATCGGTGAACTGGAGGAACCGGGCCTTGTCGTCCTCGCGCAGCATCTCCGCGAGCGCGGCATCCACCGTCGCCCGGTCGAGGTCGCGGAGTTCCGCCCGCAGCCGGCTCAGGCGCACGGATTCGGACCGGCGCCCGTCGGTCAGCGCGAGGTAGGCGGCCAGGATGCGCGCGCGCACGGCGCCGAGGTCGGGCGGCCTCGCGGCCTCCGACCTGTCCGGAAGGGACAACCCGAGCTGCTCGCTCGCCCAGCGCCGGCCGTCCTCGGTGACGGTGAGCCGGACGGAGCGGCCCGCCTTCTCCGCCGTGACCAGTCCCCGCCGTTCCAGGGCGTCCCGGTCGGCCTTGGCGACGGCGACGCCGATCTCCCGCGGCAGGGCCGAGCCGTGCCGGGCGAGGAGGGCCTTGAGGATCGCCGCCTGCTTCTCCGGCAGGGGCGGGGGCGGCGGCTCGGGCGCCAGCCCGACGAAATCCGCGAGCGTCCCGCCCGTTGTCTCCAGGTGGCGATGGAGCAGGTCCAGCCAGTCCCGCAGCACGCCATGGCTCTCCGGCAGCGGGTCGCGCAGGTGCTCGCCCGCCCAGTGCCAGCCCTTGTCGGTCACGCTCAGCAGCAGGGAGCGCCCGTGCTTCTCCGCAGAGAGCAGGCCCTTCGCGACCAGCGCCTCCCGGTCGAGCTTCTTCACCGCGGGCCTCACGTCTCCCTGCAGGGCCCAGCCCTGCCGGCCGAGCAGGCACCACAGGATCAGCGCCCGCTGGGGCGTCAGGGTCTCGCTCATCCGCTCAAGCCTCCTTGCGACCGCCGGAACCGCACGACGGCGCGGATCTTCTCGATGGCCCGCTGCAGGTCGGTCTCGACCTGGCGGTTGGTGAGGCGCAGCACGAGGTAGCCGGCGACCAGCAGCTCGTAGTCGCGGTGGCGGTCCTCCGCGAAGCGCGCCGCGCCGCGGTGTTCCGTACCGTCGAGTTCCACCACGATTCGCCCCGCGCGCCACAGCAGATCCACGCGCGGCGCGCCGTAGCCCGGGAGGTCGACGGTCTCGTTGCCCGAGAACAGGGGGCCGATCTCGGGATCCCGCCGCAGCGCCTCCTCCAGCCGCCGCTCGGTGGCACTGGCCCAGTGGGCGCGCGAGGGCGCGAGGAAGCGCGCCTCCACCGGCTCGGCGGCGGGCGCCACCGGCTCGGCCCCGTAGAGGATGCGGTCGTAGGGCGGGAGGTCCGGGGGAACGGCCGGACAGGCCAGGAGGCAGGCCGCGCCGTGGGCGAGGCCGCCCTCCAGGGCCGCGATCACCGGCGCGGCCCGTCCCGGCGCCACGGGGTCGATCTCGGCGGCCAGGATGACGCCGGCGGGGTCGACCACGCGCAGGAGCTGGGTGAGTTCGAAGGCGCGGGCGCAGCGCCGGAAGCGGGGCACCGTCCCGGCGGCCGCGCATTTCGCCGCCGCCTTGCGCCAGGGACCAGAGACCGGCGGCGCCTCGTTGGCCGGCCAGTGCGGCCACAGGGTGAGCGCGAGCGACGCGAGGTCGTCGAGGATCCGGTCCAGGACGGAATCCGCGTTCGGGGCGGGCCGGGGCGCGAGGAAGAGGACGCTGCGTTCGAGCCCGGGAGACGCGGCCAGGATCTCCCGGAGACCCTTGCCGCCGATCCCGGTGAGGACGAGGCGCTGCCCGGGAGCGAGGGCCGCGACCCGCGGTGCGATCCCGTCCGGCCGCAACGCGCGCGGGTCCGCCGCCATCACGCCCGCCGCCGAGGCGCCGCGACGATGTCGCCGATCCCTCCGCGCATTGCCCGCCCCCGCCGCGCCGCGTCGTTGCCGCGTCGCTCCGTGCGTAGCGAACCGAGAGTTATTCGGCAAGCGGCCGATAAAACCCTAAGTTGGGGATGCCGTGCATCCTCAACCGTCTCAGGCCGCCGCCTCGTCCCGCTTGCCGAGGCGCTTGTCCAGATAGGTCTCCACCACCTGGCTCAGTTCCTCGACCTTGCCGTCGAAGAAGTGGTTGGCGCCCTCGACCACCTGGTGCTCGATGATGACGCCCTTCTGGGTCTTCACCTTCTCGATCACAGGCATGACCTCGCGGGCCGGGGCAACCCGGTCCTCGGAACCGTGCACGAACAGGCCCGAGGACGGGCAGGGGGCGAGGAAGCTGAAGTCGAAGCGGTTGGCCATGGCGGCAATCGAGATGAAGCCCTCGACCTCGGGCCGGCGCATCAGCAGCTGCATGCCGATCCAGGAGCCGAAGGAGACGCCCGCGATCCAGCAGGCCCGCGCCTCCGGGTTCACCGCCTGCACCCAGTCGAGGGCCGCGGCCGCGTCCGAGAGTTCGCCGGCCCCGTGGTCGAAGGAGCCCTGGCTGCGCCCGACCCCGCGGAAATTGAAGCGCAGGGTCGCGAAGCCGCGATTGGCGAACGTGTAGAAAAGGTTGTACACGATCTGATTGTTCATCGTGCCCCCGAACTGGGGATGCGGGTGCAGGATGATGGCGATGGGCGCGCCCCGCTGCTTGGGCGCCTGGTAGCGGCCCTCCAGGCGGCCGGCGGGACCGGCGAAGATGACCTCGGGCATGGCACAACCTCTCGAAGGGCCGCGCACCGGGCGAGGCATGCGGGCGGCGCGAATGCGGCACGTCAGGCGGAGCCTTGACTCGGGGTTTCGCTCCCCTACAAGCACTCTTAGAACAATTCTAGGTAGTTAGAACAGTTCTAAACAAGAGTGGCCGGCCCATTCGCGGGCCGCTCGACAGCCGCCGGGCGGCGTGCGGAACGCGTGTTTCGCCGGCGCCTTAGCACGGCAACCCCGGGGCAGTGCAAAGGAAATCGGCACGTGCAGGCAGCGGACCGCGTCTATCTCGACCACAACGCCACCGCGCCCGTGCGGCCCGAGGTGGCGGAGGCGGTCGCGCGCGCGCTCCTCGACCTGCCCGGCAACCCGTCCTCGGTCCACGCCGAGGGCAGGGCGGCCCGCGCCGCCCTGGAGACGGCGCGCGCACGTGTGGCCGGGCTCGTCGGCGCGGCGCCGGCGCGCGTCGTGTTCGCGAGCGGCGGCACCGAGGCGGCGAACGCCGTCCTGTCGGGCGCGCTCGCCCGCCGCGGCACCCCGGCGCCGTCGCGGCTCCTCGTCGGGGCGACGGAGCATCCGTGCATCCTCGCGGGCCACCGCTTCTCGGCCGACACCACCGAGGTGCTGCCGGTCGATGCCGACGGGATCGTCGACCTCGGGCATCTGGAGGCGCGCCTCGCGGCTCTGGCGGGCGGGGGCGTCCTGATCTCGCTCCAGGCCGCCAACAACGAGACCGGCGTGATCCAGCCGCTCCCGGAGGTGGTTGCCCTGGCGCGCCGGCACGGGGCGGCGCTCGTCCACTGCGACGCCGTGCAGGCGGCGGGGCGCCTTCCCCTGGATTTTGCCGGCTCCGGACTCGACGCGCTGACCCTGTCCGCGCACAAGTTCGCCGGGCCGAAGGGCGTGGGCGCCCTGGTCCTCGCCGGGGATGTCGCGCTCGATCCGGCGCTGGTGCGGGGCGGCGGGCAGGAGGCGCGGCTGCGCGGCGGCACCGAGAACCTGCCCGGCATCGTCGGGGCGGGCGTCGCGGCGGAGATCGCCGGGCGCGTCCTCGCCGAGGAGGCGGGTCGGCTCGCCGGCCTGCGGGATTCCCTCGAGGCGGGACTCCGGGTCCGGGCGCCGGAGACGGTTTTTTTCGGGGCGGGGGCGCCGCGGCTGCCGAACACCACCTGCTTCGCGGTGCCGGGGCTGGAGGCGGCGACCGCGCTCATCGCCTTCGACCTCGACGGAGTCGCGGTCTCGTCGGGGTCGGCCTGCGCCTCCGGCAAGGTCGGGCGCTCCACGGTTCTCGCCGCGATGGGCGTGCCCTCCGCCCTGGCGGCGGGCGCGTTGCGTGCGAGTTTCGGGTGGTCGAGCCGGGAATCGGACGTCGTCCGGTTCCTGTCGGTCTTCGATCGGCTCATCGCCACCCTATATAAGCGTCGGGAGAGGGCCGCGTGAGCGCGCGCCCCGCACCGGCCGTGTCATCACCTCGCGGCCCTTGAAGCCGTCAGCGGTAGGAGACGGGTATGCCTGCAGTGCAGGAGACGGTCGATCGCGTTCGCGCCATCGACGTCGATCAGTACAAGTACGGGTTCGAGACCACGATCGAGATGGAGAAGTCCGAGAAGGGCCTCTCCGAGGACGTGATCCGCTTCATCTCGGCCAAGAAGGAAGAGCCGGAATGGATGCTGGAATGGCGCCTCGACGCCTATCGCCGCTGGCTGACGATGAAGGAGCCGGAATGGGCGCGGGTCTCCTACGACAAGATCAATTACAACGACATCTACTACTACGCCGCCCCGAAGCGGAAGACGGCGCAGTCGCTCGATGAGATCGATCCTGAGATCCTGAAGACCTACGAGAAGCTCGGCATCCCGCTGCGCGAGGTCGAGGCCCTGGAGGGCATCGCGCCGGAGCGCCGCGTCGCCGTCGACGCGGTGTTCGATTCCGTCTCTGTGGCGACGACCTTCAAGGCCGAGCTCGCTAAGGCCGGCGTCGTGTTCATGCCGATCTCGGAGGCGATTCGCGAGTACCCCGACCTGGTGCGCAAGTACCTGGGCTCGGTGGTCCCGGTGACCGACAACTACTTCGCGACGCTGAACTCGGCCGTGTTCTCGGACGGCTCGTTCGTCTACATCCCGCCGGGCGTCCGGTGCCCGATGGAGCTGTCGACCTACTTCCGCATCAACGAGCGCGATACGGGCCAGTTCGAGCGCACGCTGATCATCGCCGACAAGGGCGCCTACGTGTCGTACCTGGAGGGCTGCACCGCCCCCCGCCGGGACGACAACCAGCTCCACGCGGCGGTGGTCGAGCTGGTCGCCCTCGACGACGCGGAGATCAAGTACTCGACGGTCCAGAACTGGTACCCGGGCGACGCGCAGGGCCGCGGCGGCATCTACAACTTCGTGACCAAGCGCGGCGATTGCCGCGGCGCCAACTCGAAGATCTCGTGGACGCAGGTCGAGACCGGCTCGGCCATCACCTGGAAGTACCCGTCCTGCATCCTGCGCGGTGACGGCTCCCAGGGCGAGTTCTACTCGATCGCGGTGTCGAACGGCATGCAGCAGGTCGATTCCGGCACCAAGATGATCCATCTCGGCAAGAACACCACGAGCCGGATCATCTCGAAGGGCATCTCGGCCGGCCGCTCGCAGAACACCTATCGCGGCCTCGTCTCGGCGCACAAGAAGGCCACCAACGCGCGCAACTTCACGAACTGCGACTCGCTGCTGATCGGCGACCAGTGCGGCGCGCACACGGTGCCGTACATCGAGTCGAAGAACGCCAGCGCGGTGTTCGAGCACGAAGCGACCACCTCCAAGATCTCCGAGGAGCAGCTGTTCTACTGCCAGCAGCGCGGCCTAGGCGAGGAGGAGGCGCGGGCGCTGATCGTGAACGGCTTCGTCCGCGACGTGCTGCAGCAATTGCCGATGGAGTTCGCCGTCGAGGCGCAGAAGCTGATCTCGATCAGCCTCGAAGGCTCCGTGGGGTAACGCCATGGTCGGATTCTGGGATGCGCTCGAGAGCGCGACGCATCAGCACGCGGACTTCGATACGGAGCGGCAGCGCCGCTTCCGCAAGGCCGAGGATCGTGCGAATGCCTTCTTCGGCGAGATGCAGCGTCACGCGTCCCGCTTGGAGGGCTTCGGCGTGACGGTGCGGCAGCAGGGTCAGACCATCAGCTTCAGACGCGGTGGCCTGGAGCTGCTGGCCATCACGTTCGGCACGACCAATGGCACCGAGAACCGGATCTTCAGTCCGGTCATCGAGCACCTGAAGCTCACGCCGTCGTTCCAGGATCTGCCGGCGGATGAGGATCTGCAGGAACTGGCCGGGCAGTGGCTCGGCCGGTCGATCGAAGCCGTGCAGAATAATGTCGACCGCTTCAGAGCGCTCGGCGTGATCTGATGCCGCTCATTCTCGACACGCTGATCGTGACCCGCCGCCTGCGCGACGCCGGGATCGATCAGGTCCACGCCGAGGCTCATGCCGAAGTCGCGCGGGACCTGATCCTGGCGGATGTCGCATCGCGGGAGGAGCTTCGGCACGAGTTCGCGCAGCTGCGCGCCGAGCTGAAGGCTTTCGAAGAGGCCCTGATCAACCGGGTGACGAAGATCGTCGCGAGCATCCTGATTGGCGTGCTCAGCGTCGCGGGCGGCTTGGCCGCCCTCTTGACCAACTTCTCGAAATTTTTCGGACACTGAACCATGCTCGAAATCAAGAACCTGGTCGTGCAGATCGAGGACAAGCGCATCCTCAACGGCCTCGACCTGACCGTGAAGGACGGCGAGGTCGCCGCCATCATGGGCCCGAACGGCTCGGGCAAGTCGACCCTCTCCTACGTGATCGCCGGCAAGGGCGACTACGAGGTGCTGGAGGGCGAGGTGCTGCTCGACGGCGAGAACATCCTGGAACTGGCGCCCGACGAGCGCGCGGCGGCCGGCGTGTTCCTGGCCTTCCAGTACCCGCTGGAGATCCCGGGCGTCGCCACCATGACCTTCCTGAAGGCGGCCCTGAACGCCCAGCGCAAGGCCCGCGGCGAGGAGGAACTGTCGACGCCGGACTTCATGCGCCGCGTCTTCGGCGCCGCCGACAAGCTCGAGATCAACCGCGACATGCTCAAGCGCGCCCTCAACGTCGGCTTCTCCGGCGGCGAGAAGAAGCGCATGGAGATCCTGCAGATGGCGCTGCTGGAGCCGCGCTTCTGCGTCCTCGACGAGACCGATTCGGGCCTCGACATCGACGCCCTGCGCATCGTGTCGGAGGGCGTCAACGCCCTGCGCGACCCCAAGCGCAGCTTCCTCGTCATCACCCACTACCAGCGGCTCCTCAACCACATCGTGCCCGACACCGTGCACGTCATGTCGCAGGGCCGGGTGGTGAAGTCGGGCGGCAAGGAGCTCGCCCTCGAACTCGAGGCGAGCGGCTACGCCGAGTACCGCAGCGCCGAGGCCGCGTGACCATGGCCGAGATCACCACCCTGCGCACGGCGGCCGAGACCGGCCTGTCGAAGCTGTTCGAGGTCCGGCGCATGAAGCTGCCGGGCTCCGCCATCGCCCGCGAGGAGGCGTTCCGCTTTTTCGAGGCGGCGGGTCTGCCCCACCGCCGCGTCGAGGCCTTCAAGTACTCCGACCTGCGGGCGGCTCTGCGCGAGGCGGCCCCGCCCGCCGAGGCGCCGACGCCGGAGGCGGCCCGCAACGCCGTAATGAAGGCGGAGGGTTTCGCCACCGTCGAGGCGGCGCGGCTCACCTTCGTCAACGGCCACCTCGTGCCGGCCCTCTCGGATCTCGGCGCGATGCCGGACGGCGTCGAACTCGTGACGCTCGCGGAGGCGCTGACCCGGGGCCATGCCTTGACCGAGCGCTTCACGCCCGTCGCCCAGGCCCGCGAGAATCCGATCTACCAGCTCAACACCGCCTTCATGGCGGATGGCGCGCTGATCCGGGTCGCTGCCGGCGTCAAGGTCGACAGGCCCCTGCACCTGCGCTTCGTCGGCACCGGCTCCGAGGCGTTCTCCACCGCCACCCGCCTCCTTGTGGTGCTGGAGGAGGGGGCCGAGTTCACGGTCTTCGAGAGCCACGAGGGGCCGGACGGCGTCTCGTACCAGCCCAACGATGCCCTCGACGCGGTGATCGGGGACGGCGCCACCCTGCGCCACACCCGCCTCAACCGCGAGGGCCGTGAGGCGGTCGCGCTGTCGACGATCTCGGTGAAGCTCGGGGCGAAGTCCCACCTCGAGACCGTCAACGTGGCGGCGGGCGCGGTCTTCTCGCGCCACCAGATCTACCTGCTCTTCGCGGGCGAGGACGCCACCGCCCAGGTCAACGGGGCGACGATGCTCGGCAACGGGCAACTCGGCGACTCGACGCTGCTCGCCGACCACGCCGCCCCCGGCGGAACCAGCCGCGAGCAGTTCAAGACCGTGATCGGCGGCGACGCCACCGGCGTGTTCCAGGGCAAGATCATCGTCGAGCAGATCGCCCAGAAGACCGACGGCAAGATGAAGTCCGACTGCCTCCTCCTCTCGGACGAGGGGCAGATGATGAACAAGCCGGAACTGGAGATCTTCGCGGACGACGTGGCCTGCGGCCACGGCGCCACCTGCGGGGCGCTCGACGACGACCTGCTCTTCTACCTCATGGCGCGCGGCCTGCCGCGGGTCGAGGCGGAGGGGCTGATGGTCCAGGCCTTCCTGGGCGAGGCCCTGGAGGCGATCACCCACGAGGGCGCCCGCGAGGCGGCGATCCGCGTGGTCGAACAATGGCTCGCCGCGCGGCGGTGAGCCGATCGATGCCGCGTCATGATGGGGCGCGGGGAACCCCTCTCCCGTGCGGGAGAGGGGCAGGGGTGAGGGCCCAGGTGGTTCAGCAAGAAAACTGAACCGTCCCGCTACCAGCACCGACCATTGCGGATGCTTGTGGCAAGGTCCGGGACCCTCACCCCTACCCCTCTCCCGCACGGGAGAGGGGATCCCGCGCTCTCATCGTCACCGGCGAGAAGGCCGGCTGCCGCGAGGCGCCGGGTATCAGATCGCAGAGAGCGTGACGCGATGAACGCACCCGTCCTCCCGCCCTACGACGTCGCCGCGATCCGGGCCGAGTTCCCGATCCTGGCGCAGACCGTCTACGGCAAGCCGCTCGTCTATCTCGACAACGCCGCCTCGGCGCAGAAGCCCCGCGCGGTGATCGACGCGATGACCAACACGATGGAAACGGCCTACGCCAACGTCCATCGCGGCCTGCACTTCATGGCGAACGCCGCCACCGAGGGCTACGAGGGCGCCCGCGAGACCACGCGCGTGTTCCTCAACGCCCGATCGACGGACGAGATCATCTTCACCCGCAACGCCACCGAGGCCTACAACCTCGTCGCCACGTCGATGGGCTGGGCGGGCCTGATCGGGGAGGGGGACGAGATCATCCTCTCGATCATGGAGCACCATTCCAACATCGTGCCCTGGCACTTCCTGCGGGAGCGCCGCGGCGCGGTGATCAAGTGGGCGCCCGTGGACGACGAGGGCAACTTCCTCGTCGAGGACTACGAGAAGCTGTTCACACCCCGAACCAAGATGGTGGCGATCAGCCACATGTCGAACGTGCTCGGCACGATCACGCCGGCGCGTGACATCGTGCGCATCGCCCACGCCCACGGCGTGCCGGTGCTCCTCGACGGCGCCCAGAGCGCCGTGCACCAGACCATCGACGTCCAGGACCTCGACTGCGACTTCTTCGTCTTCACCGGACACAAGGTCTACGGGCCGACCGGCATCGGCGTGCTCTACGGCAAGAAGGAATGGCTGGAGCGCCTGCCCCCCTACCAGGGCGGCGGCGAGATGATCCAGACCGTCACCGAGGACGCGATCACCTACAACGAGCCCCCGCACCGCTTCGAGGCCGGCACGCCGGCGATCATCGAGGCGGTCGGCCTCGGCGCCGCCCTCGAATTCATGATGAGGCTCGGCCGCGAGAACATCGCGGCGCACGAGGCGGCCCTGTCGGCCTACGCGCATCAGCGCCTGTCCGAGATGAATTCCCTGCGGATCATCGGCCGGGCGAAGAGCAAGGGCGCGGTGATCTCCTTCGAGATGAAGGGCGCGCATGCCCACGACGTCGCCACGGTGATCGACCGCATGGGTGTGGCGGTGCGGGCCGGCACGCATTGTGCCATGCCGCTCCTCAACCGCTTCGGCACCACCTCGACCTGTCGCGCCTCGTTCGGACTGTATAATACCCCCGACGAGGTCGACGCGCTGGTGGCGGCGCTCGCCAAGGCCGAGATGATGTTCGCGTAGGAACCCCGATGACCGACACCGCACCGGAGACCGGTCCCGCCCTGCCGCCGGAAGAGCTCGACCGGCTCACCGACGGCATCGTGGCCGCGCTCAAGACCGTCTACGACCCCGAGATCCCGGCCGACATCTACGAGCTCGGCCTGATCTACAAGGTCGACATCAACGACGACCGCCACGTGGCGATCGACATGACGCTGACCGCCCCCGGCTGCCCGGTGGCCGGCGAGATGCCGGGCTGGGTCGAGAACGCCGTCGCGGCCGTGCCGGGCGTGCAGGGCTGCTCCGTCACCATGGTGTTCGACCCGCCGTGGGACCAGAGCCGGATGTCCGACGAGGCCCGCGTCGCCCTCGACATGTGGTAGCGGGCGCAGATTCTCCGCCCAGAGCCGCGGGGTTCGCGCGACGAGTAGCCTCCGCGGCGGCGCAGGCGTAGGATCGCCACGGACGGAGACGCGTCGCTGGCGTCCCGGACCGAAGACGTGCGGCGCAGAACGCTGCCGCGACCGAGGGGCTGCCGTGCCGGATGTCCTCGCGCCCGAGGCTGGTCTGCTGCGCGGTGCGCTGGCCGCCTCGCCCCTGCCCTCCCTGTTGCTCGACGCCGAGGACGCGATCCGGTTCGTGAACGCCGCCGCGGCGCGGGGGCTTGACGCGGCGCCGGACGACCTCCTCGGGCAGCCGCTCGCCAGCTTCTGCGGCGAGGCCGAGGCGGCGAGCGCCCTGCGCCTCCTGCTGCGCGCCTCCGCGCCGGCGGCCGGCGAGGTGCTGCTGCGCCGCCGCGACGGCAGCACGCTCTGGGCCGCCCTGCACCTCTCGCCGGTCGGCGACGGGACGGGGCTGCGCCTCGTCCAGTGGCTCGACGTGTCCCGGCGCCGCGACCTCGACTCGGCGCTCGCCCAGGCGCAGCGGCGCGAGGCGCTGGGTCAGCTCACCAACGGCGTCGCGCACGAGTTCAACAACCTGCTGCAGATCCTGGTGGGCTACGTCGACGGTCTCAAGCGCCGCCTCGGCGAGCACCCGGACCCCTTCGTTCAGCGGGCGCTCACCCGCGCGACCGATGCCGCCGAGCGCGCCACCACGCTGACGCGGCACCTCCTGGCCTTCTCGCGCAAGCACCGGCCCGAGCCGCGTCCGGTCGATCTCAACGCGCTCCTGCGCGGCTACGAGGCCCGGGCCCGCGCGATCCTGGGGCCCGGCATCGCGCTCGACCTCTCCCTCGACGGCGCCCTCTGGCCGGCCTGCCTCGACCCGATCCAGACCGAGCTGATCCTGCAGATCATGCTGTCCAATGCCCGCGAGGCGATGCCAGAGGGCGGGCACGTCACGATCGCCACCGCCAATCACGGCGGCGAGGGCGTGGCGGCGGACGGCACCCTGGGGCGCCACGTCGTCCTGACCGTCACGGATACCGGCGGCGGCATGCCCCCCGAGGTGCTGGCCCGCGCCCTCGAACCCTTCTTCACCACCCGCGAACCCGGCCGGGGCACGGGGCTCGCCATCCTCAACGCGCTGATGAAGCGCCAAAGCGGCAGCGTCGCCCTGCGCAGCGCGCTCGGCGAGGGCACGATCCTGCGCCTCAGCTTCCCGGCCGCCGAGCCGCCCCGGCTGACGAAGAACCGCCAGAGTTAATCCCGACTTTCGAAAAAATTTCGTCCTGGCGAAACCGCCACCCGTCGATGAGTGTGTCGGCGTCGAGACTCGTTGGTGCTGCCGGTACGGTGACGTCCGGCTCTTTTACTGGCGAGCGTCGCTCCCCATATCGGACGCGGGCATTTGATGCCCGAGTCGACTGCGTGAGGCGAAACGAACCCATGATGACCACCTTCACCCGCACACGCCGGCATGCGGCGGCGCTCGGCCTGGCGGCCCTGATGGCCGTGGCCGCGACGGCCGGGGAGGCGCGTCCGGGCATCTCGTCGGGCTCCGGCTTGGGCTCGCGCGGCTCGCGCACCTACTCGGCGCCCGCGCCGACCGCCACGGCGCCCGGCATGCCGGGCCCGATCCAGCGCTCGCAGACCGCGCCCGGCCCGACCATGAACAACCCCGGCTACGCGCCGCAGCCCGCGCGGCCCCGCTTCGGCGGCGGTTTCTTCGCTGGCCTGCTCGGGGCGGGCCTGCTCGGCGCGCTCCTCGGCGGCGGCTTCTTCGGCGGCCTCGGCGGGATCGGCTCCTTCATCGGCTTCCTGTTCCAGGTCGGCCTGCTCGTCGGCCTCGTGATGCTGGCGATGCGCTTCTTCCGCCGCCGCGATCCGCAGCCGGCCATGGCGGGCGGGTACGCCCGCTCGGGTCCGCCCCCGGCCCCGGGGCCGATCGGCGGCCTCGGCGGTGGCGGCGGCCGTCCGTCCGGCCCGCCGCAGCGTGACCAGGTCGGCATCGGCCCGGCCGATTACGAAGCTTTCGAGCGGACGCTGACCCAGGTTCAGTTGGCCTACGGCGCCGAGGATGTCGGGACCCTGCGCCGGCTCGCGACACCCGAGATGGTCGGCTACTTCACCGAGGAGTTGCAGGCCAACGCGGCTCGCGGCGTGGTCAACCGGATCTCGGACGTGAAGCTCCTGCAGGGCGACCTGTCGGAGGCGTGGCGCGAGGGACCGACCGACTACGCCACCGTCGCGATGCGCTACGCCCTGCGCGACGTGACGGTGGAACGTGGCTCGAACCGCGTCGTCGCCAACGGCGATCCGGAGGCCGTCGAGGTCTGGACCTTCCGCCGCGACCGCGGCGGGCCGTGGCTGCTCTCGGCCATCCAGCAGACCCGGTGAGCCGGCACAACGCGCCTTGCGCGTGAACCCTCCCCCCTCTGCGGGGGAGGGTGGCCCGGCCGTGAGGCCGGGTCGGGAGAGGGGAACCCCGGTGCCGGAAAAGCCTGAGGCGCTCTGACGGGCGCCTTATCCTGAAGCGGGGTTCCCCTCTCCCGGCCTGCCCCGCAGGCCACCCTCCCCCGCGGAGGGGGGAGGGTTCGGCTGCGGAGGGACTTCGACCGGCCGCAGCGCCCGCGCCATCGCGACGAACCCAGCCACCGGCACCTCCTCGGCCCGCGCCGTCTCGGGAATGCCGGCCGCCGCCAGCAGCGGTGCGGGATCCGGCGTCGCCGCCCGCAGGCTCTGGCGCAGCATCTTGCGGCGCTGCCCGAAGGCCGCCCCGGTCACCGCCTCCAGCGCCCGCACGCGGCAGGGCAGCGGATCCGGCCGCGGCACCAGCCGCACCACGCTCGACGTCACCTTCGGGGGCGGCACGAAGGCCGAGGGCGGCACGTCGAACAGGAGGCGCGCCTGCGTCCGCCAGCCACACAGCACGCCGAGCCGTCCGTAATTCGCCCGGTCGCCCTCGTCCGCGACGATCCGCTCCGCCACTTCGCGCTGGAACATCAGGGTCAGCGAGTCCCACCAGGGCGGCCAGGCCTCGGTCGAGAGCCAGCCGGTGAGGAGCGCCGTGCCGACATTGTAGGGCAGGTTGGCGACGATCCGGGCCGGGCCGTCCCCGACCAGCGGGCGAGGGTCGAAGGCGAGCGCGTCCGCCTCCACCACCTCGAGGCGGCCCGGGTAGTGCGCGGCGATCTCGGCGAGCGCCGGCAGCGCGCGCGGGTCGCGCTCGATCGCCACCACCCGCGCGGCGCCCTCCGCGAGCAGCGCCCGCGTCAGGCCGCCCGGCCCCGGACCCACCTCCACCACCGTGACGCCCGCGAGCGGCCCGGCCGCCCGGGCGATCCGCCCCGTGAGGTTGAGGTCGAACAGGAAGTTCTGCCCGAGCGCCTTGCGGGGCATGAGGTCGTGCGCGCGCACGACCTCCCGCAGGGGCGGCAACCCGTCGGCCGTCATCGCGCCGCAAGGCGGCCGGCCAGCCGCAGGGCCGCGATCAGGCTGTCGGGCTTGGCGAGGCCCCGCCCGGCGATGTCGAAGGCGGTGCCGTGGTCCGGCGAGGTGCGCAGGAAGGGCAGGCCCAGCGTCACGTTCACCCCCTCGTCGAAGGCGAGCGTCTTGATCGGGATCAGCGCTTGGTCGTGGGTCGGCGCCAGCGCCACGTCGTAGGCGGCCCGGGCGCGGGCATGGAACAGCGTGTCGGCCGGCAGCGGACCGCGGATGTCGATGCCCTCGTCCCGCAGCCGCGCGACGGCGGGGGCGAGCACGTCCCGGTCCTCGGTGCCGATGCTCCCCTCCTCGCCCGCATGCGGGTTGAGCCCCGCCAGTACGAGGCGCGGCACGGCCAGGCCGAAATGCCGCTGCAGGTCGCGGTCCACGATCCGGGCGGTCTCGACGACGAGGTCCTCGGTCAGCAAGTCAGGCACGCGCCGCAGGGGCACGTGGATCGTCACCGGCACCACCGCCAGCATGTCCGACCACAGCAGCATGACGGGGCGGGGCGCGACGCCATCCGGCCCCGCCGCGAGGGCCGCGAGGTACTCCGTGTGGCCCGGATGCCGGAAGCCGGCGGCGTAGAGGACGTGCTTGGCGATCGGGTTCGTCACCACGGCGCCCGCCCGGCCCGCGCGCACCAGCCGCACCGCCGCGTCGATCGAGGCGAGGGTCGCGGGCGCGGTCGCGGGATCGGGCCGCCCGGGCTCGGCGCGGACGGGCCGGTCGAGGGGCACGACCGGGAGCGCGCGGGAGAACACGGTCGCCGCCGTCTCGGGGCTCGCGGCCTCGACCGGAACCGGCAGGCCGAGGGCGGAGGCGCGCTGCGCGAGCCAGTCCGGATCCCCGATCAGGAAGAACGGGGCCAGTCCCACCGCCTCGCGCGCGGCCCAGGCCTTGAGGGTGATTTCCGGGCCGATCCCCGCGGGATCGCCCTGGGTCAGGGCGAGGCAAAGGCGCATCGCGGTCTCCTGCCGCCCGCGGACGGTCACCGCACCGACGTGGTCGTCGCGATCCCGTCCGTGGTCGTGGTGCTCGGGCTCAGGTTCTGGCGCACGTTCGCCTCGCCCAGCGTCCGCAGCTCAAGCCGCAGCAGCAGGGTCTCGTTCCGCTGGCGCAGGCCCACCGCCGTCTCGATCGGCGAGGAATAGTAGCTGAGCGACACGGTCGTGCACTCGTCGCGGTAGCCCACGCCGATCTGCGTCGAGGAGATGTAGAACTTGCTGCCCTTGACGTAGACCGGTGGGGTCCCGACCGGATTGAGCAGATAGGCATCGAGCGACGCCGCGTACTGGTCGCGCACCTCGAGGAAGTGCGACAGGTCGAGGAGCAGCGCCCCGGTGATGAACCAGTTCGGCGTGAAGTTGTAGGTGGCCGAGGCCTGGATGCCCTCGCGGCGGTAGTCGTAGCCGAGTTCCGGCTGCGCCGCGTAGCGGGCGTACAGGATCGAGGTGTCGAGCGGCAGGAACGGCGAGAACTTGGCGAAGATGCCGGTCTCCAGCCGCTTCAGCGCGAAGGTGTCGTTGTCGAAATTCGCCCGCGTGATGAAGCTGATGTTCTGGTTCGGCGAGACCTGGAAGCGGGTGACGAAGTTCGAGAATCGCTTGTCCAGCCCGGAATCGAGGCCGACATTGGCGATGTCGCCGCGCCGGAACGAGTTCACGCCGGCGAGCGCGATCGACTCGCCGACCAGCGCGTTGGCGTGGAAGCCGTTGTTCGTGGTGATCGCGTATTCCGCGCCCAGATTGGCGCGGACCCCGCCCTCGACCCGGTCGTAGCCCGAGAACTTGTCCCACTGGAACAGGTTGGTGTCGTCGAAGACGAGGCTCTGGGCGTCCTCGTTCGGCAGCCGGCCGATATGCGTCTCACTCGGCCGCGCGATCACCTGGGCGATCGGCGTCACCGTGTGTACCCCGAGCGGGCCCATGTCGGACACGAAGGGGTAGCGGTATTCCAGCCCGACGGCCGGCATCACGCGGCCCGAGAAGTTGGTGTCCGGCGAGAACAGGCTGGCGACCTGGGCGTTCTGATACGAGGTCGTGTTCGGATCGACGTAGAAGGCGTCCGCGCGCAGGTACGCGAAGGGCTGCCAGACCTGCCCGAACTCGTCCACGAACTCCCGCCGCCACGACACCTGGCCGGAGAGCCGCGTGTCGAGGCCCGCGAGGCCGCGCACGATGCACTGGCCGCGCTGGAAGACCGTGCAGGTCGGGTAGAGCGGGTAGGAGATGCCCGACAGGCTCGGCGACAGCAGGTAGGAGCGGGTGCGCGGGATCTCCTCGAACTGCGTCGCGCTCCGCGTCAGGTTCTGGACGTTCATCTGCCAGCGCACCTCGCCCCCGAGCGGGTCGGGGCCGGTGATGCGCTTGTCGTAGTCGATCACCGGGGCGACGACCGGCTGCTGCTTCTGCCAGTCGTAGGTGGACAGGCCCTTGAAGTAGTAGCCCCGCGCCTCGAACCAGGAGCGGTCGCCCTGGCCGATCAGGTAGGCGGTGGAGACCGCCTCGCGGAAGTAGTCGGTGGTGATCGCCTGGTTGCGGATGCGGTAGTTGTCGAGGAACCACTTGTCGGTCACGCCGACCACGTCCCAGCCCGCGCGCCATTGCGGGCTCAGGTAGAACTGGCCGGCGGATTCCACGGAGCCGCGGAACTCCCGGTCGCCCGGTCCGAGCGGGGAGGACAGGAACACGCTCGGCGTCGTCTGGAAGATGCCAGACAGCCGCAGGTTGTAGAAGCCGTTGGCGAGGCGCTGGCGCCACTCCATCTGCCCGAGCACGCCCTGCTTGGTGGAGAAGGTCGGCGTCACCGTGAGGTCGTAGTCGGGCGCGATGTTCCAGAAGAACGGCGTGCCGATGCCGTAGCCCAACACCCCCGAGGTCACGAAGTGGGGGGTCAGGAAGCCCGTCTCGCGCTTCACCGTCGGGTCGGGCGTGTAGAAGTAGGGCAGGTAGGCGACCGGGATGCCGGCGATCTCCACCGAGGCGTCCTCGTAGTAGATCCGCCGCTCCTGATTGTTGTGGATGATCCGGGCGGCCTTGACCTGCCACAGGGGCGGGCGCTCCGGGTGGTCCTTGCACGGCTCGCAGGCCGTGTAGGTGCCGCGCTCGAAGATCGTGGTCTCGCCCTCGACCCGCTCGGCGCGCGGGGCGGAGAAGCGGACCCGGGCGACGCGGCCGCGCGGCGCGATCGTCTGCTGCAGGCGCAGGCTGTCGATGAAGCCGGTCTTGAAATCGTCCGTCAGCTCCATCCGGTCGCCGGTCACCACCGCGCCGGATTCCTCCGTCAGCCGGACGTTGCCCTCCGCGAAGACCCGGCCGCTGCCGCGGTCGTAGCGCACCCGGTCGGCGAGCAGCGTGCGCGCGCCGTAATGCAGTTCGGCATTGCCGACCGCCAGCACCGTGTTGTGGTCGTTGTCGTAGACGAGTTCCTGCGCCTCGACGAGGAGGCGCTGCTCGCCCCCGCCCGGGGCGGCGCGCTTCGCCGCGCTGGCGTTCACGCGGTCGTTGAGGGTCGATTGCGCGCGCGCCGGCCCGGTCAGCCCCGCCGACAGGGCGAGGGCCGGCAGCAGCGCCAGCACCAGGGCGACCGCCCGCGAGGCGACCGTACGCACGACCAGACCCATCCACGCACCCGTTGCCGTCGCTGCCGCCGACCGGAGGGACTGCATCAGCCGTCCTCCTGGTAGAGAAGCGCGAGCGTACCGAGCAGACTCCCTACCACGGCCGGGAACCACGCCGCCACCGGGGCGGCGACGATCCCGGCCGCGCCGAGGCCCTCCATGATCTGGCGGGCGACGTAGAGCGCGAAGCCCGCCGCGACGCCCGCGAGGGCCATTCGGCCGATCCCACCAAACCGGAAGAACCTTAATGAAACGGAGGCGGCCACCAGCACCATCGCGACGAACAGCATCGGTCGGGCGATCAGCACCGCCCGCTGCAGACGATAGCGCGTCGCGTCCAATCCCGCCCGCTCCGTCCGTGCGATCGTCTCGCCGAGTTGCCAGAAAGGCACGGAATCCGGCGGGGTGAAGCGCTGGCGCACCTGGCTCGGCACCAGGTTCGAGGCGACCAGGTAGGTGTCGTAGCTCTCGGGCTGCGAATCCTTGGCGAGGACCCGGGCGTCCTGCAATTCCCAGTAGCCGTCGTGCAGGATCGCCCGCCGCGCCTCGATCTCCTGCGCGAAGTCGCCCTGCGCGTCGAAGGTGAAGACGCTGACGCCCGCGAGCGTGGTCGTGCCCTCGACGACCGTGCTCGCCCGCACGATCGCCTGGCCGTCGACGGAGCGCTGGCGGATCCAGAGGTCGTCACCCGGTCCTCCCTTGGCCGAGCGGGCGAACAGCCGCGCCTCGACCTGCGTGGAGCGCTGCTTGAGCGAGGCGGCGAGGGGATTGTAGCCGCCCACCATCAGGGCGCCGATGGCGAGGGCGACGAGGATCCCCGGCAGCAGGAACTGCCAGGCCGAGATGCCGGCCGCCCGCGCCACCACGAGTTCGAGCTTGCGGCTGAGCTGCAGCAGCGCCCCCATCGCCCCGAACAGGATCGCGAAGGGCATGACCTGCTCGGCCACCGTCGGCGTGCGCAGCAGCGACAGGTGGGCGACGGTGAGCGCGCTGATCCCCTGGGTGTCCCCGGCCCTTCGCATCAGCTCGACGAAGTCGAGGGTGTAGACCAGCACGAAGACGGTCAGGAACACGCCCGCGATCATGCGCAGGAACCGGCCCGCGATGTAGCGGCCGAGGGTGGGTCCGATCAGCATCGCGCCCTCAGCCATGGCTCGGCCGCAGCCGCGGCCGGCCCGCTCCGGCCTGGCGCAGGCGTCGGACCAGGGCGGCGTTGAAGGCCCGCACCCGGTTGCCCTGGAAGGCGACGAGGAGCGCCAGGGCGCAGGCGAGAAGCGGCACCGCGTAGAGCGCGGCCGTCCCGCCGACGCTGCGCACCGCGGCGCCCGCCGCCGCGAATCCGGCGATCCGCAGGCCGACGATCGCCGCCACCGCGCCCGCCACCGCGAGCCCCCGCCCCTGGCGGGTGGTGCGCGGGTCGCCGAGGGCCGCGAAGGCGATCAGCGCCATCGCGAGGGGGTAGAGCCAGGCGGTGAAGCGGTCGTGCAGCTCGGCCCGGAACCGCCCCTTCACGAGCTTGTAGTAGCGCTCGTTGGGGTCCGGGAACAGGAGCTGCGCCGTCGAGCGCTCCCGCGGCTTGTAGATCGTGTCCGTGTCCGGCGGCGTGAAGGCCGCGAGGTCGACCGCGTAGCGCACGAAGGTGATGATCGAGGCGTCGCGGCTGTTCGGCTGCTGCCGGTGGATGCTGCCCTTCTCCAGGACGAGGTAGGTCGCCCCGTCGAGGTCGACGGCCTGGCCGCGCTCGGCGAGGTAGGTGACGCTGCGCCCGGCCTCCCGCCGGTCCTGCATGAAGATGCCGAGCAGCACGCCGCCCGGCGCGCGCTCGCGGAAATGGAAGGTGATGCCGTTGTCGAGGCTGGTGAACTGCCCCTCCTGGACCACGTTGGCGATGAAGTCGCCCCGCATCCGGGTGAGCATCTCGCGCAGCTCCTGGAAGCTCGACGGAAGCATCTGGATGGTCAGGAAGGCGACTCCCGCGCTCACGATCAGCGCGAGCGTCAGGAACGGCCGCAGCAGCTGGCGGGGCGACATCCCGGCGGCGCTCATCACGATCAGTTCGGAATCGCCGTTGAGCCGGTTGAGGGTGTGGACCACCGCCACGAACAGGGCGACCGGCGCCACGATCGCGAGCAGTGCCGGGACCGACAGGCCGGTGATCAGGAAGAAGATCAGCAGCGTCTGACCCTTGGCCGTGACCAGATCGAGCTCGCGCAGGGCCTGGGTCACCCAGATCACGCCGGTCAATCCCGCCAGGCATGCCAGAAAGGCGGAGAGCGCGATGCGGAAGATGTAACGCTCGATCTGCTTCATCGGCTCGTCGCGGTCGGGCCCCCTCCCGCGGCACAGGGGTTAAGCTGCGGAGGTCGTCCGCACAAGCGCCGCGCCTCTCCTGGCGCCGGGAACGCGGCCTTTTGCGGGCGATTTCGTTTCCGCTGCGTGGTCGGCACCACAGCGCGCGGGCCGCGCGGCCGGTCGACGCGCGCCCGGGCCCTCGCGCCGCCGCGCGTTGCCTTGCCGTGGGCCCGCCCGCTACACAGGGTCCTTCAGGCGGCTTCAAGTTCCCCACAAGGTGAAAGCAGCGTCATGGCGGACGGCATCAGCATCGCGTTCGACTCCTTCGGATCGGCCAGGGACTCGGTCAAGAGCCTGGCCCGGGCGGGGGAGGGGGGAGACCTCGTCGTGTTCGTCGGCGAGGACCTCGTCCTCTCGGGCCGGGCGGCGGACCTCGCGGGCGAGGCGGCCGGCCCCCTGGTGGCGCGGGCGGCCGCGGCCGAGCGCTTCAAGGGCAAGGCGAACGCGGTCCTGACCGTGACGGCGCCCGCGGGCGTGACGGCGGAGCGGCTGGTCGTGGTGGGACTCGGCCCGGAGGCGGAGCGGGGCAAGCTCGACTGGGCGGCCCTGGGCGGCGCCGTCGCCGGCAAGGTCGGCGGGCGGCGCGCCCTGGTGGTCCTCGACGCCGCCCCGGGCGCCGAGGCGGCGGCCGAGTTCTCCCTCGGGCTGCGCCTGCGCGCCTACAAGTTCGACCGCTACAAGAGCAAGAAGGGCGAGGCGGAGGAGACCGGCGGCGGCAAGGTGACGGTGGTGGTGGAGGAGCCCGCCGCCCTCCAGGCGCCGCTCCGGGCCGCGGAGGCGGTGGCCGAGGGAGTCATCCTGGCGCGCGACCTCGTCAACGAGCCGCCGAACGTCCTTGATCCGGAGGAATTCGCCCGCCGCACGAAGGCGCTGGAGGCGCTCGGCGTCTCCGTGGAGATCCTCGACGCGGCGGCCATGGGCCGCATCGGCATGCGCGCACTGCTGGCGGTCGCGCAGGGCTCCGCCAAGGAGCCCCGCACGGTGGTGATGCGCTGGAACGGCGCGGAGGATCCCTCCGCCCCGCCGGTCGCCTTCATCGGCAAGGGCGTCTGCTTCGATTCCGGCGGCATCTCCATCAAGGGGAGCGGCGGCATGGAGGACATGAAGGGCGACATGGCGGGCGCGGCCTGCGTGGTCGGCCTGATGCACGCGCTCGCGAGCCGCAAGGCGAAGGTGAACGCGCTCGGCGCGATCGGCATCGTCGAGAACATGCCGGACGGCAACGCCCAGCGGCCGGGCGACATCGTCACCTCCCTGTCCGGGCAGACGATCGAGATCATCAACACCGACGCGGAGGGCCGGCTCGTCCTGGCCGACGTGATCACGCACGTCCAGCAGGCCTACAAGCCGCGCTTCATGATCGACCTCGCGACCCTGACGGGAGCGATCCTGGTCGCGCTCGGCCAGGAATATGCCGGGATGTTCGCCACGAGCGACGAGCTCGCGGCGCGGCTGGCGGCGGCGGGCGAGGTCACGGGCGAGAAGGTCTGGCGGATGCCGCTGGCGCCGGGCTTCGACAAGCTGATCGACTCGAAGTTCGCCGACATGAAGAACACCGGCGGGCGTCACGGCGGCTCGGCCACGGCCGCGCAGTTCATCAAGCGCTTCGTGACCGACGTGCCGTGGATCCACCTCGACATCGCCGGCGTGGGCATGAACGCCCCGTCGAGCGAGATCAGCCGCTCCTGGGGCTCGGGCTGGGGCGTGCGCCTGCTCGACCGGCTGGTGCGCGACCACTACGAGGGGTGAGGGCGAAGCGTCTCATGGTTCACGGGGAAAACCGAACGGGCGCGTGAGACGCCTCACTCCCTGCGACCACGATCACGGGCGGACCCTGTGCTTCCGCCCCATGGCGCGGGATCCGCTCTGGACGTCGGGTCGCGCGCGTGCCCTCTCCCCGCGTGCGGCTACGGTGTGCACACACCATAGGAAAACATGTTCTGTATCAAAAGGATGATCGTTCCGATCGACCAGACTTCGAGCGGATCCTTCATCGCTCAGCCGCACCCGCTGCGCGATCGCCAGCAGGGCATCGCAAGGCTCGATCGACGCCGACGGAGCTCAAGACCGGTCGATTTCATCCAGTCAGGTGATGGTGAGCCACAGATTCAAACCCGGCTCATGGCAACAAACCCAACTCCTCATGCTGAGGTGCGACCGAAGGGAGCCTCTGGCGGGCCGCAGGCCCGCACGCACCCCAGAACAGCTTATCCAATGCACTCTTCTCTTGGATTGACGGTTGGGGGTGCTTCGAGGCTGCTGCGCAGCACCTCAGCATGAGGGGTGTTGTGCCTTCCAGTTTCGTTCAGCCGATGGGCTGGCTTCAGAGATGTGTGCACACGGTAACCCGCCCGGGAGAGGGAAGAGGGGAGAGGCGCCCCTTATTCACAGAACAGCCGTGTTCTTCTAAGGGAGAGCCGGAATCGTGACCGAGGGACGGACCGTGACCCTCTCCGCCCGGACCCTGATCAAGGCCGTCCTGCCCCTCGCGGCGGCCCTCGCCGCGGTCGCGCTCGCCTTCGCCACCGGTCTCAGCCAAGCCCGCCTCGAGGCGGCGGGATACGGAGCGTGGTTCTACGGCTTCTTCCTCGACCTGTTCCCGCTCTACCCCTTCGCGATCGTGTACGGGATCGCCCGAATCCTCGCCGTGACGGGCGAGGCCATGGACCGGCCCGCCGCCCTGCGCCTTCTCGGCGCGATCCTCGGGATTGGCCTGCTGCTCGCCCTGTCGCTCTACCCGACCTTCGGCGGCGCGGTGCTGCGGGCCGGCTTCATGGTCGGCGGGATGAGCTTCCTCAACGGGGTGCCGCTTCCCGCCGCCCGGGCGCTCGGGGCCCTCGCGGCGATGCTGCCCTTCGGCGCGGCGCTCGGCCTCGCGGGCCTCGTCGGCGGCCGAAAGGGGAGCCGGGGCCGCTGGCTGCGGGGGCTGGTCCGGGCCGCCGCCCTGTGGTGGGCGCTCGCGATCCTCGGCCTCGCCCGTGCCCTCGGCCTCGTGGGCTGGCCGCAGCGCCCCCTCGACGGGCGCGAGGCCCTGCTCGCGGCCGGGCTCGTCGCCGCGGCCTTCCTTCCGCACCTCCTCGCCGCGACCCTGGGGGCCGGGGGTGCTGCTCTCAGGCGCGGTGGTTGAATCGGCCCGGCGGAGGCGCTAGGCCAGATCCCAGAGGAGACCCGGGCGAGCCGGGCTGACGTGACGGACGGCGTGCGCCCGCGAGGGCCGCCGCAGGAGGAACGCGATGGCAGACCCCGTGCGAGTCTCGTCGGCCCGCAACCCCGACCGGCCGTGGCTGCGGGCCTATCCCGAGGGGATGCCGACGGAGATCGATGCCGACCGGCTCGGGACCCTCGCCGACCTCTTCGCGCGCTCGACGTCCCGCTACGGGGATCGTCCCGCGATCCGCTGCTTCGGCGGCACGCTCACCTATTCCGACCTGAAGGCGGGCGCCGAGGCCTTCGCGGGCTGGTTGCAGGCGCAGGGCATCCGCAAGGGCGACCGCGTCGCCCTGATGCTCCCCAACGTCCCGGCCTACCCGATCGCCCTGTTCGGCGCCCTGATCGCCGGCGCCACCGCCGTCAACGTCAACCCGCTCTACACGGCGCGGGAACTCACCCATCAGGTGGGCGACGCGGGCGCGCGGGTGCTGGTCGTGCTGGAGAACTTCGCCGCCGTGGTCGCCCAGGCGCTGCCCGCGCTGCCCGGCCTGGAGCGGGTCGTCGTGACCGGTCCCGGCGACGCGCTGGGCCTGCGCGGTCGTTTGATCAATCTGGCGGCGCGTCATCTGAAGAAGGCGGTGACGCCCTACAGCCTGCCCGCGGAGAGGACCGAGACCTTTCCGGCCGCCCTTTCGGTGGGCCGCCGGACCGGCTTCACCCCGGTCGCGATCGCCCAGGATGACCTCGCCTTCCTGCAATATACCGGGGGCACGACCGGCGTCTCCAAGGGAGCGATGCTCACCCACCGCAACGTGGTCGCCAATATCGAGCAGTCCCGGCTCTGGTTCCGCATGAGCGAGGACGAGCCGGCCGGCCGCGTCATGGTCACGGCCCTGCCCCTCTACCACATCTATGGCTTGACCTGCTGCTTCTTCTTCATGACGCAGCTCGGGGCCTGCTGCCTGTTCGTGCCGAACCCGCGGGACATCGCGGGCTTCGTGAAGCTGCTGCAGCGGAACCGCTTCACCAACCTGTCGGGCGTGAACACGCTGTTCAACGCGCTCCTCAACCATCCGGACATCGGCAAGGTCGACTGGTCCCACCTCGAATACGCCAATGCGGGCGGCATGGCCGTGCAGGCCGTGGTGGCGCGGCGCTGGAAGGCGCTCACCGGCCGGCCGATCATCGAGGGCTACGGCCTCTCCGAGACCTCGCCGGTGGTCTCCGTCAACCCGCGCGACCTGACCGAGTGGTCCGGGACGATCGGCTACCCGGTGCCCGGCACGGAGGTCAGCGTGCGCAGCGAGGCCGGCGACGAGGTGCCGATCGGCGAGGCGGGCGAACTCTGCGTGCGCGGCCCCCAGGTGATGCCCGGCTACTGGCAGCGCCCCGACGAGACCGCCAAGGTGATGACGCCGGACGGCTTCTTCCGCACGGGCGACGTCGCCGTGCTGCAGCCGGACGGGCAACTGCGCCTCGTGGACCGCATGAAGGACATGATCCTGGTCTCCGGCTTCAACGTCTACCCGAACGAGGTCGAGGACGTGCTCGCCACCCATCCCGGCGTGCTGGAGGTCGCGGTGGTCGGGCGGCCCGCGCCGGAGACCGGGGAGGCGGTGGTCGCCCACGTGGTGAAGCGCGATCCCGATCTGACGCCCGAGGCCCTGCGCGCCTTCGCCCGCAAGACCCTCACGGCCTACAAGGTTCCGCGCGAGATCGTCTTCCACGACACCCTGCCCAAGAGCAACGTCGGCAAGGTGCTGCGGCGCGAGCTGCGCGACGGGGCCGCCTGATCCCGCGACCGCCCGCGGTCGTCGGATCGCCGCCGATCTGACGATCGGCCCCGATCGTCAGATCGGCCGCACTTCGTCCGGCCGCAGCTTGAGACGGGCGGTCAGGCGGTCCGAGAGGGTGCCGCTCAACTCGACCGTCGCGTCGGGATCCGTGACGGCGCGCACGGCTTCGATCGCCGCGGCGGCGTCGCGCGCCATGGCCACGTAGACCTGGAGCGGGAGCGTCCCGCCGACCTCGCTCGCGGGGGACACCGCGACCGTGAAGGCGGTCTGTCTGGACGTCTTCGTGGGCATGCGGCTCTATGGCACGCCCACATCCGCCTGTCTTGGGCTTTCTCCGTCCACCGAAGTTGCCTTGTCATGACGTAGCGTCAATCCAATACGCTCGGGCGGTGGCAGGTCGTGGAGAGAGTCGAGCGGCAATGGGCGCCTCCAAACCGGTCGTACTGCCCGCGGCGAATCTCGCCGGGATCGACGTGATCGACGGCGGCGACACGCTGGCGCTCCGCTTCGCGGCCGAGGCGGGCGGTGAGGCGTTCCTGCTGCTGCCGGTGGAGGCCGCCGCCGGGCTCGCGTCCGCGCTGGCGCGGAGCGCCGCCGAGGCCCGCCGCATTCGGGCCGCCACGCTGCAGGGCCGTCCCCTCCCGGCCGCCAAGCCGGGCGCGGTGCGACTCGCCGGGGAGTAACCCGGGGCGTCGCCTCGCCGAACCGTGATTGGCGACGGGGCCGCCGCGTTCCAATGTCCCGGGCGGACAGGGCGGACGGATCGCCCCTGGGAGACGGACATGCACATCAAGGCGAGGCGCGGCTGGGAGATCCCGGAGAGCGCGGCGACTCCCGAAGCGGTTTTCCTCGACCGCCGGTCCCTGATCGGCGGGGCGCTCGGTCTCGCCGCCGCGTCCCTCGCGGTCGAGCCCGCCCGCGCCGCCATTCCGGGCGAGGGGACGGGCGCGCGCAAGACCGCGGACCTCTACCCGGCCAAGCGCAACGAGGCCTACGCCCTCGACCGGCCGGTCACCGACGAGCGCTACAGCGCCGATTACAACAACTTCTACGAGTACGGCACCGACAAGACGGTGACGCCGGCCTCGGACGCCCTGAAGGTCGATCCCTGGACGATCAAGGTGGACGGTCTCGTCGAGAAGCCGTTCGAGATTGGCTTCGAGGACCTCGTCCGCAAGCTGCCCCTGGAGGAGCGCCTGTACCGGCATCGCTGCGTCGAGGCGTGGTCGATGGCCGTGCCCTGGACGGGATTCCCGCTCGCCGCCCTGGTGGCGCTCGCCAAGCCCACCGCCGACGCGCAGTACGTCCAGATGCAGACCTTCCTCGACAAGGCGATGGCACCGGGCCAGCGGCGGTTCTTCTATCCGTGGCCCTACACGGAGGGGCTCACCCTGGCCGAGGCGGGCAACGACCTCGCCTTCGTGGTCACCGGCGTCTACGGCAAGCCGCTGCTGAACCAGTTCGGGGCGCCGCTGCGGCTGGCCGTGCCGTGGAAGTACGGCTTCAAATCCGTGAAGTCGATCAACCGCATCACCTTCACGGCCGAGCGCCCGAAGACCTTCTGGGAGGGGTTGCAGGCCTCCGAGTACGGTTTCTGGGCGAACGTGAATCCGGCGGTGCCGCATCCGCGCTGGAGCCAGGCGAGCGAGCGCGTGCTCGGCACCGACCAGCGCGTGCCGACGCTCCTCTTCAACGGCTACGCCGAGCAGGTCGCGGGCCTCTACAAGGGGCTAGAGAAGGAGCGGCTCTACGCTTAGCCGGGTCGCAGGACCGGGGATCGGACGACCTTAAGAGCGCCGCCCCTTTTCCGGGCGCATGCAGCGCCAGCGGAATGCGACCCGGAAACCAGCGCAAGACTCCGCGAAGCGACCGGTTGTCAGCACCCTTGCTGGCATTCGGAGCCGCTTCGCGGCGATTCATCATCTGGTTTCCGGATCTCCTTCCGCTGGCGCTTCCGTCGTCCGGAAAAGGGGAACTCGGAAGAAGCGGGTGCCTCCTGGTCTCATCCGCCAGGATTCACCTCGGCATGTCCGATCAATACGTCCAGCGCTGCGCCTTGGCGACGAGGAAGTCCCGGAAGGCCTGGACGCGCGCGACGGAGCGCATCTCCTCCGCGTAGACGAGGTAGCTCTCCAGGTTCGGCATCTCGATGTCGCGCAGCACCTGGGCGAGGAGCGGGTTCCCGTTCGCCGCGTAGTCCGGGAGGATGCCGATGCCGGCCCCGGTCTCCACCGCCACCTGCAGGGCCGAGATGTTGTTGACCGTGAACTGCACGTTGCGCGGCTCGCGCCCCTCGCGTCCGGCCGTCGACAGCCAGTGCGTCGCCATGAGGTAGGAGGGCTGGTCGCCGCCGAACGAGACGATGCGGTGCTTGTCGAGGTCCTCGATCGTCTTCGGCTCGCCGAAGCGCTTGATGTACTCGAGCGAAGCGAAGACATGGTAGTGCACCGTGAACAGCCGGCGCTGGATCAGGTCCGGCTGGGCCGGGCGGCGCAGGCGGATCGCCACGTCCGCCTCGCGCATGGCGAGGTCGAGCTCCTCGTTGGTGAGGATCAGCTCGATGCGCACCTCCGGGTGCAGGTCGAGGAACTCGGCGACGCGCTGCGACAGCCAAGCGGTGCCGAGCCCCACGGTCGTCGTCACCTTGAGGTCCCCCGACGGCCGCTCGCTCGTCTCGACGAGGCGCGCGCGGGTGGTCTCCAGCCGCATCTTCATGTCCCGGGCCGCCCGGAACAGCAGGTCGCCCTGCTCGGTGAGGATCAGCCCGCGGGCGTGCCGGTGGAACAGCGGCGCCTTCAGCTCGCGTTCGAGCGCGCTGATCTGGCGGCTCACCGCCGACTGGCTGAGGCCGATGTCGTCACCCGCCTTCGTGAAGCTGCCCGCCTCAGCGACGTTCAGGAAGATCCGGATCTTGTCCCAATCCACGGCCGTTCACCCCCGGCGCCAGAGTCCCGGCCGGCGAGCATCGGCGGGCGGCTCTCGCGAACGCGTACAGTCGTTGCGCCGCGGCGGCGGGCGGGGCGGGCCCCGCCGGTGCCGCGACAGGTCCCGCTCGGTCGCCTACTCGGCGGCGGCCTGGCGCGGCGTCTCGCCGATCGCCAGGTTCGCCAGGTACTTCTCGGCCTCCAGGGCGGCCATGCAGCCCATGCCGGCGGCGGTGATCGCCTGCCGGTAGACGTCGTCCGTCACGTCGCCGGCCGCGAACACGCCCGGGACCTCGGTCGCCGCCGTGCCGGGCGTCACCGCGAGGTAGCCGCCCGCGCGCAGGGGCAGCTGGCCCTCGAACAAAGCCGTCGCCGGCTGGTGGCCGATCGCCACGAAGATCCCGTCGGCCTTGCGCTCGCTGATCGCGCCGGTCCGCACGTCCTTCAGCCGGACATGGGTGACGGAGGGCGGGCGGTCGCTGCCGCAGATCTCCTCGACCGTGTGGTTCCACACCACCTCGACGTTCGGATGGCGGAACAGCCGCTCCTGCAGGATCCGCTCGGCGCGGAAGCCGTCGCGGCGATGCACGACCGTCACCTTGGAGGCGAGGTTGGCGAGGTAGAGCGCCTCCTCGACGGCGGTGTTGCCGCCGCCGACCACCAGCACCTCCTTGCCCCGGAAGAAGAAGCCGTCGCAGGTGGCGCAGGCCGAGACGCCGAAGCCCTGGAACTTCGCCTCGGAGGGCAGGCCGAGCCACTTCGCCTGGGCGCCGGTGGCGATGATCAGGGCGTCGCAGGTGAAGACCGCGCCGGAATCCGCCTCCAGGCGGAAGGGGCGGGTCTTCAGGTCGACCTTGGCGATGTATTCCGACACGATGCGGGTGCCCACGTGCTCCGCCTGCGCGCGCATCTGCTCCATCAGCCAGGGGCCCTGGACCGCCTCCGCGAAGCCCGGGTAGTTCTCCACGTCGGTGGTGATCATCAGCTGCCCGCCCGGCTGGAAGCCGGAGATCAGCAGCGGCTCGGCCATCGCGCGGGCGGCGTAGATCGCGGCCGTGTAGCCCGCCGGGCCCGAGCCGATGATGATGAGCTTCTCGTGGACGGGCGTCTCGTGGGTGATGGACATCGATGTCTCCGGGCCGACCCTCGCCGGCCTCAGGGGCCGGTCGTTCGGGCCTGCGGATCGCGCCGCCCGAGGAAGGCGGCCGCGACGGCCTCTGCGATCGCGGGGGTGAAATCTAAGGGTTCGTAGCGAGAACCTTCAAGTCTGCCCTGGAACGGATGCACAGCTCCGTACTCCCCGAGTGCGGCGAAGAACGGGCGATGCCGCACATAGGTATCACTGAGCGCGAAGAGGAGAACCGGGCGGCCGGTGGCCGCCGCTTCCGCCGCCATGTTGATGCTGTCCGTGGTCACGACGATCGCGTCGGCGAGCGCCAGCAGCGACAGGTAGGGGTTCTCGCCGCTTCCGTCCCAGAAGAATCCGCCCCGATGGTGAACGAGATCCGCCAGCGCCGCGCGCAGGGGAGGCGGCGTGCGGCGCGACGCGGTGACCATCAGGCTCGCCTCGCCGGCGAGGCGGTCGAGGGCGGCGAGGAAGCGCGCCTGCGCGTCCGGCCGCACCCGCCCGTGGCGGCCGTCGCCGCCCACCAGCACCGCGGCGCGCGGAGAGGGCAGGGCGGACAGGCGCGGGTCGGGCGCCGCCCGCGCGGCGGCGAGGCGGGCGGCGGAGACGCGGTGCGGCCCGGCCAGGGTCGCCAGCACGTTCGCTCCCCGCAGGCGGTCGTGGCGTGGCACCCACAGGAAATCCGCGGCCCCGGGACCGATGCGGGGATCGCGCAGGAAGACCGTGAAGGTCGCCCCGCTTGAGCGGTTTTTGAGCGCGCGGAGCGCCGGGACGGCCCGGCGGCCGGTGGCGATGGCGAGGTCGGGCCAGGGCGGGGCGAGGATCCGGTCGCGCGGATCGGCGGGGCCGCGCGGGGCGAGCCAGGAGAAGGGCGGCCGGGGCGCGACGCGCCGCTCCTCGGGGGTGAGGCCGAGGGCCTCGGCGAGGCCGCGGCAGGGCGCGAGATCGCCGGCCTTGCCGTCGGTGAGGATCCAGGCGGTGGTACCCGGTGGGAGCGTGGTCACGCCTCGGCATCGGGTCGCCGCGACCCCGGAGTCAAGCCCGGCGCCTTGTTTCCCGCGCGGCCGCCCTGTAGGGACCCGCTGACCTCTTTCCCGGGACCCGCCAGCGCCTTGCCCGTCCGCCTCGACGCCATCGACTGGGCGATCCTCCGGGAATTGCAGGCCGACGGCAACATCACCAACGTGGCCCTGGCGCGCCGGGTCGGCCTCTCGGCCCCGCCCTGCCTGCGCCGGGTGCGGGCGCTGGAGGAGGCCGGGATCATCCGCGGCTACCGGGCGCTGCTCGACCCCAAACTCCTCGGCTACGAGGTCGTGTGCTTCGCGATGGTCCAGCTCGCCACGCAGGGCCAGGCGGAGATCGCCGCCTTCGCGGCCGAGATGCGCACCTGGCCGGCCGTGCGCGAGGGTTGGACGCTCTCGGGCGAGACCGACTTCCTGCTGAAATGCGTGGCCGCCAACCTGCCGGCCTTCCAGCGCCTCGTCGGCGACCTAACCGCGCTGCCCAATGTCCGCAGCGTGCGCACGGCGCTCGCGCTCGACCAGATCAAGGACGACCCGGTGGTGCCGCTGGCGGAGGGATAGGCGGGGCGCAGGTGAACCCTCCCCCCTCTGCGGGCTAGCGGATTCACGGAGCGCGAAAAATAAAAGTAGGGCAGATACTTGCGTCGACACACGACGGTTCCCGGGTGTGGCGCGGGGAACCCCTCTCCCGTGCGGGAGAGGGGCAGGGGTGAGGGTCCAGGTGGTTCAGCAAGAATTCTGACCTGTCCCGCTGCCAGCACGACCGTTTTCGGTTGATGATGGAACGGTCCGGGACCCTCACCCCTACCCCTCTCCCGCACGGGAGAGGGGATCCCGCGGGTCTCCTCAGTTCCGTTCAAGCGACTGCGAGAAAAGAGCTTTTTCGTGCCGATAGGCGAAGTGTGAACAGGCTAGCCTCTGCGGGGGAGGGTGGCGAGTGGAGCGAGCCGGGAGAGGGGCCGGCGCGACGATTTTTCAGCGAGCGCCCGTGAGAACGCTCCAGGCTGATCCGGTACCGTGGTTCCCCTCTCCCGCCCGGCTCCGCCGGGCACCCTCCCCCGCAGAGGGGGGAGGGAGGGAGTCGAGCCCTCCTGTCCCGGCCTCAGCCCTGCGGCCGCGACCTCACCGCATCGCCTCGCGCTGGGCGAGCGCGCCCCCCGCGGTCGAGCGCTGGATCAGGCCGTCGACCTGCTCGCGCTGGCGGCGGAAATCCGCGAGCAGGCGGCCGTCGAGTTCGCGGCCCCGCGGCACCCGGATCTTCATCGGGTCCACGAAATGCCCGTTGATGATCACCTCGTAGTGGAGATGCGCCCCGGTCGAGAGCCCGGTCGAGCCGACATAGCCGATCACCTGACCCTGGCGCACTCGGCCCCCCGCGGTGACGCCGCGGCCGAACCGGGACATGTGGTTGTAGGTGGTGACGTAGCCGTTGGTGTGCTGCAGCTCCACCCGGCGGCCGTAGCCCGAATCCCACTCGGCCTTCAGCACCAGACCGTTGCCGGCCGCCAGGATCGGCGTGCCGATCGGCACCGACCAGTCGACGCCCGTGTGCAGCTTGGCGTAGCCGAGCACCGGGTGGCGGCGGTAGCCGAAGCCCGAACTCATCGCCGCGTCGGTCGCCACGGGCTTGCGGATCAGGAACTTCTTCAGCGAGCGGCCCATCTCGTCGAGGTACTCGATGCCGCCGTCGTCGGGCGACTGGAAGCGGTAGACGCGCCGCGGCTCTCCGCCGACGGTCAGGGCCGCGTAGAGCAGGTCCGGCCGCTCGGCCGAGCCGCCGCCCTCCTCGTCGTAGGTGTAGAGGAGTTCCAGGTTGTCGCCGCTGCCGACCCGGCGCTGCAGGTCGACGTCGTAGCCGAAGATCCGCACCAGGTCCTCGACCATGCTGCGCGGCAGGTCGTGCCGGGCCGCGGTCTCGTAGAGGCTCGCGTAGAGGCGCGCGCCCGTACCCTCGTCGTCGCCGTCCTCCCCGTTCGGCGCCGCCGCGGTCTTCGGCGCCGCGCCCTCCTGGGCCGGGGGCGCCACCGAGACGAACAGGCCGCGATCGTTCATCGCCGCGATCGCCTCGATGCCGCCCTCGCCGTACAGGATGACGCGGTTGAGCTGGCGCGGCTCGCCCGCCCGGACGCCGGGCCCGATCAGCACCCGCATCTGCTGGCCCTCGCCCACGCTCACCGTCCGGGTGAAGCCGCCGAGCGCCGCCAGGATCGGACGGACCTGCTCGTCGCGGGCGCCATTCGCCCGCAGCACGCCCTCCAGCGTCTCGCCGCGCCGGATCGTGACGTCGCGCTCCTCCACGAGGGGCGCCTCGCGGGCGCGGAATTCGAGCTTGGCAAGGTCCGTCACGTTCTCGCGCAGGACCCGGACCTCGATCGACTTGAAGGGCCCGGAATCGCGGGCGAAGTCGTTGTCGAGGGCCGGCAGCGCCGGGAAGCCGCGCAGGGCCCGCGAGAGCATCAGCTGCGGGGCGATCGGCAGGGCCGCGAGCCGCCCGGCCTCCGCCGCGAGCCGCCGCTCCTCCTCGATCTGTGCCGCGACGTCGTCGTCGGTCAGCGCCGGGGCGCCCGCGCCGACCGTGACCTCGGCGAGGTCGCGCTTGACCACCGAGACGTCGGCATCCGGCGTCTCCGCCGGCGGCTCCGGCGCGCGCTCGATCCCGGGCTCGCTGAAGAAGCGCATCGGGTCGAAGGGCGGGATGTCGGGGGCGGCGAGCCCCGCCGTTGCGGAGAGGGCGGTGGCGATGCGCACGAAGGGACGCACCTTGATGATCTCGCGTTCTCCGGCCCGGATCGTCACCGGGGCGCGGAAGCTCTGCTTGGCGAGCGCCACCATCGGGTTGCGCACCAGCCGGTCGCCCTTGCGGGCGATGTTCGAGCCCCCGTCGCTCGGCTGCGGCCGGGGCGCGACCGCCACCGCCTGCGGCAGCTGCGCGAAGCTCGCCTCGCCCTGCAGCGCGATCCAGATCGCCGAGCCGATCAGTCCGGTCCCGGCCATGCCGGTGAGCACGCAGGCGGCGAGCCAGCGCAGGTTCACCTGGTGCCGGTCGGCTTGGCGTGACACCGCCCCGGCGAGGTTGAGCGGCGGCTCGTGCCCGGGATCGGATCCGCGGCCCGCGCGGGGAAGGGAGGGCTGAAACCCGGCCGGGTCGAGGCGCGCGCGGTTCACCGTGGCTCCTGGAAGGACATCGTACCGGGCGCCCGTCGAACCGGGCGGAAGATGCGGCGGCATCCGGCTGCAGGATCCGACCATGCGGAGGCCGGGACCCGAAATCAACCGCCGGACGCACCCCGATCCTCAGACGTTTGCGCCCCGCCGATGTCGAGATTGAGGCGCCGGCCCGCGATCGAAGGGGCGCGATCGCCTCGTGCACCGCCCGCCTGCGGCTTTCTGCCGGGCCTTGCCCCGGCCGGGCGGCGGACGATGTTCTCGGCCGGATCTCACGCGAGGCGGCATGCACCTTCACCTCGACGCGGTCGGCGGGATGGCCGGCGACATGTTCGTCGCCGCCCTGCTGGACGCCTTCCCGGACCACGAGGCAGGGCTCCTCGACAGCATCGGGCGCGTCGCGGGGGCGAGCGTGGCGTGCCGCCGGATCGCGCACAGCGACGGCGTGCTGCAGGGGAGCCGGTTCCTGGTCGAGGAGCAGGGCCAAGACCACCCGCATCACGACCACCCGCATCACGACCACGCGCACCACGACCGCCCGCACCACGATCACCGGCGCGACGACCCTCATCACGCTCACGCACATCATCACGACCACCCGCATCATCACGACGCGCCCCGTCACCCCGCCCATCCGCACCGGCACTGGGCCGAGATCCGCGCCGCGCTCGGCGGGGCCGGGCTCGCTCCCGCGGTCGCCGGGCACGCGCTGGCGATCTTCGGCCACCTCGCCGAGGCCGAGGGCCGGGTGCATGGCATCCCGGTCGATGAGGTCGCCTTCCACGAGGTCGGGTCCTGGGACTCGATCGCCGACATCGTCGGGGCGGCCCACCTGATCGCCGCGCTCTCGCCCGCGCGCTGGAGCGTCGGGCCGCTGCCCCTCGGTTCCGGCCGCGTGATGACCGCCCACGGCCCCCTGCCGGTGCCGGCGCCCGCGACCGCCCTCCTGCTCCAGGGCTTCGCGGTGATCGATGACGGCGTGCCGGGCGAGCGGGTGACCCCCACGGGCGCGGCGATCCTGCGCCACCTCTGCGGCGGCGGGAACCCGGCGGCCGGCCCGCGGATGATGGGGAGGAGCGGCATCGGCTTCGGCACCCGGCGGCTCCCTGGCCTGAGCAATTGCCTGCGGGTGCTCGCCTTCGAGGAGGGGCCGGGCCCCGGCGCCGGCCGCCACCGCGAACTCGGCGTGATCGAGTTCGAGGTGGACGACCAGTCCGCGGAGGACCTCGCGACCGGGATCGAGCGGCTGCGGGCGCACGAGGCCGTGCACGACGTCGTCCAGGCGCCGGTCTTCGGCAAGAAGGGACGCATGATGACCCATATCCGCGTGCTCGCGCGGGCGGAGGCCCTCGACGCCGTGATCGAGGCCTGCTTCCGCGAGACGACCACGATCGGCCTGCGCCATCACGTCGTGGCGGGCGCGGCCCTGCCCCGCCGCAGCGAGACCGTCACCCTCGACGGCCGCCCGGTCCGGGTGAAGAGCGTCGAGCGCCCGGGCGGACGCACCGCCAAGGCGGAGGCCGACGACGCGGCCGGCGACACCCACGCGGCCCGCGCCGCCTTCCGGCGCGCGGCCGAGCGCCGCGCCCTCGACGGGGAGCCCTCGTGAGCCAGCGCCTCGACGCCATCCTGGCGGAACTCGGCCCCGTCGCCGTTGCGGTGAGCGGCGGCGTCGACAGCCTCACCCTGGCGAGCGTGGCGCATGCGCACGGCGCCGAGATGGTCCACGCGGTCTCCCCCGCCGTTCCCGGTGAGGCGACGGCCCGGGTGCGCGCCGAGGCGGCGCGGCAGGGCTGGGACCTCGCGGTGATCGAGGCCGGCGAGTTCAGCGACCCGGCCTACCGCCGCAACCCGGTCAACCGCTGCTTCTTCTGCAAGACCAATCTCTACGGGGCGATCCGCGCCCGCACCGGGCGGCTGATCGTGTCGGGCGCCAATCTCGACGACCTCGGCGAGTACCGGCCGGGGCTGGACGCCGCCAAGGCCCACGGGGTGCGCCACCCCTTCGTGGAGGCCGGCATGGCCAAGGAGGCGGTGCGCGCGCTCGCCCGCCGGCTCGGCCTCGGCGCGATCGCGGAGTTGCCCGCGGCCCCCTGCCTGTCGAGCCGGGTCGAGACCGGGATCGCCATCGAGCCGGCGACGCTCGGCTTCGTCCACGCGGTCGAGCGGCTGGTGGGCGACGCGCTCGGCGGCGCGCCCGGCCCCCGGCGGGCGGTGCGCTGCCGGGTCCGGGCCTCGGGCGTGGTGGTCGAGCTCGATCCCGAGAGCCTGTCGGCCCTCACGGCGGACGACCGCGTGGCGCTCGGCCTGCGCATCGCCGGCGAGGCGCCGGTCGACCTCGTCGGGGCCGAGATCCGCTTCGCGCCCTACCGGACGGGCAGCGCCTTCCTGACCGGGGGCGCCCCGTGAGCGACTTCGTCTTCGACGTCGAGCGGCCGGCCCGGATCGGCCTCGAGGAGGCGGTCTTTGCGGCCGGCAAGACCGCCGGGCAGGTCGCCGCCATCGTGGCGCATGCGGTGGAGCGCGAGGCGAGCCTCCTCGTCACGCGCCTCGACCCGGAGAAGTTCGCGGCGCTCCCCGCGTCCCAGCGGCAGGCCCTCGACTATTGCGACCTCTCGCGCACCGCCTGGCTCGGCCCCCTGCGGCCCCTGCGCGGAGAGGGGCACATCGCCATCGTGGCGGCCGGGACCTCCGACCTCGCCGTGGTGCGCGAGGCGGAGCGGACCCTGCGCTACGCGGGGGAGGGGGCGACGGTGATCGCCGATGTCGGCGTCGCCGGGATCTGGCGGCTGATGCGGCGCCTCGACGAGATCCGCGCGCACCCGGTGGTGATCGCGGTGGCCGGCATGGACGCGGCGCTGGCGAGCGTGCTCGGCGGCCTCGTGGGAAGCGCGGTGATCGGGGTTCCGACCTCGGTGGGCTACGGCGTCGCCGCGGGTGGGCGCTCGGCCCTCGACTCGATGCTCGCGAGCTGCGCGCCCGGCCTCGCGGTCGTCAACATCGACAACGGCTACGGGGCGGCCTGCGCGGCGCTCCGCCTCATCCACGCCGCCGGCCGGCTGGCCGGCGCCTGATCCCCGGGGCGAGGCCCCGGACACGGAGGACGACCATGGAACGTCGCAGCTTCCTGCAGGGTGCGGTTCTCGGCGCGGGCCTCGCGGCCGGCGGCTCGGGGGCCTCGGCCGCCACCGTGCAGCCCCCGGCCTCGGTCCCGAACCGGCCCGCCGATCCGGCCGACCTGCCCTTCGTCAAGGATCCGGGCGAGCGCCGCGGCGAGATGCTCTACCGGCCGCTGGGCCGCACCGGCGTCACCGTCTCGGCGATCGGCATGGGCGGGTTCCACCTCGGCAAGAAGGCGCTGACCGACGCCGAGGCGACGCGGCTGATCCACGAGGGGGTCGATCGCGGCATCACCTTCATGGACAATTGCTGGGACTACAACGACGGCAAGTCCGAGGAGCGGATGGGCGCGGCGCTCGCCGAGGGCGGCTACCGGGCCAAGGTCTTCCTGATGTCGAAGATGGATGGCCGCACCAAGAAGGAGGCGGCGGCCCAGATCGACACCTCGCTCAAGCGCCTGCGCACCGACCACATCGACCTCGTGCAGCACCACGAGATCCTGCGCTACGACGATCCCGACCGGGTCTTCGCCGAGGGCGGGGCGATGGAGGCCTTCGTCGAGGCGCGCCAGGCCGGCAAGCTGCGCTTCATCGGCTTCACGGGCCACAAGGACCCGCGTATCCACCTGCAGATGCTGGAGGTAGCCGCCGAGCGGGGCTTCCACTTCGACACCGTGCAGATGCCCCTCAACGTGCTCGACGCGCAGTTCCGCAGCTTCTCGCACCTCGTCCTGCCCTACTTGGTCGAGCAGGGCATCGGCGTGCTGGGCATGAAGACCTTCGGGGACGGCGTGATCCTGAAGAGCAACGCCCCGATCCAGCCGATCGAGTACCTGCACTTCAACCTCAACCTGCCGACCTCGGTGGTGATCACCGGGATCCAGAGCCAGCGCGACCTCGACCAGGCCTTCGAGGCGGTGAAGACCTTCCGGCCGATGGACAAGACGGCGGTGGCGGAGCTGCTGTCCCGGGCGCGGCCCTTCGCGCTGGAGGGCAAGTACGAGCTGTTCAAGACCTCCTCGACCTTCGACGGCACCGCCAAGAACGCCGCCTGGCTCGGCGGCGACGTCGAGGGGGTGAAGTCCCTCGCGCCGACCATGGAATAGGCGTCCCGGGCGGCCGGTGACGGCCGCCCCGAATCTTGCTTAAGCTCGACCGCGATCCCTTGCCGGAGCCCACCATGACGCGCCGTCTCCCCCTCCTCGCCGCCGCCCTCCTGCTCCTGCCCCAGGCGGCCCTCGCCCATCCGGGCCACGGCGACGCCGCCGGCCTCGCGCACGGCTTCGTCCATCCCTTGAGCGGCGCCGACCACGTGCTCGCCATGGTGGCGGTGGGGCTGCTGGCGGCCTTGCGCGGCGGGCGCGCCCTCTGGGCGCTGCCGGCCGCCTTCCTGGGCATGATGGTGGTGGGCGGGGTGCTGGGGGCGTCCGGCGTCGCGCTGCCCTCCGTCGAGACCGGGATCGCCCTGTCGATCGTCGCCTTCGGCCTCGCGGTGGCGGTCGGGGGCGGGCTGCCGCTGGCGGCGCTCGCCGCCCTGGTCGGGGTCTTCGCGGTGTTCCACGGCCACGCGCACGGGGCCGAGATACCCGAGACCGCCTCCGGTCTCGCCTACGGTGCCGGCTTCGTGGCCGCGACCGCGCTGCTGCACGCGGCGGGGATCGGGCTCGGCCTCGCCGCCGCGCGGGTGCGGCCGGCGGCGCCCGTGGTGGGCGGAGCCGTGGCGCTCGCCGGCTTGGCGCTGCTCGTCCTGCCGCTCGTCTGACGTTGTCTGTCTCGAACTCCTTCGCAAGGCATCGTCGCTGCTGCGACATTCGACGCGTTTGGACCGGAGGCCTTGGCGGGGGGAACTCCTCTCCCCGCGTGCGGCACAGCTGTCCGGGGAAAATCGGAGGCTTCTTTTCGTGCGCTTTGGTGTCCGAAAAGCCCTACTTTAACAACAAACTACGCCATTCCAGCTCGCGCGGGATCCCCTCTCCCGAGTGGGAGAGGGGTAGGGGTGAGGGTGGCTCGGGTCCAGGATGAATCTGAACTGTTGAGCTTCCAGCGGCACGGTTCAGTCTTCGTGCTGAAGCCGAGCCACCCTCACCCCCGGCCCCTCTCGCACTCGGGAGAGGGGAGAAGTGCCTCCGATTTTTCCCGGACAGCCGTGCGCGTGCGGGCAGAGGGCATGCGCGCTACCCGAAGTGTGCACACGGTAGCCCGCACGGGAGAGGGGTCCCCCGCGCCATACCCGGGAACCAACGTGTGCTGACGTAACTATCTGTCTCGGATGTATTTCCGCGTTCTGTTCACCCCGGGTTGGTCGCGGTGGCGAGCCAGCAGGCGGCGCCGAGAACCACCGGCCCCGTCGCGGGCAGGGCCGCCGCCACCGCCGCCTGGACCCGCGTCCTGTCCGCCTCGCCGAGGTCGCGCACCAGCGCGGAGGTCGGGCCGAGCGTCAGCGCGAAGCGCGCGCCTTCCTCGCGGTCGCGCCCGAGGGTGAGGTCGCGGGAGATCGGGACCGCCCGCGCCTCCGCGAAGCCCGCCCGCGCCAGGAGACCCGGGAGGAGGCCCGGCTCGGCGAAGCGGAAGGGGCCGGGCGCATCCGGGACCGGCGGCTCCGGCGGCGGCACCAGCCGCAGCATCGCCTCCCGCGGCACCGCGATCCAGGCATTGGCTGGCAGGGCCTGCCAGCACAGGAGCGCCGCCCGTCCGCCGGGCCTCAGGCCCCGGCGGAGATTGGCGAAGGCCGCGGCCGAATCCTCGAAGAACATCACCCCGAAGCGCGACAGGACCACGTCGTGGTCCGGGGCGAGCGCCAGGGTCTGGGCGTCGCCCTCGATCCACCGAACCGGTGCGCCCGGCGGGGTGCGCGTGCGCGCCCGCGCCAGCATCGGCCGCGACACGTCGAGGCCCGTCACGGCGCCCTCCGGACCGACCGCGGCGGCGGCCAGGAGCGCGGTCTCCCCGCAGCCGCAGCCGATGTCGAGGACGCGCTCGCCCGGGCGCAGCCCCGCCGCCGCCAGCAGCGCCTCGGTCAGCGGCGCGAAGGCGGTGTCGAGCGCGTCCTGCATCCGCGCCCAGCGCTCGCCGGCCTCGCCGTTCCAGTACTCCGCCTGTGAGATCGGATCGGGCATGGGGCCTCCGGCGCGGGGTGAGGTCCGCCCGTTGTCCGATGCTCCGGCCGCGCCCGCAAGCCGGCCGGATCAGCGCCACGGGCCGGGACCGCCGCGGGGAGCGGCGCCCCGGTCGAGCGCGGACCGGACCCGCGCGGCGAGGTCCGTCTTGCGGTAGGGCTTGCCGAGCAGCTCCAGGCCCGGGACTGGCGGCTCCGCCGCGGCGAGGTCCCGCGCGTCGGCGTCGGCGAGCAGGACCGGCAGGCCGGGACGCAGGCGGTGCGCCTCCCGGGCCAGGGCGAGCCCGTCGAGGGCGCCCGGCCGGGCGAGGTCGGCGAAGAGGAGGGCGACGTCCGGATCCGCCGCGATCACCGCCAGCGCCTCCGCCCCGTCCCGCGCGAGGAGCACCCGGTAGCCCAGACCCTCCAGGTCCCCGAGGCTGGTCGCGGGCCCCGCATCGGCGGCCTCCACGACCAGGATCGCCCCCCGCGGCGGCGCCGGCACATTGTCGGGCTTCTCCGGCGTGACGCCGGCGGCCGCCGGGAAGACCAGGGAGACCGTCGTCCCGGCGCCGACCCGGCTGTCGATCTCCAGCCGCCCGAGCGATTGCTGCGCGAAGCCGTGGACCACGGCGAGGCCGAGCCCCGTGCCCCGCGCGGCGCCCTTGGTGGAGAAGAACGGCTCGGTCGCGCGGGCGAGGACGTGGCCGGGCATGCCCTCACCCTCGTCGCGCACCCGCAGCACCGCGTAGTCCCCGGGCGGCAGCCCGCGCGCGAGCACGTCGTCGGCGATCCGCAGGGATCCGGTCGCGACGGTGATCGTGCCGCCCTCGGGCATCGCGTCGCGGGCGTTCAGGAGGACGTTGAGGAGCGCGACCTCGAGCTGGGTCCGGTCGAGCACCACGGCGGGCAGGTCGGGTGCGAGGTCGAGGGACAGGGCGATCCCCTCGCCGAGCGTCGTCGCCACCACCTCCGAGAAGGTCCGGACCTGAGCGTTGAGGTCGAGGGCGCGCGGTTCGAGCCGGGTGCGGCGGGCGAAGCTGAGGAGCTGCCGCGTCAGGCTGGTGCCGCGCTCGGCCGCCTCCAGCGCCCGCTCGATCTGCCGCCGCGGCCGCTCCTCGGTGATGCCCTGCAGCGCCATCTCCAGGTTGCCGGTGACGACCTGAAGGAGGTTGTTGAAGTCGTGGGCGAGGCCGGTGGTCAGCTGGCCGATCGCGTCCATCTTCTGGGCTTGGCGCAGCGCGTGCTCGGAGGCCCAGCGCCGGGACACGTCGAGCTGCGAGGCGAAGAAGTAGATCAGGTCGCCGGCCTCGTCGTAGACCGGCCCGATGAACACGCTGTTCCAGAACGGCGTGCCGTCGCGCTTGTAGTTGAGGATCTCCGCCGTGATGGCCTGCCGCGCGCGCAGGGCGTCGCGAAGTTCCGCAACGGTGTCCTGGCTGGTCTCGACGCCCTGGAGGAGGCGGCAGTTGCGCCCGAGCAGTTCCCCCTCGGCGTAGCCGGTGAGATCCTGGAAGGCCCGGTTGGCGAACACGATCGGGTTGTCGGGCAGGTGCGGATCCGTGAGGATCATCGGCATCTGCGTCATCTCGACTGCGGCGAAGAACACGGTCCCGCGCCCGTCGAGCCCCGACCGGCGGATCACCGGCGAGGGACGCGGCGCGCACGATCGCGGCGCCGGCGCCGCGGGCACCGGCTCCTCCGTCGAATTCGGGTCGTTGTCCTTCACGCACCCCCCTGATGTCCGCCGCGCCCGAACCCGGGCCCGTCCGCAGCCTGAAACCCGCGAGTTCGTTCCTCGTTGCCAATTCGAACGGGCACGGCCCTTCTCCGGTTTCGCGCCGGCGCAGATTCCCGTTTTTCGCGCGCCGAGGGTGCTTGCGGCCCGCGAAGGCCGTCGCTATAAGCCCCCCACGTCGGCGGTGCCGACGCTTCGGAGTGTAGCGCAGTCTGGTAGCGCACCACGTTCGGGACGTGGGGGTCGCAGGTTCAAATCCTGCCACTCCGACCAATCTTTCCCGATACTTAGCAAATTGCCTCCTTGGACCGTGGACCGCATCGTGGACCGTATCACGCCTTGCGGACGATGTTGGCGGCAGCCTGTTTCTGGTGCGCCGGGTGATGGTGACCGTAGACCCGCTCCAGTGTCTCGACCGTCATTCCGAGATAGCCGGCGGCCTCCCAGAGGTCGGTCCCGTTCTGCATCAGCCACGTCGCGGCCGTGTGCCGGAGCGTGTGCGGCGTAACGTCCTTCAGCTCCGCGTCCTTGGCCGCATTCCGGAAGGCCTTCTCGACGCCGGTCCCGACTGGCTGGCCAAGCCACTCGACGGCGTAGGTCTGCCCTAGCCCATGCCAGCGGCGGAGATGCGCCAGGAGCCGGTCGGGCAGCCGCACCGGCGGTCGCCGCTTCTTCGTCTCCCGCTCGCCGGATGCCCGGCGGTAGAAGACGCCCCGCTCCAGGTCGACCCAACCCGAACCCTTCACGGGCCCGAGCGAGGCGCCACAGACCGCGCTCGCCCGTGTGCCGGTGTAGAGCGCGACCAGGATGAACCGCGCGACGTGCCGGCGCGATCGGCGCCCGGTCGGCTGGCCCTTTTGCACCTCTCGGTAGCGCCACGCTGCCCAGATCAGGCGCGCCGCTTCGGACCGCGTCAGCCACCGATCGCGCGGCGGCGCGGCCTCCGGCAGCACGACGCTCACGACCTCGCGGCAGTAACCCTCGGCGCGGTGATAATTGATGGCGGCCCGCAGATCCTCGAGCTCGCGCCGCGCAACAGGGGAGGCGCGGTGCTCGACGTAGGCCCGGCAGGTCCGTCCCGTAACCTCGGACAGCTTGCGGTCGCCCCACCAGCGGATCAGCGTCTCGCACCGGGCGATCACCTCGACCGGGCGCGCCTGCTGCGGCGCCCGCTCCTCGGCATAGAGCCGGATCACGTCCGCGAGGTCGACCTCATCGGCGTGACGGTTGCGCTCTCGCGGGACCTGTCGGCGGCGGAGGAGGTACTGTGCGAGGGCCTCTTGAGCCGCTGGCGGAGGTCGGCCAGCGCGGCTTCCGCGGACGCCCGTGCTGACACGGACGCCTCCGTCGTCCTTGATGGTCCAGGTGCCGGGCCGACGCTTGCCATCGGCGCCGAGGTTGCCCCGCTTGAACCACAGCCGCGGTCCCTTGGCCTCTGCTGGCATCGCGCGCGCATCTCCCTGATAGCCGCCAGGGTCGTGTAGATCCGGCCGCCGTGCCGTTCAGTGTCGAGGTCACCCCGGGTGGCCGCCCGGCGAAGCACCAGCCCGGACACCGAACCATCGGGGAAGGCAACAGCCGCCGCAACGTCGAGCAGCAGGGGCGTATCGTCGTCAACCTCGCTGAGTGAGGGGATTCGCTCAACCCTGCGCATCGGATCTCCGCTCCTCCTGCCGCATGATCGCGACCTGCACGGCCCGGATCATCACGGCGAGCCGGCGGCGCTCGCGGCGGCTGTCGAACCGGGTGCGCCAGGGATGCTGCCGGCGGAGCACCGCCTGCTCGGCTCTCAAGCGGGCGACTTCGTCCTGGCTGTCGCTCAGGTCGCACAGCACCTCCTGGTGCTCGGTGCGTAGCGCGGCAAACGCACCTTCGACCACCGCGACCAGCTGCTTGTGTTCGGTGAGGCTCATCGCGCCCTGGCGCGCGGCCGCGGCCACCCGCTCCCACACCGCGCGGCCCTCGGGCTCCAGGTCATCCCAGGCCGGCGCGGCGCCGCGCGGCCCGAGCGTCATGCCGGTCCAGCGCGCCTCGTAGGCGGCGCGGGCAGCGTCAGCCGACATGCGGGCCTCCCTTGCGCCACATCACGAGCGGCGCAGCGTTCGGCACGCGGTGGCGACCGCGCGCGAGCGGGTGGATCGGGCTGCCGCCGGCTGTGGTGCCGAAGCAGTGCAGGTCCGGCCAGGGCGCCTCGCCCTCCTGGATCTGCTCGCAGACGTGGTCGACGTATTCGGGGTCCCAGGCGCCGGCGCCCCAGCATGCGACGACGACGGCCGCGGGCTTTGCCTCCTCGACGACGATGGTCTCGTTCGCCCAGATCCGATCTCGGGCGTAGTAGTCGGGCCCGTTCTCCTGCCACCGCGACCACGCCCGGCACTCGGCCGGCGACGAGGAACGGAACGGGTAGAGGTTGACGGCGGTGAACCCGCCGTAGCCCCAGGCTCGGGCGAAGTGGATCCAGCGGCAGACGGTCGGGTCGTCGACGCGGTGGTCCGCCGTCGAAGGATTCAGCCCGATGAAGCAGACGTGCTCGCCCTCGGCCCAGGTTCGGGTGAGCGCGTAGCGGTAGGCTCCACAGCGCGAGATGTTGGCAGAGCGCTGGATCGAGTCAGCGAGAGACACCCCAAACAATTCCTTGGCGCAGAGGCCGGTGAGCATGCTTAATCCTCCTCATGCGGAAACAAAGCTGGTGCTGAATAGTCAAGGGCTACTAGCTTGCCGTCCAGAAATCCCCAATCTGACGCCTTATATTCGAACGGAGACCTGCTGCCCCCAGGGATGTAATCCCAATCAGGGAAAGCGTCCGACTCAATAAACGCCTCCTTCTGTGCTTCAGTCAGAGGCGTAGCCGAAGGCATGATCAGAGCATCACCGGTCCAGCTGCAAAAGACGACCGGACATAGGATGCTTTTTCGTTCCTGTGATTCTGTCGCCCAAGTTTTTGCCTCATAAAGATTGCAGCGACGGCCCGTCACTCCGCGTGCAATTTTGACCGCATGCCGCCCAATAATGACAACGAAGCGCGTAGTGCCGGTGGTGTTAAGGCGCATTTCAGTCGCACTCTAATTGTTGAGGCTATATCGCTTCTGGCCACACGGTTTCGCCGCTCGCGCGAACTCGGGCCGGGATTGCGGCCTCGCCATTACGGAACGAAAGCCGATCCAACCAGCTGTTGCGCCCCCCGCCGAACGTGCAGCTGTCGGCCGCTGCGCAGTTGGGGCGGGGGATGCGGATCTGAGCCATCAGAAGGCTCCCGGCGCGACTTGGCAGCAGACGATCCCGCGGGCGCGGTACATGGCGACCACGGACGACCGGTCCTCGAAGACGAGCGACGGCTTGCGGCCCTCGTCCAGCCACTCGGTCTTGAGCACCGTGTCCGGGCGGTGGTCGCCGGCCTTGCGCGTCCGGATCGGGATGTGGCCGAGGCCGTGCGCCGCGAGCCACGCCGTCGTCTTGTCCTTCACCTCGTCGGACCGGCCCGACCAGATCTCGACCTCGGCGCCGGTGGCGTGGAGGGCGAGCAGTACCTGGATGATCGGGTGGCAGGGCTCGTCCCTGTCGCAGGCCGCGTAGAAGCCGCGCCAGTCCTTCTTGCCCGGCCGCTCCAGGAAGTGCGCCCGGTGCTCGGTGAGGGCGAGCGTGCCGTCCAGGTCGAACACGACAAACATGCGGCGCTCCGTCTCTCTCATGAGGGTGTCGTGGGCGGGTTCAGCCGGCATGCCGCACCTTCGGCGTCTCACCGAACAGGTCCGGCTTCTCAGCCGCGACCTGCGCGCGATAGTCGGCCGCGATGGCCTCCATGAGCGCCGTCTGCCGCTCCGCCTCGTCCTGGCGCATCCGGCCATCGGCCACGAGGCGTGGGTAGACGCGGCGGCGCTGGCGCACCTCGCGCTCGGCGCACGCGAGCTTGTCGGCGGCGGTGTAGGGCTCGGCCACGGTCAGGCTCCGGCCGCTAATGGGTGGGGATCCGCGGCCGCCGTCCCATCGTCGGCGCACGCGGTGCAGAGGTCCGGGCCGGCCCAGCCGCACCCGCCCGGACAGGCATCGTCCTGGGTGCAGCCGCAGGTGCGGCACACGCCGCCGAGCAGGGACGGGATGCGGGGCGTCACACCGTCCTCGGCTTCGAGGGCGCCGTCGACGAAGGCTTCGCCCACAGCGGCGTCGAGCATGTAGTTCAGCAGCCGCAGGGCAGCGTCGGCCGCGCGGCCGACGACAAAATCGAGCTGATCCTCGTAGACGCGCTGCTCCAACCTTCGCGCGGCGACGAGCTCGACGACGATGGCGCCAACGTCGGCCTGCTCCTGGCGTGAGAGGGTGGACCAGATCTCGGCGCCGCTGATGCGAGGGAAGGCCTCGGTGGCGGGCGGGGTCGTCATGCCTCGCCTCCCTGCAGCGGGAGGTCCATCGCGGCTGCGATCGCGACCGGCCGGACCCAGATCGGCTCGTTGCTGAGGAGGAAGGTCTCACCGGCCCAGGCGAGCAGCAGCGTCCGAGCGATCACGCCCATGATCGCCTCCGCGCTCGCGGGAGGCACCATGTTGCCGATGCGCTCGCGCCACGCGCTATCCGACGAGCCCTCCATCACCAGCGGCGACAGGTCGTCCGGGTCAACGTAGCTCTGGAGGGCTGCGAGCTCGTAGGTGGTGAAGGGGCGGTGCCAGGTGCCGTCGAGTGCGCGGATCACGGCCACGACGCGGTCGTCAGCCGCCGGAAGGGTCTCAGTAAATGCCTCTGGGTCCTCAGTAGGTGGTTCGACGCGCGGGTCCGCCACGGACCAGCGGCCGTTGTCGTGCTGCGCCGACCCGGTCACCGCGCCCGCGGCGGCATCCCAGGCCGTTACGCCATAGTGCCCGCCGGTCTGGTAAGCCTCGCGGCCGCCGCGTGCGAAGTCCGGCCGGGGATCCGCGACGCACAGCGCCCCGGAGCCGACGCGGTCCGCGCCGGTGACGCAGCCGGCCGGCGCGTCGTAGCGGGCCACCTTGAGCTTGTTGCGGTGAGCGGAATCCGCCCACGTCATGCGCGGGTCCGCGACGGACAGCGCACCGCCTGACGGGTGATTGCTGCCGGTCACTGTCTTGCCGGCCGCGTTCCAGCCCGCCACGTGCATGACGTTGTGGTGGGTGCCGGGACCGAACCCGGTGCGCGGGTCCGCCAGGGCGAACGCGCCCTGGCCGGTGGTCGAGGCGCCGATCACCGTGCCGGCCGCCTCCTCGTAGGCCGTGACCCGGTACTTCCCCTTGCCACCGAACCCAGCATCCGCCCGTGGGTCGGCGACGGCGAGGCCGCCGCCGGGCCCGCCCGGGCCGGCCATCGCCGGCGAGACGCCGCCCCACGGGACGATCCGGTAGGTGTTGTTGAACCGGGGCGAGCCCGAGAGCCGCGGGTCCGCGATCGAGAACGTGCCCTGCCCGGGCGACTTCTGGCCCGTCACGACGCCCGATGGCTCGTCCCAGGTCCGCACGCCGAGCTGCGAGAACGCGTGCCCGTAGCCCGGGCGCGGATCCGCGATCGCGAAGGCGCCGTTGCTCGGCATGCTCCGGCCGGTGACCGTGCCGGACGTCGCTTCCCACGGCTGAACGCCGAGGACGCCGGCGTGCCAGCCGGCCTCGGGCGCGATGCCGAAGTCCGCGAGCTGCCCGCCGTCGACGCGCAGCCGGTTGAGCGACCGCCAGTCCGACCCGGCCTCCACGAAGGCGAGACGGACCCACGTCTTCCACTGCAGCGAGGGCACCCTATGCATCGGGCCGACCGACAGGTCCCCGGGCAGCGGCAGGCGGCCAAGCACCTCGCCGACGCCGCGCAGGCGCCGCCGGGGCGGCTCGTACAGGAAGGGAGGCACCTTCGCGGCGTGCCGCGCCACCAGCAGGAAGCGCTTCCTGCTCTGAGCCAGACCGCCGATGACGCCGCAGTCGTGGGTGGTCTCGGCGAACACGTAGCCGTAGGCGGCCAGGAGCGCCTCGATCTGGTCGAGGAGCCAGCGGCCGCGCGTAGCGATGCGGGGCACGTTCTCGAACAGGATGAACTCGGGCGGGTCCCCGGCCCACGCCTCAAGGGTGAGCCACACCGCGCGCAGCGTCAGGCCGTTGAGCGCCTGGTACCGGGCGGTGCCGCTGATCTTGTCGGAGAGGAGCCCGGAGAAGCCCTTGCACGGCGTCGACATGAAGACGACGTGCGGACGCTCGCCACCGGCCGCGCGCCGGAAGTCGTCCGGCACGGCCTCGCGCCAGCCTGCGGCCGGGAGCCGCCCGTGGAACGCCTCGAACTGCTCGCGGGTGAACAGGTCGAGCACGGTGCCGCGCACGCCGGCGACCCGGTCGAAATCGGCGATCCCCGCGGGATCGACGTCGACGGCGCCGATGCAGCGGGGCGCGGCGACGACGTTCCCGACCCGGGCCTGCCCGCGATTGAAGCCCTTGGCGCCGCCGCCGGCGCCGCAGCAGACGTGGAAGTGGCGGATTTCCTGGCGGATCACTGGCCGCGCTCCATCTCAGCCGCCGCCGGGGCGGGTGCGTCGGGGGTCGGGCGAGGGTCCGGCGCGGCGGGTGCCGGGTCGTCCGGGCCGGGTCGCGTCGCGAAGGCTTCCGGCTCGCGCGCCTCGATCTCCGCGAGGAGCCGCCCGGCGAGGCCGGCCGGCTGGCCGTTCTCAAGGCGGGTGACGGCGTCGCGGAACGCGGCGAGCGGCACGCCGTGCTGGAGCGCGATCGACAGGATCACCG
>NZ_JBSVZN010000033.1:0-1408 GCF_054052225.1 Methylobacterium sp. JK268 | reverse complement strand
GGCGTCCGGCCTATCTCGACGCGATCACCGCCGAGGAGGGCGAGGAGGGCGGCGCCGAGGCCGAGGGCGCGGTCTTCGACCAGGGGTCGTTCGGCGAGCCGGGCGGCGACACCTACGAGCAGGCGGTGGCGGTGGTGCTGCGGGACAAGAAGGCGTCGACGAGCTACATCCAGCGCCGGCTTCAGATCGGCTACAACCGGGCGGCCTCGCTGATGGAGCGGATGGAGAAGGAGGGCATCGTCGGCCCCGCCAACCACGCCGGAAAGCGCGAGATCCTGGTCGAGGCCGAGGGCGCGGAGGCGTAGCGGCGGGGGCCATCCCGCCCCCGCGCGCCGGTCCGGTGACGCGCGGCCCTCAGGCCGCCCTGCGGTCGTGGCGGCCTTCCTGGATCTCCTCGATGATCTTCGCCGAGAAGGCGTCGAGGTCGCCCGGGTTGCGGCTCGTGACGATGCCCTTGTCGGTCACCACCGCCTCGTCGTGCCAATCGGCGCCGGCATTGATGACGTCGGTCTTGATCGAGGCGTAGGAGGTCATCTTGCGGCCCTTGGCGGCGCCGACCTCGACCAGCAGCCAGGGCGCGTGACAGATGGCGGCCACGACCTTCCCGCTCGACAGGAAGGCGCGCAGGATCTCCAGGGCCTTCGGCTCCAGCCGCAGCTTGTCGGGGTTGATCTGGCCGCCGGGCAGCACCAGAGCGTCGAAGGCGGCGGGATCGATGCTCTCGATGTCGGCATCCACCTTCACCGGCCGGCCCCAGTCCTTCACGTCCCACCCGCGGATGGACTCGCCCGACTGACGGGACTTGGGGGCAGCAACCGTGACCTTCGCGCCGGCCTCGCTGAGCTTGGTCTTCGGGACTTCGAGTTCCGACTGCTCGAAGCCGTCGGTCGCCATGATGAGGATCTTCGCCTGCCGGATGTCGGGCATGCTGCATCTCCGAGGGTTGGGGTTCCGCGGGGCAACAGGTGCGGCGAGGACCGGTTCCCCCCTGCGTCAGTTTCCCCTTGCGGAACCGCCCTCGCGCCCTCCGGTTGTCCTGCGACACGCTGCAGAGGAGGCTCTCATGGCCAATCCCGGCCTGCCGAATCCCGGGGGCGTGCCCCCGACCGACGTGCCGCCGAGCCAGCCCGACGATTTTCCGGATACCGGGCCGACCGGCCCGCGCACGCCTTACCCGGTCAACGACCCAGGCGTCACCGATCCCCGGGGCCCGGGCTCCGAGCCCGACTACCTGCCGGGCCAGCCCACGGATCCGGGGACGCGCTTCTAAATAGAACGCTCTCGCAAGGCATTGTCGTTGCTGGGAGATTTGAAGCACCCGGTTTTGGAGATCATGGCGCGGGATCCCCTCTCCCGAGTGGGAGAGGGGATCCCGCGCCAGTCTGGAAATCCCAGCATCAAGACTTGG
>NZ_JBSVZN010000032.1:0-121079 GCF_054052225.1 Methylobacterium sp. JK268 | reverse complement strand
GTGGGGGCGGGGCCCCTCTTTTTGGGGGGGGGGGGGGCCCCCCCGCGCCAGTCTGGAAATCCCAGCATCAAGACTTGGATGTCTTCGCCGTCAATCGAAACGCTCGTTCGTCCGCCAGGGACGGCGAAGCCGGTGACGAACTGGTATGAGCGCTCAGTGGCCGCCGTGCGAGGTGCGGACGTCGCGCGGCGCATTCAGGATCTCGGTGAGGCTCGTGGCCACATGGCGGGCCTCCTCGTCGGTGAGGCGAAGCTGGAAGGGCGGCAGCGCCCCGGCCTGGAGGGCCACGACCGCCTGCCCGCCCTCGTCCGTGCCGACCTCGATCACCGGCGACGTGACGTCGAGCATCGCGACCTCCTCCTCCCCCAGCGTCTCGCCCGACTCCGTCTCGTCGCCCTCGTCGATCGCCGTGAGGAGTTGGCCGACCGCGCGCACCAGGGCCCGGGCGGCCCGCGCGTCCATGATCACCGCGGTGGCCTGATCGTCCTTCTGGAACGAGAGTTGGATGTTGGTGCCTTCGAGGGAAACCGAGATACCCGCCATGAACGATCCGACCGTCAGCAATCCCTCCCTATATGGGGAGTGAGATCCGGAAGCGACAAGCGAAGCGCCCGTCCGGCGAACGCGCGGCCGCCTCCCGCGTTGGGCCGTAGATCCCCCGCTGCCACAGGGAAGACGGTCATGGCCAGCACCACACCGGCCCAGAAGCGCACCATCGAGCGCGTGATGCACGAATTCAAGGAGGGCGACCTCGCGCAGGGGAATGGCCGTCCGGTCACGAACCCCAAGCAGGCGATCGCCATCGCGCTGCGGGAGGCCGGCGCCTCGAACCAGGAATCGCCGGAGACGAACCGCAGCAGCTTCCGCCGCACCCGCCGCAAGGAGCGCGACACCCGCGCGCAGGCGAGCCGCGCCGACCTCTACGCGGAGGCGAAGCGCCGTGACATCAAGGGGCGCTCGCGCATGACCCGCGGCGAACTCGAGCAGGCCCTCAACCGTTGAGGCGGCTCCCCGTCGCGAGAAGGCCGCCGCATGACGTCGAAGCATTCGAAGACCGCCACTCCCAGTGACGCCGACCTGAAGGGCAATCCGGGCATCGGGACCAGCAAGGGCACGACCCGGTCGGGTGCCGATCCCGAGGTGTTGGAGGGCGAGAACACCGTGGAGGGCGACGTGGCGAACGACGTGACGCCCGAGGGCGGCGTCGATCCGAACCAGCGCGGCCGCACCAACCCGTGAGGCGGCGCGCCCGGAGATCGCGGGTCGGCCTTGTTCCGGCCCCATCTGCCCCCTACATGGGGATCAGCGAAGCGGGCAGACGATCTGCGCCCGACGCGGGCCGGACCGCCGGCACTTCGCTCTTCCCCACCCAGACGCTGTCGTGCCGACCGGCCGCCAGGCCGGTCCGGTCGGGGATTCCTGAACGATACGAGGACGACCTTACGTGAATACCGGAACTGTCAAGTGGTTCAACGACCAGAAGGGCTTCGGCTTCATCCAGCCGGATGATGGCGGCAAGGACGTGTTCGTCCACATCTCCGCGGTCGAGCGGGCCGGCCTGCGCGGCCTCGTCGAGGGTCAGAAGATCTCCTACGAGCTGCAGACGGACAAGCGCAGCGGCAAGGTCGCCGCGGCCAATCTGCAGGCGGCCTGAGGCGCACCGCGCTTCGGGACCTCGACTTCCGGCGGGCTCGTCGCGGGCCCGCCATCGGCGCCGGATCGCTCCGGCGCCCGCGTCGGTCGCGACCGGCCTGCGCCGGCCGAGGCCAGTGCTTGCTAGGCAAGTACTAGGGCGCGTATATCGATTCTGTAGGGTGGGGGAGCGCGCCCGGATCACACAAAGCACGCCCCGCGCCGGCCCGGCCCGGCGCCGCGACAGGACATCACAGGCGCTTCCGCGGAAGCGCTGCAACGAGACAAGAAACGACATCTTATGCTGTTTGAATTCACCCGGCGCTCCGGCGCCCCCACCGTCTTCAACGACGGCGCTACCTTCCACGTCGATCAGATCAGCCGGTTCGGCGAGGGCGCGGGCGCGATCGACGTCAGCCACCTCATCGACCGCAGCTACGGCTACCACTCGCCGCGCGAGTTGCGCTGGCACCTCGCCGAGCGGTTCGGCCTGACGCCGAATGGCGTGGCCCTGCGCGAGGCTCACTGACCTCGACCATGTGGGTCGCGGACGCGACGCACCGGTGACCGTCTTGGATCACCGGCCGCGGGCGCCGCGGCGGGGCCGGCTTCCGGCCCCTCCTCCCTTTTTCGGTTCATGCCCGTGGGCGGGTCGGCGTTTGACGCCGACCCGCCCTTCGTCGTCCTGCGCCCGGCCTCCGGATCACGCCGCCGCGTGGCCGGCCATCGAGGCGGTCGTCCGGGCGGCGAACGGGATGACGTTTCCGGATTGACCCAAGGTCCCGTCACCCTCCTGCGCCTCGGCGTGAGCACGCGGTCCCGGAAGATCCGGCGCCCGGGCCGGTCCCGCCAGCGAGATCCAGCGGGCGATCTTCCCGCTCGGGTTGCGCAGCTGCAGCCGCTGCAGTCGCCGCCGGGCCCACACAGGTACGGATTCGTGCTCGCTCATCACCGCCTCCATTCACCACGCGGCAGCAGAGGAGATTGACTTGTTTCCGTCATCACCCATTTGGGTGACCAGCTTCGGATTAGATCGATCGGCTTCGGCCACCACCGGATTCGTCGAGTTTGACCGGGGCGTTCCGGAACGGGGGTGCCGGAGAGCCGGCATCGACCTGAGCGTTCGAGAGGACACCACGATGACGGCGGACACCAGCGCGGATCCCAGCCACACCATCACGCTCGCGGGCGACATCGTCTCGGCCTATGTCACCCGCAACGCCGTCCCGCCCGCGGCCCTGCCCGAGCTCCTCCTGGCCGTGCACACGGCCCTGCGCGGCCTGGAGACGGGCGCCGCCCCCGCGCCGCAGAAGCTCGTCCCGCCGGTTCCGATCCGCAAATCCGTCACGCCGGACTACATCGTCAGCCTGGAGGACGGGCGCCCGTACAAGTCCCTGAAGCGGCATCTCGCCACCCGCGGCCTCACCCCCGAGGAGTACCGCCGCAAGTGGGGCCTGCCGCTGGACTACCCCATGGTGGCGGCGAACTACGCCGCGCAGCGCTCGGAACTGGCCAAGAGCATCGGCCTCGGCCAGAAGCGCCGCCCGGCCGCGGCCGCCAAGCGCGCCGCGGCCGACCCGGTCGTCAAGGCCCCGGCACCCCGTCGCAGGGGCGCCTGACCCGTCGAGGGAGCGGTCGCCCTCAGGGTGCGGCCGCCAGGTCGGCCCGCAGGCCGGCGCCGATGGCGTCGAGGGCGTGGCCGGTCTCGGGCAGCAGCCCCGCCATCCCGTAGAAGTGGTGGATCATGCCGGCGTGGCAGGTGTACCGGACCGGCACACCCGCCTGCCCCAGGCGCTCCGCGTAGGCCGCCCCGTCGTCGCGGACCATGTCGCACTCCGCCGTGTGGATGAAGGCCGGCGGCAGACCGGCGAGCGACGCCGCCCGCAGGGGCGACAGGCGCGGGTCGCCCCGGTCCGCGCCGCCCGCGTAGGCGGCGATGTCGTGGTCGAGCGTCGCGCGGTCGAGGCCGTGCCCCTCCCCGAAGAGGCGGTAGGACTCCCCCTCCCCCACCGCGTCCAGGACCGGGCACAGGAGCAGCTGCGCCGCGATGGGAGGGCCGCCGCCGTCGCGGACCGCCTGGGCGAGCCCCGCCGCCAGGTTGGCGCCGGCCGAATCCCCGCCCACCACCAGCCGTCCGGCATCGAGGCCGCGCGCCGCGCAGAGGGCCGCCCCCGCATCGAGCAGCGCCCGCGCGTCGGCCCAGGCGGCCGGGAACGGATGCTCGGGCGCGAGCCGGTAGGTGGCCGCCAGCACGGCGCAGCCGCTCGACGCGGCGAGGCGCCGGTAGATGCGGTCGTGGGCGCTGAGGCTTCCGCCGACGAAGCCGCCTCCGTGGAAGTAGAGGATCACCCCGCCGGCCTCGTCCAGCGGCCGGTAGAGCCGGGCCGGCAGCGGGCCGGCCGCGCCCGCGAGGACGAGATCCTCCAGGGTCGCGACCGGCACAGGGGCGCCGGCGAGGCGTCCGAGCGCCTCAAGGCCGGTGCGGCGCGCCTCCAGGGTCGTCGGCCGCCCGCCCACGAGGGCGACGACGTCCAGGTAGCGGCGGAGCCTCGGATCGATCGCCATTAACCTTAATTCTCCAAAGGTTGCCTCGAAACACCCGGCCGATCGGCAAAGACGGGGACCGGTGAGAGAGCCGACCCGCGCTCCGCGTGACATCCAAAAGGGGGTCACGTGGTTTTCACGGATCGGATTCAGCTTGCTTCAATGCGAGGGTGTTACTGGACGATGTCCGGGAAACGGGTCACGGCACTGCGGATCGCCTCCGTTGGGGCGGTCACGACGGAGTGAGACCGCGTGCGGACCCGGACGCGCGAGAGGAGGCCCACCACGATGTCGCTGCCGCCGATTGTCTACTGCCCGACCGATGTTCCGCTCAAGTCCGCGCCGATCAACCCGCAATGGGTCCGGGCCGGTCTTCCGGAAGCGCGCAACGCGATCCTGTCGCGCAGCGCGGACGGCCTGGCAAGCACCATCGTCTGGGACTGCTCCGCGGGCGAATTCGTGTGGCACTACGACATCGACGAGACGCTCTACTTCCTGGAGGGCTCGGCGATCATCGGCGACGCGGCCAATCCGCCCCGCCGCTACGTGGCGGGCGACGTGCTCTTCCTGCCGAAGGGCGCGATCGCGAACTGGCACGTCGAGTCCTACGTCAAGAAGGTGGCCTTCTGCCGGCGGGCGCAGCCGAAGCTGGTCGGCATCGCGCTGCGGGGCGCCTCCTACCTCTGGCGCCGGCTGCCGGGGCGCGCGATGCCGGCCACCGTGTCGCTCGGCGCCTGACGCGGCACTCTGGACGAACACCGCCTTCGGGGTCTTGATGGGCGGGGCGCGAACACGGCGGAGACGACGGGATGGGCGAGACGACCTGGACCTTCTTCGAGGATGCGTGGCATCCGGGCAATGTCCGGATCATGGGCCCGCGCAGCCACGGCGCCTGGCTCGGCTCGACGGTCTTCGACGGCGCCCGCGCCTTCGAGGGCGTCACCCCCGACCTCGACCGGCACCTCGCCCGGGTGAACCGCTCGGCGGTGGCGATGGGGCTCAAGCCCGTCGTCGCGGAGGAAGCCTGGGGCGCCCTCGTCCGCGAGGGCCTGGGGCGGTTCGACCCCGGCACGCCCCTCTACATCCGCCCGATGTACTGGGCCGAGAGCGGCTTCGCCGGCGGCGTGCGCTTCGACCCGGATTCCACCAACTGGTGCCTGTGCCTCTACGAGGCACCGATGCCGGTGCCCGGTCGGCTCTCGGTGACGCTCTCGCCCTTCCGGCGACCGACCGCCGAGACGGCGCCCGTGGAGGCCAAGGCCGGCTGCCTCTACCCGAACGGCGCGCGCGCGCTCACCGAGGCCGCCTCGCGCGGGTTCGGCAACTGCCTGGTCCGCGACGCCCTCGGCAACATCGCGGAATTCGCCAACGCGAATGCCTTCCTGGCCCGCGACGGGGTGGTCTACACGCCGGCGGCGAACGGCGCCTACCTGGCGGGCGTGACCCGCAACCGGGTGATCGAGCTCCTGCGCGGGGCCGGCGTCACCGTCGTCGAGGCGGCGCTGACCTACGACGATTTCGCCCGGGCCGACGAGATCTTCTCGACCGGCAACTACTCGAAGGTGATGCCGGTGACGGCGATCGACGGGCGGGAGCTGGAGCCGGGGCCGTTCTACCAGCGGGCGCGGGAGCTGTACTGGGCCTTCGCGCATGGGGCGTGAGGCGCGATCGACGCTGATGGAGCTGAAGACCGTTCGATTTCATCCAGTCAAGAGATGGTGAGCCACAGCTTCAAACCCGGCTCATGGCAAAAAACCCACCTCCTCCTGCTGAGGTGCGAGCGAAGGGAGCCTCGAAGCACCCCAGAACAGCGTCTCCAAGGCATTCTTCTCTTGGATTGACAGTTGTGGGTGCTTCGAGGCTCCCTTCGGTCGCACCTCAGCAGGAGGAGCGTTGTGATTTCCAGCGCCGTTCAGCTGATGAACCAGCTACAAAGATGTGTGCACACGGTAGCCCGAGTGGGAGCGGGGATGCCGCGCGAGCGGGAATGGCGTAATTTGTTGTTAATACAACGATTTTTGGAGACCGAAGCCCCCCCTCAAAGGGGTCTCCGATTTTCTCCGAACAGACGTGCGTCACCGTGACGAGGCTCGGGGTGAGCCTCACGCCACCGCCTTCAGCGCTCCCGTCCCGTCGTGGAAGTCCGGCCCGTTCGTCGTGCGCGCGACGTAGCCGGCGCGGATCACGAAGTCGCCGAAGCGCTCACCGGGCTGCCGGTCGCGGGCATAGGCCGCGAAGAGCGGGTCGAGCAGCGCCGGGATGTCCTTGGCCATCACGTCGTCCGCGTAGAGCTTCGAGAGCCGCGACCCGTCGAAGGCCGCTCCCAGATAGACGTTGTAGCGCTCGGGCCCGCGGCCCACGAAGCCGATCTCGGCGATGAAGGGCCGCGCGCAGCCGTTCGGGCAGCCGGTCATCCGGATCGTGATCTCGTCGTCCTGCAGCCCGTGGGCGGCGAGGCCCCGCTCCAGCTCCGTGAGCAGGTCGGGCATGTAGCGCTCGCTCTCGGCCAGGGCCAGCCCGCAGGTCGGCAGCGCCACGCAGGCGAGGCTGTTGCGGCGCAGGGCCGAGGCGCCGGTGGTGAGGCCGTACTCGGCCACCAGGGCCTCGACCTCGGCCCGCTTCTCCGCCGAGACGTTGGCCACGATGACGTTCTGGTTACCGGTCAGGCGGAAGTCGCCGTCGTGGATCTCGGCGATCCGTCGCAGCCCCGAGAGGAAGCGGGGCCCGCCCTCGACGTCCTTGATGCGGCCCGAGGGCACGTAGAGGGTGAGGTGGTGGCGCCCGTCCTCGCCCTCGACCCAGCCGTAGCGGTCGCCGTTCGACTCGAACCGGAAGGGCTTGGCCTCCTGGAGCGGCTTGCCGAGCCGACGCTCGACCTCGGCCCGGAAGGCGGCGAGGCCGTAGCGCTCGATCGTGTACTTCAGGCGGGCGTTCTTGCGCGACTTGCGGTTGCCCCAGTCGCGCTGGACGGTCATCACCGCCTCGGCGACCTTGAGCGCGTCCTCGGGGGCGCAGAAGCCCATCACGTCGGCGGTGCGCGGGAAGGTGTCGGGCTCGCCGTGGGTCATGCCCATGCCGCCGCCCACCGTCACGTTCCAGCCCTTGACCTTGTTCTTCTTGTCCAGGATGGCGATGAAGCCGAGGTCGTGGGCGAAGATGTCGACCTCGTTCGAGGGCGGCACCGCCACCACGGTCTTGAACTTCCGCGGCAGGTAGGTCTTGCCGTAGATCGGCTCCACCGCCGCCTCGTCCTCGCCGCCGACCACGCGCTCGCCGTCGAGCCAGATCTCGCGCCAGGCGTTGGTCTTGGGCAGGAGCGAGTCCGAGATGTCCTTGGCGAGCTGGTATGCGGCCTTGTGGGCGCCGGTCTGGGCCGGGTTCGTCGCCGCCATCACGTTGCGGTTGACGTCCCCGCAGGCCGCGATCGTGTCGAGGAGCACCGCGTCGATGGCCTGCATGGTGCGCTTCAGGTTCGACTTGATCACGCCGTGGTACTGGAAGGTCTGGCGCGTCGTCGCCCGGAGCGTCCCGTTGGCGTAGGTGCGGGCGATGTCGTCGAGGGCCAGCCACTGCCGGGGCGTGACGACGCCGCCGGCGATCCGCAGCCGGATCATGAAGGAATAGGCCTTCTCCAGCTTCTTCTTCGTCCGCTCGGCGCGCAGGTCGCGGTCATCCTGCAGGTACATGCCGTGGAACTTCACGAGCTGGCCGTCATCCTCCGAGATGGCGCCGGTCGCGTGCTTGAGGAGCCCGTCCGCCAGGGTGCCGCGGAGGTAGCCGCTCGCGATCTTGATGTGCTCGTTCGCCGACAGCGCCGCCGCGCGGGCGGCTTCCGCCTCGGTGATCGGCCGTTCGGTGGGCGGCGTCTCGTAGCTGCGCGGGCGGGCGGGGGTGGCGGGCTTGATGTCGTCCATGGCGGTGATCCGTGCGGCCGCTTCGCGCGACGCGGGAAGGAGATCGACGGTCGGCGCGAGGAACCCCTCTCCCGTGCAGGAGAGAGGGAGGGGTGAGGGTCCAGGTGGTTCAGCAAGATATCTGAACCGTCCCGCTGCCAGCGCGACCGTCTTCGCTTGATGACGGCACGGTCCGGGACCCTCACCCCCGCCCCTCTCCCGCACGGGAGAGGGGTTCCCCGCGCCTGGTCAGTAAACGTCCTGCTGGTAGCGCCGGGCCTTTTCCAGGGCGCCGACCGCGGCCTCGGCGGCCTCGGGCGAGAGCGCCTTCACGTCCGCGTAGGCCCGCACCAGGGCGGCGCGCACGTCCTTGGCCATGGCCTTGGCGTCGCCGCAGACGTAGAAGCTCGCGCCGTTCTCCAGCCACGCCACCACCTCGCGGCGCTGCGCGAAGAGGCGGTCCTGGACATAGATCTTCTCGGGCTGATCCCGAGAGAAGGCGACGTCGATGCGGTGGAGGGAGCCGTCCTCCAGCGCGTCCTGCCATTCCAGCTGGTACAGGAAGTCGTGGGTGAAGCGGCGGTCGCCGAAGAACAGCCAGTTGCGGCCCGGGGCCTCGGTGGCGCGCCGCTCCTGCACGAAGGCCCGGAAGGGCGCGACGCCGGTGCCCGGCCCCACCATGATGATGTCCGTCGCCGGATCGCTCGGCAGGCGGAAATGCTTGTTGGGCTTCACCCGCACCTTGAGCTTGGCGCCGTTGCGGATGCGGTCGGCCACGTGGACCGAGGCGACGCCCGTGCGGTCGCGGCCGTGGGTGGCGTAGCGCACCGCCGCGATCGTCAGATGCGCCTCGTCCCCGACCTCCTTGCGCGAGGAGGCGATCGAGTAGGCGCGGGGCGGCAGCGGCCGGGTGATCTCGGCGAGGCCCTCGGCCGAGAGCTTCGCCGGGTAGGTCTCCAGGAGGTCGATGAGGTGGCGGCCCTCGATCCAGGCCCGCGCCCCACCCTCGTCGAGGAGCCGGCGCGCCTCGGCGTGACCGGTCGCCTTGACGAAGCGCTCGATCGTCGCGGAGGAGAGGGTCGTGATGTCGCGCTCGGCGAGCAGCGCCTGGCGCAGGGCGGCGTCGCCCGCGAGGCCCGCGGCCTTCAGGATCTCCTCGACCAGCGCCGGATCGTTCTCCGGGTAGAGTTCGAGGGAATCACCCGGCTCGTAGGCCGGCGCCCCGTCCTCGAAGGCGAGCGCGAGGTGGATCGTCTCCTTGTCGGAGCGCGACGAGTTGAGGTTGACGTGCTCGATCACCTCGGCGGTGACCGGCTCGCGGCTGACCTCCTGCTCCTCGGCCTCGCCCCCCGCGGCGCGGGCGAAATCCACCGCCACGACGTTGCCAGCGGGCTCGGCCGGGGCCAGCGCCTTGAGGGCGTCCTTGATCCAGGCCGAAGCCGGCTTGTCGAAGTCGAGGTCGCAATCGACCCGGTCGAGCGCCCGCTTGGCGCCGAGCGCCTCGAAGCGGGCGTCGAGGCGCTTTCCGATCGCGCAGAACTCCGCGTACGACGTATCGCCGAGGGCCAGGACGCCGAACTCGACTCCGTCGAGGCGCGGCGCCCCCTCCCCCATCAGCTCCCCGTAGGCGCGCACGGCGCGGGCCGGCGGCTCGCCCTCGCCCCAGGTCGCGGCGATCACCACGACGCGCTTCTCCTTGGGGAGCGAGGCGACGTCGAGATCCGCGAAATCGACCACCTTGGGCTTGAAGCCGGACTTGCGGGCGAGCTTGGCCACGTCTCCCGCGAGCTTCTCGGAATTGCCGGACTCGCTCGCGAACAGGATCGTCAGCGGCTCGGCCGCCCGCGGAGGCGCGGCGGCCTGGGGCTGGTCGGCGGCGGGGGCGCCTGCGGCGGCGTCGAGGCCAGCCAGGAAGCCGGCGAGCCACGCGCGCTGCAGCGCCGTCGCCGCCCCGAGGGCGGCGTCGAGATGGGCCCGCTCGGCGTCGCCGAAGGGAGCCGTGCGGGGAAGAAGAGCGGGTCGAGACATGCGCGCACCATGTGTGGCCCCCGGGGGCCCGAGTCAATGGGAATGTTCTTTATGAAGAACGCGCGTTTTGGAGATCAATGTCACTGCCGCTGCGCGCCGTGGGAGAAATTTATTTTCCACCCGCGGCGGCGACCAGGACCGGCGTGAACGGCGCCGTGGGCAGGGGCAGCGCGGTGGTGCTCTTCACCTTCTCCATGGCGAAGCGGGACGTGACGTTCTTGAGCGGCAGGGAGCCGATCAGCCGCTTGTAGAAGGCGTCGTAGGCCTGCATGTCGGCCACCACGACCCGCAGCATGTAGTCCACATCGCCGGCCATCCGGTAGAATTCGAGCACCTCCGGCATCGCCGCCACCGCCGCGGCGAAGCGCTCCAGCCACTCGCGCGAATGGTCGCTCGTCTCGACGGAGACGAAGACGGTGAGGCCGAGGCCCAGTTTCACCGGGTCGAGCACCGCCACGCGCCGGTCGATGACCCCGTCGGCCTCCAGGCGCTGGATCCGCTTCCAGCACGGCGTCTGCGACAAGCCGACGCGCTCGCCGATCTGCGCGATCGAGAGCGTCGCGTCCTGCTGCAGGAGGGCCAGGATCTTCAAATCGATGGCGTCCACGACGGGAGCTCCGCATTGGGGAGAACGACACGGGGTACCGACGGCGGAAAGGAGAAGAACCTTCTCCTAATTCCCCCGTCCGGGTCGGGGAAGGCGAGACCGGCCCTTGCGTCACCTGCCCTGCATCGCGCATAAACAGGCCCGGACGCAAGGCTGTCATGCCTTGACAGCGTTCGTTATAGCGAACACTTAGCGGGTCCGACAAGGCACGTTCCGGCGCAAATCCCCATGACTGACGCCCTCGACCGCGCCGCGGAGGACCTCGCCTCCGCGCTCGCTCCCCTCGGCATCGCCGAGCGCCTCGCGCTGATCGACCGGCGCGTGGCGGGCCGGCTCGTCTTCACGACGAGCTTCGGCCTGGAGGACCAGGCGCTGACGCACTTCCTGCGGATGGCAAAGTCGCGGGCGGAGATCGTCACCCTGGATACCGGCCGGCTGTTCCCGGAGACCTACGACGTCTGGGCCGAGACCGAGGCGGCCTACGGCTTCCGCATCCGCGCCTACGCGCCCGAGCGCGAGGCCGAGGAGCGCTTCGTGGCCGAGGAGGGCATCAATGGCTTCCGCCACTCGGTGGCGGCGCGCCAGGCCTGCTGCGGCTTCCGCAAGGTGGTGCCGCTCGGGCGGGCGCTGGACGGCGCCGCCGCCTGGATCACCGGCCTGCGGGCCGGCCAGTCGGCGAACCGGGCCGCGACGCCCCTCGCCGAGGCCGACGCCGAGCGCGGCTTGATCAAGATCAACCCGCTGGCCGACTGGTCGCGGGAGGACGTCGCCCGGGCGGTCCACGAGAATTACGTTCCCTACAACGTCCTGCACGACCGCGGCTTCCCGTCGATCGGCTGCGCGCCCTGCACGCGCGCCGTGAAGGTCGGCGAGCCCGAGCGGGCCGGCCGCTGGTGGTGGGAGCAGGAGAGCAAGAAGGAGTGCGGGCTGCACGTCGCCGCCGCCCCGGCGCCATCGTCCGTCAGCCTGTCCTCGCCCGAACCGGAGTTGGCCGCATGAGCGCCGCGCCCGCACACGCCGCGGAGGAGGCCCCGCACCTGACCCACCTCCAGCGCCTGGAGGCGGAGAGCATCCACATCATGCGGGAGACGGTCGCCGAGACCGAGAACCCGGTGATGCTCTACTCGATCGGGAAGGATTCCTCCGTCCTCCTGCACCTCGCGCTCAAGGCCTTCGCGCCGGGGCGCCTGCCCTTCCCGCTGCTCCACGTCGACACGACCTGGAAGTTCCGGGAGATGATCGCCTTCCGCGACCAGCGCGCGAAGGAACTCGACCTCGATCTCCTGGTCCACACCAACCCGGACGGGCTCGCCCGCGGCGTCGGGCCGATCACGCACGGCTCCGAGGTCCACACCGACGTGATGAAGACCCAGGCCCTGCGCCAGGCCCTGGACAAGTACAAGTTCGACGCGGCCTTCGGCGGCGCGCGCCGCGACGAGGAGGCCTCTCGGGCCAAGGAGCGCATCGTGTCGCTGCGCACGGCCCAGCACCGCTGGGACCCCAAGCGCCAGCGGGCCGAGCCCTGGCACCTCTACAATCTCAAGAAGAAGCGCGGCGAGAGCCTGCGGGTGTTCCCGCTGTCGAATTGGACCGAGCTCGACATCTGGCTCTACATCGAGCGCGAGAACATCCCGATCGTGCCCCTGTACTACGCCGCCGAGCGGCCGGTGGTGCAGCGCGAGGGCCAGCTCATCATGGTCGACGACGAGCGCCTGCCGCTGGAGCCCGGCGAGACGCCCGAGCTGCGCATGGTCCGCTTCCGCACGCTGGGCTGCTACCCGCTCACCGGGGCGGTGGAGAGCGACGCCGCCACCCTGCCGGAGATCATCGGCGAGACGCTGGCCGCCCGCACCTCCGAGCGCCAGGGCCGGGTGATCGACAAGGACGGGTCCGGCGCCATGGAGCGCAAGAAGCAGGAAGGCTACTTCTGATGACGCTGCACCAGTCCACCCGCGCGTTCGGCTACGAGGCCTTCCTCGCGGTCCACCAGCGCAAGGAAGTGCTGCGCTTCATCGCCTGCGGGTCGGTCGACGACGGCAAGTCGACCCTGATCGGCCGGCTGCTGCACGACACCAAGCAGATCTTCGACGATCAAGTGAGCGCGCTGGAGCGGGATTCCCGCCGCCACGGCACCCGGGGGGGCGAGATCGACCTCGCGCTCCTCGTGGACGGCCTCCAGGCCGAGCGCGAGCAGGGCATCACCATCGACGTCGCCTACCGATTCTTCTCGACCGAGCGGCGCTCCTTCATCGTCGCCGATACACCCGGCCACGAGCAGTACACCCGCAACATGGCGACCGGCGCCTCGACCGCGGACGTGGCGGTGCTGCTCGTCGACGCGCGCAAGGGGCTGAGCCGCCAGACCCGGCGCCACGCGCTCTTGGTCTCGATGCTCGGGATCCGCCGCGTCGTGCTGGCGGTCAACAAGATGGACCTGATCGGCTGGTCCGAGGACCGGTTCGAGGCGATCGGGGCGGAGTTCCGCGCCTTCGCGGCGCCCCTGAACTTCGCGGACGTGACGGCGATCCCGCTCTCGGCGGCGAACGGCGACAACGTCGTGCTGCCCGGCGCCGCCGCGCCCTGGTATTCCGGCCCGCCGCTCCTCCAGCACCTGGAGGAGGTGCCGGCCCACGCTGAGGAGGAGGCCGCGCCCTTCCGCATGGCGGTGCAGTGGGTCAACCGGCCGAACCCCGATTTCCGCGGCTTCTCGGGCATGATCGCGTCCGGCCGCGTGGCGCCGGGCGACGCCGTCACGGTGCTGCCCTCCGGCCAGTCCTCGACCATCGCGCGGATCTACACGGCGGACGGCGACCTCGACGCAGCGATCGCCGGCCAGTCCGTGACGCTGGTGCTGGCCGACGAGCGCGACGCCTCGCGGGGCAGCGTGATCGCGGCGGCGGACGCTCCCCCGCGCCTGACCGACCGGCTCGACGTGCGCCTGTTCTGGGCGCGCGAGGCGGAGCTCGCGGCGGGCGCGACGCTCACCGCCAAGATCGGCACGGTGACGGCGAACGCCACCGTGGCGCGGATCGTCTCGCGGATCGACCCGGAGACGGGCGTGTCCCATCCCGCGGAGGCGCTCGCGGTCAACGACATCGGCGACGTGGTTCTGACCCTCGACCGCCCGGTCGCCGTCGATCCCTACCGCGACAACCGCGACACCGGCAGCCTGATCCTGATCGACCGCGAGACCACCGACACGGCGGCCCTCGGCCTCGTCCAGGTGCCGGCGGCCGAGGCACCGCCCACCGCCCGCCCGGAGGCGGCGACCGAGGCGGCCCCGCGCCGCGGCGGGTTCCTGTCGGGGCTGCGCCGCCTGTTCGGAGCCCCGAGCCTCGCGCTCCTCGCCGGGGCGGCCCTGCTCGGCCTGTCGGACCCGCAGCCCGCCCGGGCGGAGACGGTGCTGCTCAACGTCTCGTACGATCCGACCCGGGAACTCTACCGGGCGATCGACGCCGCCTTCGCGGCCGAGTGGAAGCAGAAGACCGGGGAGAGCCTGACCGTGCGCGCCTCGCATGGCGGCTCGGGCGCCCAGGCGCGCGCGGTGATCGACGGGCTGCCGGCGGACGTGGTGACGCTGGCGCTCGCCAGCGACATCGACGCCATCGCGGCGCGCACGAAGAAGATCCCGGCCGACTGGCAGGCGCGCCTGCCGAACAATTCCACGCCCTACACCTCGACCATCGTGTTCCTGGTGCGCAAGGGCAACCCGAAGGGCGTCAAGGACTGGGACGACCTGGTGAAGCCGGGCATCCAGGTGATCACCCCGAACCCGAAGACCTCCGGCGGCGCGCGCTGGAACTACCTCGCCGCCTACGCCTACGGCCTCGCCCAGAACGGCAACGACGACGAGAAGGCCAAGGCCTTCGTGGCCGCGCTCTACAAGAACGTCCCGGTCCTCGACACCGGCGCGCGCGGCTCCACCACGACCTTCGTGCAGCGCGGCCTCGGCGACGTGCTGGTCGCCTGGGAGAACGAGGCGTTCCTCGCCGACGAGGAGTTCGGGAAGGGCAAGTTCGACATCGTCGTGCCCTCGCTGTCGATCTTGGCCGAGCCGCCGGTGGCGCTCGTCGACGGCAACGTCGACCAGAAGGGAACCCGCAAGCAGGCCGAGGCCTACCTGCAGTTCCTCTACACGCCGAAGGCGCAGGCCCTCATCGCCAAGAACTTCTACCGCCCGCGCGACGAATCCGCCGCCGCCAAGGAGGACCTGGCCCGCTTCCCGAAGCTGAAGCTCGTCACCATCGACGACACCTTCGGCGGCTGGGGCAAGGCGCAGAAGACCCACTTCGACGATGGCGGCGTCTTCGACACCATCCTGAAGGCGCGTCAGTGAGCACCGCCTCGGCCCTCGGGGCGCCAGGAGGCGCTGCGCCGGCTGGGGCGAGGCCGCGGCGGCGCTTCCGGCGCCCGAGCGCGCTGCCGGGCTTTCGGCTGACCTTCGGCTTCGCGGTCGCCTATCTGAGCCTGCTGGTGCTGCTGCCGCTCGCGGTGCTGCTGATCCGCGCCTCGGCGATCGGCCCGGCCGGGCTCTGGGCCCTGCTTACCGACGCGCGCAACCTCGCGGCGCTGCGCACCTCCTTCGGCCTCTCGCTGGCGGCCGCAGCGATCGACGCGGTGTTCGGGCTGCTGATCGCCTGGGTTCTGACCCGCTACCGCTTCCCCGGCCGACGGATCATCGACGCCCTGGTCGACCTGCCCTTCGCACTGCCGACCGCGGTCGCCGGCATCTGCCTCGCGACCCTCTACGCGGGCAACGGCTGGCTCGGCGCACCGCTTGAGGCGCTCGGCCTCAAGGTCGCCTACACGCCGCTCGGCATCCTGGTGGCGCTGGTCTTCGTCGGCCTGCCCTTCTGCGTGCGGACCGTGCAGCCCCTCGTCGCCGAGATCGACAAGTCGAGCGAGGAGGCGGCGGCGATCCTCGGCGCCTCGCGGCTGCGCGCCCTCGTCACGGTGATCCTGCCGCCGCTCCTGCCCGCGGTGCTCACCGGCTTCGCGCTGGCCTTCGCGCGGGCGGTGGGCGAGTACGGCTCGGTGATCTTCGTCGCCGGCAACCTGCCCTACGTGTCCGAGATCGCCCCGCTCCTGATCGTGATCAAGCTCGAGGAGTTCAACTACACGGGCGCGACCGCCATCGCCGCCGTGATGCTGCTGATGTCCTTCGGGGCCCTGCTCGCCATCAACCTGATCCAGGACTACAGCCGGCGGAGGTTCGGCCATGTCTGAGCCCCGCCCGGCCTTCCTGACCGAGCCGGGGGGCGTGCGCCTCGCGCTCACCGCCGTCGCGGCGGCCTTCCTGGCGCTGTTCCTGCTGCTGCCGCTCGTCGTGGTCTTCACGGAGGCGCTGAGCCGGGGCCTCGGCACCTACCTCGCCACCTTCGCGGAGCCGGACGCGCAGGCGGCGATCCGCCTGACGCTCCTCGTCGCGGTGATCGCGGTACCGCTCAACGTCGTCTTCGGCCTCGCCGCCTCCTGGGCGATCGCCAAGTTCGACTTCCGCGGCCGCAACCTCCTCATCACCCTGATCGACCTGCCCTTCTCGGTCTCCCCGGTGGTGGCGGGGCTGATCTACGTGCTGATCTTCGGCTCGCAGGGCCTGCTCGGGCCCGTCCTGCAGCGCCACGGCGTCGAGATCATCTTCGCGGTGCCCGGCATCGTGCTCGCGACGGTGTTCGTCACCTTCCCGTTCGTGGCCCGGGAACTGATCCCCCTGATGCAGGACCAGGGCACCACCGACGAAGAGGCCGCGTTGACCCTCGGGGCGAGCCCCTGGCGGGTCTTCCGGACGGTCACGCTGCCCAACATCCGCTGGGCGCTCCTCTACGGGGTGCTCCTCTGCAACGCCCGCGCGATGGGCGAGTTCGGCGCCGTCTCGGTGGTGTCGGGACGGATCCGGGGACTCACGACCACCATGCCGCTCCACGTCGAGATCCTCTACAATGAGTACAACTACGTCGCGGCTTTCGGGATTGCCTCTCTCCTGGCACTCCTGGCGCTCGTCACCCTCGCGGGGAAGACCTTCCTGGAGTGGCGCCATGCCGATGCCCTCGCCGGCCGGGGAGCGCACTGAGATGGTGGCGGGAACGATCGACGCCCTGACGGCGCCCCGCGTTCAGGCCCGCGGCGAGGAGCGGGCGGCCGCCCGCTCGCTGAGCGGCGCCGGCACGGAGGTGCGGGTCGAGTCCATCGCGAAGAGCTACAGCGGCGACGGCCCGGCCGCGCTCGAGGGCGTCAGCCTGACGATCGCCCCGGGCGAACTCCTGGCGCTCCTCGGCCCGTCGGGCTCCGGCAAGACCACGCTGCTGCGTGTCATCGCCGGGCTGGAGATTCCGGATGCGGGGCGGGTGTTCTTCGGCGCGCGGGACACCACCGACGTGCCGGTGCAGCGGCGCGGCGTCGGCTTCGTGTTCCAGCACTACGCCCTGTTCCGGCACCTGACGGTGTTCGAGAACATCGCCTACGGGTTGCGCTCGCGGGAGCGCGCCCGCCGGCCGAACGAGGCCGAGATCCGCCGCCGGGTCGGGCACCTCCTCGACCTCGTGCAACTGCCGACCCTGGCCTCGCGCTATCCGGGCCAGCTCTCGGGGGGCCAGCGCCAGCGCGTGGCGCTCGCCCGGGCGCTCGCGGTCGAGCCGGCGGTGCTGCTCCTCGACGAGCCCTTCGGCGCCCTCGACGCGCAGGTGCGCAAGGACCTGCGCCGGTGGCTGCGCGAGATCCACCGCGAGACCGGCCAGACCACGGTCTTCGTCACCCACGACCAGGACGAGGCGCTGGAACTCGCCGACCGGATCGCGATCCTCCATCGCGGCCGCATCGAGCAGGTCGGCGCCCCGCACGAGGTGCAGGACGATCCCGCCTCGCGCTTCGTGATGTCCTTCGTGGGCGAGACCGCGCGGCTCGACGCGGAGGTGCGGGACGGGCGCGTCCTCGTGGAGGGACGGCCGACCCTGCAGGCCGAGTCCGGCTGGCCCGAGGGACCGGTCGACCTCTGCCTGCGGCCCTGGCACCTCGCGGTCGGCGAGGGCGAGGGCGCCCTCCACGGCACGGTGCGCGAATGGCGCCGCACGGCGCGCGGCACGGTGGCGGAGGTGCAGCTCGACGGGGCGGACGGCGCGGTTGAGGTGACGGTCGCGGGCGTCTACCGCAAGGGCGACCGGCTGGCGCTCACCGCCGCCGCCGCGCGGGTCTTCCCGCGCCCCTGAGCGGCCGTCAGGCCCGCCGCAGCGCCAGCGCGGCGAGGCTCGCGGCGGCGAGCAGCGTGACGGCGACGGGCGTCGCGGTGCCGTCGTGCCACGCCGCCACCGCGAGGGTGAACACGGCCCCGCAGGTCATCTGAACGAACCCGTAGAGGCTCGACGCCGCCCCGGCCGCGTGGGGATCGACGTTCATCAGGCCGGCCACGGCGTTCGGTCCGAGGATGCCGATTCCGACCGCGTAGAGCACGAGGGGCAGGATCAGCGTCGCGACGGAGAGCTGACCGCTGCGGTCGATGGCGAGCAGCGCGAGCGCGCCGAGAAAGCACAGGGCGTTGCCCCCGCGGGCGGCCCGCCGGGTCGGCACGCGCCGGGCGAGCCGGGCGGCGATCCAGGCCCCCGCCACCATGCCGGCGACCACGAGGAGGCAGTCGAACCCCACCGCCTGCGGGGTCTGTCCCAGGTGCTCGCCGAGGAGGAAGGGGGCGACCGCCAGGAAGGCGTAGAGGCTGGTCCCGGCGCAGGCGCCCGCCACCACGTAGGCGCGGTAGGCGGGGATGCGGAGGAGCCGGAGATAGGCGGCCACGACCGCGCCGAGGCCCGGCAGGGCGACGGGCGCGCGGTTGGTCTCCGGGAGCGTCGTCACCACCAGGGCGCCGAGGAGCGCCACCGCGGCGGCGAGCAGCACGAACACCGCCCGCCAGCCGAAGGCGCCCCCGACGACGCCGCCGATCGCGGGCGCCAGGGCGGGGGTCAGGGTCATCGCCATGGTCAGGAGGGCGAGCTTGGCGGTGGCGTCCTCGGGGGTCGAGACGTCCCGCACCATGGCGCGCCCGAGGACGAGGGAGCCGCAGGCCCCGAGCGACTGCAGCACCCGGGCGGCCACCAGCACCCCGATCGACGGCGCCGGGATCGCCAGGACCAGCCCCGCGAGGTAGAGCGACATCCCCCCGATCAGCACCGGCCGGCGCCCGAACCGGTCCGAGAGAGGCCCATAGACGAGTTGCCCGCAGGCGAGGCCGACGAGGTAGAGGGTGATGGTCAGCTGCGCCACGACCGGCGACGTGCCCAGATCGGCCGCGGCGGCGGGCAGCACCGGCACGAAGATGTGGAGCGCCACGGTCCCGGTCATCGTCACGGCGACGAGCAGGGGAAGCGAGGCCCGGGCGGGCGCGGTCTGCAGCACGGTTCGGTCGGACCCCCAATCCGGGCGCCGGGCGCCCGAGCGGGCGGGATCACCCGCCCCGGGATCCGACCTTACGGCGACCCCGGCCGCGATGGCCATGCCGGACGGGCATGGCAGGGTTCCGTGGCTGCACCGTTCAGTTGAGCGGCGGCTCTCCGCTCGCGTCGTCGCGCTCGCATTCGCGGAAGACGTCCCAGGCCGCGCGGATCAGCGCCTGAACGGCCGGCCGCTCGGCGACCGTCGGCGCCAGGAGCTGCTCCAGATCGAGGACCGTGGCGGCGGCGCGAAGCACGCTCAGCTCGGCCTGGGCCTGGCCGGACCGGGTCCGGCGCGCGGCGAGGGGCCGACGAGGTGAGGGATCGGTCTGCATCGGGAGGATCTCTCGCAGGAAAGCAGTGGCCTCGGAGGGCGTGAAGGCTCAGGGTCGCATCGCGCCGCATCGTCGGGCCGGAGCCGGAGAGGTGACCGGACCGGGAGCGCTCCACCCCACCGGCCGATCTTAGCCGGCGCGCCGAGGCCCCATAGTCCAAGGACTTGTACCCGTACCGTTAGGTAATGAGTCCGAATCTGAGCCCGAGGGCGACCGCGTGGGCGCGGCTCGTGGTGCCGAGCTTGCGGCGGACCGCCCGCAGGTGGCGGATCGCCCCGTGCTCCGAGATGCCCATCACGTCGGCGATCTCGTGGTCGGACTTGCCCTCCGCCGCCCATTGCAGGCTCTCGCGCTCGCGGGGCGAGAGCGGCTCGGCGAAGGGCTCGACCTCGGCGCCGCCCAGGAGCAGCACCTGTCCGAGCGCGTAGGTCCCCACCAGCGTGAGCGTGCCCCGCGCCGCCGGATCGAGGGTGAGGTGCTCGCCCACGAAGTTCACCACCGCGAGGTCGCCGTCGGGGGTCGGGAGCGGCAGGGTGAAGCCGGAGCGCAGGCCGAACTCGCCGGCCTCGTCGAGAACGCGCCGGGCGGCCCGGTCGTCCGCCGGGCAGAAACCCGGGTCGCTCCAGGCGATGCCCGCCATCCGCCCGTCCAGGCCGCGCACGATCGGATCCTGGAGGATGTAGCCGCGGGCGTGATAGCGGCGCACCCAGGCATCCGGGTAGGTGTTGATGTAGACGGTGGCGGTGGGCTCCAGCGGGGGCGCCGGGCGGAGCCGGAGCGTCGCGACCAGCAGGTGCTCGACGCCGAGCCCCGCCAGGGTCTTGAGGAGTTGATCGCGGACGTGGTCGGTCGTGGCCGCGCGATGGATCGCCCGCAGCATCTCGCGGGAGAGATCGAGCGAACGCGCGGACATGACCCTTCCTCGACGGCGCCGAACCGCGACCCGCCGGATCGCGGGCGGCCCGGTCCGCCGCACCTCTCACCTCGAGATTAACATTCGGTAAGATTTCGATGCAAGATGTTGGGCGCACCTTCAACAGAACGCGCGGCGCCCGGGGATTTCGTCCCAATCCTCGAGCGCGTTTTCGCCGAGAAAGCCTGACGAGGCCGAGCACCGCCGCGCCGCATATCGGCGTTGTCGCGGAGGGGCCCGCGCCGCGGCGCGGGTCAGCACCGGGGAACGGCGCGCGCGGCACGGCCCGCGAACGGAAAGGGCCGCCTCGCGGCGGCCCTCCGTCACGCGCTGAACCGGGAATTGATCAGAAGTCCATGCCGCCCATGCCGCCGCCGCCCGGCATGGCCGGGGCCGCGCTCTCCTTCTTGGGCGCGTCGGCGACCATCGCCTCGGTCGTCACCAGCAGGCCGGCCACCGAGGCGGCGTCCTGCAGGGCGGTGCGCACGACCTTGACCGGGTCGACGATGCCCTTCTCGATCAGGTCGACATAGGTCTCGGTCTGGGCGTCGAAGCCGAAGCTGCGCGAGCCGTTCTCGACCAGCTTGCCGACCACGACCGATCCCTCGACGCCGGCATTCTCGGCGATCTGGCGGATCGGCGATTCCAGGGCCTTCACCACGATGTTGATGCCGGCCTGGACGTCGGGATTGTCGCTCTTCACGCCCTGGGCCGCCGCCTTGGCACGCAGCAGCGCGGTGCCGCCGCCCGGAACGATGCCCTCTTCCACGGCCGCGCGGGTCGCGTGCATGGCGTCGTCGACGCGGTCCTTCTTCTCCTTGACCTCGACCTCGGTCGCCCCGCCGACCCGGATCACCGCCACGCCGCCGGCGAGCTTCGCCAGACGCTCCTGCAGCTTCTCCCGGTCGTAGTCCGAGGTCGTCTCCTCGATCTGCGCCTTGATCTGCGCCACACGGCCCTCGATGTCCGCCTTGTCGCCGGCGCCGTCGATGATCGTGGTGTTCTCCTTCTCGATCCGCACGCGCTTGGCCCGGCCGAGCATCGGCAGCGTCACGTTCTCGAGCTTGATGCCGAGATCCTCCGCGATCATCTGACCGGCGGTCAGGATCGCGATGTCCTCCAGCATCGCCTTGCGGCGGTCGCCGAAGCCCGGCGCCTTCACGGCCGCCACCTTCAGCCCGCCGCGCAGCTTGTTCACCACCAGCGTGGCCAGCGCCTCGCCCTCGATGTCCTCGGCCACGATCAGCAGCGGCTTGCCGGTCTGCACCACCGCCTCGAGCACCGGCAGCAGCGCCTGCAGCGAGGACAGCTTCTTCTCGTGGATCAGGATGTAGGGATCCTCGAGCTCGGCGATCATCTTCTCCGCATTCGTGACGAAGTACGGGGAGAGGTAGCCGCGGTCGAACTGCATGCCCTCGACGACGTCGAGCTCGGTCTCGGCGGTCTTGGCCTCCTCGACCGTGATCACGCCCTCGTTGCCGACCTTCTGCATCGCCTCGGCGAGCATGCGGCCGATCTCCGCGTCGCCGTTGGCCGAGATGGTGCCGATCTGAGCGATCTCGTCGTTACGGGTGATCTTGCGCGCGTTCTGCTTCAGGTCCTCGACCACGGCGGTGACCGCGAGGTCGATGCCGCGCTTGAGGTCCATCGGGTTCATGCCGGCGGCGACGTACTTGGCGCCTTCCTTGACGATGGCCTGGGCCAGCACGGTCGCCGTGGTGGTGCCGTCACCGGCGAGGTCGTTGGTCTTCGAGGCCACTTCGCGCACCATCTGGGCGCCCATGTTCTCGAACTTGTCGGCGAGCTCGATCTCTTTCGCGACCGTCACGCCGTCCTTGGTGATGCGGGGAGCGCCGAAGCTCTTCTCGATCACCACGTTGCGGCCCTTCGGGCCCAGCGTCACCTTCACGGCATTCGCCAGGATGTCGACGCCGCGCAGCATCTTCTCGCGGGCATCGGCCGAGAAACGAACGTCTTTCGCTGCCATCGTGGTCATTCCTCCAGAGACATGACGGGACGTGGGGCCCCGCTCAGGCGGCCTTCCTCACGGCCTCGGACGCGACGATCACGCCGAGGATGTCGGATTCCTTCATGATCAGGAGATCCTCGCCGTCGATGCGGACCTCGGTGCCCGACCACTTGCCGAACAGCACCCGGTCGCCGGCCTTCACGTCGAGGGGGTTCACCTTGCCGGATTCGTCGCGGGCGCCGGGGCCCACGGCCACGATCTCGCCCTCCTGCGGCTTCTCCTTGGCGGTGTCGGGAATGATGATGCCGCCCTTGGTCTTCTCCTCCGCGTCGATGCGGCGGACGACGACGCGATCATGGAGCGGTTGGAACGTCATCCTGTGTCTCCAGCGCTGCACAAGCCTGTCGAAGGTCCGGGCTCTCCATCTGAGCCGCCCGGCCGCCGCGAAGCTGGGAGCGCCGAATCCACCCTTCAAGGGGTCGGCAAAAAAATTTTGGCACTCGTCTGGCCAGAGTGCCAAGCGGGGCGGCGTTCGCCGGTCAGGGCAGCCGGGCGGACCGGCGGGAGCGGGTCGCGACGCCGCGAACGGGCGCCCCGCGCTCCGCCCGACGGGCCTCGGCGCGCGGGGCGCGCGGGCCCGGCACCGCGGGCGGCAGGATGTCGGTCGGGGACGCGCCGGGCGCGGACCCGACGGGACCGAGGATGTCGCGCAGAAGGGCCGTCCCGTCCGGGTCGCCCTCCAGGAGATCGGCGCTGAAATGCGGCACCGGCCTCAGCGCTCCGCCACGCGGAGCGGGACCGCGACGCCGATCACCCGCACGGCGGGCGTCGCAGCATCGCCGCGGCAGGAGGCCGACCGGTACGGCCAGGCCGCGCCGGCGCAGGACGTGGTCGAGAGGGCCGGGGCCGGGCGTTGCGGCGCGGGCGCGACGGGACCTTGCCCGTCCACCATCAAGGCGATGCCCGCCGTTAGCATCGCGCCCATCAGGATCAGCCTCGCCGCACCCATCGTCCCCGCCTCCGTCGCGCGTCCCGTCGCCCGGGCCCCTCTGCTGCGGGCCTCGAACGGAGATGCGTATAGGGGCAGGGGATGTCCGGGATTTTGCGTGCGGCGGCGCATCGGGAGCGCCAATGTTGCGTCGCCGGGCCGCGACGCAACACGTCCTTCAGGGTCGGTCCGGCGCGATCAGGCCTTCGGGGTCCAGGTCCAGGCGATGTCGCGCACGCGGATCGGTCGCGGGATCAGCCCGAGCCGGTGGAAGCGGTCGGCGGTCTTCTGCTGGCTCTCCAGCACCGAATCGTCGATGGGCTTGATCCGGAAGCGGCTGCGCTCGACCACCGCCTCCTCGACGGCGAGGGGAATACCCTGCGCCTCGTGGAGGGTGCGGGCGACCTCGTCGCGATGGGCGTCCGCCCAGGCCGCCTCGCGGGCGAGCACGTCGGCGATCTGCCCGACCACGTCCGGATAGGCCTCCGCGAAGGCCTTGTTGGCGAGGTAGAAGCTGTGCGGATTGGCGACATCGCGGTTGAAGGCCAGGACCCGGGCGCCCTGGCCGAGCGCGATCGCGAGATACGGGTCCCAGATCGACCACGCGTCGATGGCGCCCCGGGCGAAGGCCGCCACCCCGTCCGCGGGGGCGAGGTAGACCGGAGTGATGTCGCTCCACGCGAGGCCCGCCTTCTCGACCGCCGCCACCAGGGTGGCGTGGGCGCTCGATCCCTTCGGCACGCCGATGCTGCGTCCCTTCAGGTCGGCGAGGGAGCGCAGGGGCGAGGCGCCCGGGACGATGACCGCCTCGCCGCCCGCCTCCTGCGCGGCGACGTAGAGGAGGTTGCCGGAGGCGGCCTGGGCGAAGATCGGCGGGGCGTCGCCCACCCTGGCGAAGTCGATGGCGCCGAGGTTGAGGGCCTCCAGCATCGGCGGCCCGAACTGGAACTCGACCCAGCGCACCGGCACACCGAGGGCCTGGAAATGCGCCTCGTAGACGCCGCGGCGCCGCGCCGAGACGAACAGGCCGGCTTTCTGGAAGCCGAGGCGCAGCTCCTTCGGGAGCGGGACCTCGGCGCGGGCGGGGCGGCCGGCGGCGATCAGCGCGGCGGCACCGGCCAGGAGATCTCTGCGTCGCATGACGGATCCGTTCGGAGGAGAGGATGAGGCGTTCTGCGAAGCGAACGCCAGCGTCATCCGTAAGACGATCCGTGTTGGAATCAATCGGTGGACGGTTGGAAGCAGCGTGACGGACGGGCCGGGCGGACGAGTCGACGGACGCTCACGGCCGGTGAACGCGCGATCTCTTCTCCCGGTCCGGCTTTCGGCGACGATCTTCTCCCGTCCGGCAGCGATCAGCGGGAAGGTCCTTGCCGGAGTGCGGCATAGGCTCTCAGCGAAGGGACTCGTCGTGGCGCTCCCCCTTTTCCGGACAAGGGCAGCGCAGGCGGAAGGCGATCCGGGACGGAGGAACCCTGAGCTTCAAGAAGGCTCCTCCCTCGATGGACCGCTCTCGCACGGCCTTGTCATTGCTGCGAGATCCGATTCACGCCGGCCCGCAGGTCGTGGCGTGGGATCCCCTCTCCCGGGTGGGCTACCGTGTGCACATATCTCGGTCGCCAAGCCATCGACTGAACGGACCTGGAAGGCACAACACTCCTCATGCTGAGGTGCTGCGGCGATCGAAGATCGCGCGCAGCCTCGAAGCACCCCGGGACAGCGCTCCAGGGCAAGGACGCCACGGACACGCCGTTCCGGGGTGCTTCGAGGCTCCCTCCGGTCGCACCTCAGCATGAGGAGGTGGGTTTGCTGCCATCGGTCGGGTCTGATGCTGCGGATCTTCTTCACCTGACTGGATGACATCTGCCGATCTTCAGCTTCATCGGTCTCGATCGCGTCGTCTGAGGCTATGGAGGCGATCATGCAGCGGGTGCGGCTGAGCGATGACGGATCCGCTCTAAGTCTGATCGATCGGAACGATCATCCTTTTCATACGGAACATGTTTTCCTGCGCTGTGTGCACACGGTAGCCCTTGCGGGAGAGGGGATCCTACGCCCGTCCCGACATGCCGTCATCGATCATCGACTGCCTTTGCCGCACATCAGACCACGCATCCGTCCGCACGGGACGGCGACGCTGGCGGCAACCGACGCCATCCGGCCCTCACGGTTCCAGCGCGTAGGCCGCCTCGACCAGGTAGGGCCCGCCCCCGACCGAGTCCCGGGCCGAGTAGAGCACGAACCGCGTCGCCGTGAAGGCGAGCGGCGGCGTCCCGCCCTGGAGCGCGAGGTACTGGGCCACCGCCTCCGCGCTCGCCTCGCGGCGCAGCCGGGCGAGGGTCACGTGGGGCGTGAAGCGCCGGGTCTCGGGCTTGAGGCCGAGGCGGCGCATCAGGCGCTCCTGCTCGGCCTGGAGTTCGTCGAGGGGCGCGGAGGGCACGACCCGCGCGTAGATGGCGTGCGGGCGGTCGCCGCCGAAGCTCGCCAGCCCGTCGAGGGCGAGGGCGAGCGCGCCCCGCGGCCGCGTCTCGGCCAGCGCCCCGGCGATCTCCTCGGCGAGGCCGCCATCCACGTCGCCGACGTAGCGCAGGGTGATGTGGTAGTCGGCGGGCTCGACCCAGCGGGCACCCGGCACCCCGCCGCGGTGGCGGCTCAGCGCCTCGCCGACCGCCGCGGGGATCTCGAGTCCGGTGAACAGGCGCGGCATGCGGTCTCCTCCGGGCCGACGCCCGTCACGAGGCGCGGCGCAGCTTCGCCAGGAAGGTCTCGACGGTGGGCAGGATGCCCGCGACGATGCGCTCCACCCCGGCCGCGTTCGGGTGCAGCCCGTCCGGCAGGGTCACGGCGCGGTCCCCGGCGACGCCGTCGAGGAAGAACGGGTACAGGACCAGCCCGTAGCGCTCGGCGAGGCGCGGGTAGATCGCGTCGAACCGCGCCACGTAGTCGGGGCCGAGGTTGCGCCCGGCCTTCATGCCGGCGAGCAGGACCGGGATGCCGCGGGCCTTCAGCCGCGCCAGGATCGCGTCGAGGTTCTTCTCCGGAACGGCCGGATCGGTGCCGCGCAGCATGTCGTTGGCACCGAGTTCGAGGATCACCCCGTCGGTCCCGTCGGGCACCGACCAGTCGACCCGGTCGAGCCCCCCGGTGGTGGTGTCCCCCGACACCCCCGCGTTCTCGACGGTGGCGGCGACGCCCTTCGCCTGGAGCGCGCGCTCCAGGGCGGCCGGGAAGGCGGCCTGCGCCGGCAGCATGTAGCCGGCCGTGAGGCTGTCGCCGAGGGCGACGAGGTGGAGCGGGCGATCGGCCGCGCGGAGGGAGCCGGAGAGCAGCGTCATGGCGACACACATGGCGACACAGAGGAGGAGGAGCGTCGCGAGACCGCCATGGTCGCCGGATAGGCGCTGGCGGAATCCGGGGCGGCCGACCATATCGGGCGGGCTCTCGCTTCGGCGCGCGTCACTGCGGTTCACCTGAGTCTCCCTCCGGGGCGTCGGTCCGACGCCCCTCAAATCGGCCACCGACCCATGACCGACAAGGCCAGCGCACCGGCCATCGCCCTCGACGGCGTCGACCTCAGCCTCGGGCGTGGGGCCGCGCGGGTGCACATCCTCAAGGGCATCGCGCTCACCGTCCAGGCGGGCGAGGCGGTGGGCCTCGTCGGGCCCTCGGGCTCCGGCAAGTCGACCCTGCTCATGACCATGGCGGGGCTGGAGCGGCCGGATTCCGGCCGCGTCCTCGTGGAGGGCACCGATCTCTCCCGCCTCGACGAGGACGGGCTGGCGCGCTTCCGCGGCCGGCGGATCGGCATCGTGTTCCAGTCCTTCCACCTCGTGCCGACGATGACGGCCCTGGAGAACGTGGCGCTGCCCCTCGAACTCGCCGACGCGCCGGACGCGCAGGCGCGGGCCGAGACGGAACTCCGGGCCGTCGGGCTCGGCCAGCGCCTGCACCATTACCCGGCGCAGCTCTCGGGCGGCGAGCAGCAGCGCGTCGCCATCGCCCGGGCGGTGGCGCCCGACCCGGCGATCCTGGTCGCCGACGAGCCGACCGGCAACCTCGACGAGGCGACCGGGGCCGCGATCGTCGACCTGCTCTTCACCCTCAAGCGCGACCGCGGCGCGACCCTCGTCCTCGTCACCCACGATCCCGGCCTCGCCCGGCTCTGCGACCGCACGGTGCGGCTGCGCTCCGGCCGGATCGAGGCGTCGGCCGCCGCCTGACCGCGGCCGCCCGCGCCCCCCTCGCAGGATTCTTCCATGCACGGCAGCCTGCCCCCCCTGAGCGCCCCCGGCGGCCGAGGCCCGGGCGCGCGCGCCCGCCTGCCCCTGATCCTGCGCCTCGCCCTGCGCGAGCTGCGCGGCGGGCTCTCGGGCTTCGCGGTCTTCCTCGCCTGCCTGACCATCGGCGTGGCGGCGATCGCGGGCGTCGCCTCGGTGTCGCGCTCGCTCACCGAGGGCCTCGCCGAGCAGGGCCGCACGATCCTGGGCGGGGATCTCGCTTTCGCCCTCATCCACCGGGAGGCCAGCCCGGCGGAGCGGGCCTTCCTCGACGCGCAGGGCCGCGTCTCCGTGGTCGCCTTCACCCGCGCCATGGCGGTGGCGGGCGACAAGGAGGCGGCACTCGTCGAATTGAAGGCCGTGGGACCGGATTACCCGGCCGCGGGCGACCTCGTCACCGAGCCGCCGCTGCCGCTCCGGGACCTGTTCGCGGAGCGCGACGGCGCCTTCGGGGCGGCGGCCGACCCCGCCCTCCTCGCCCGGCTGGACCTCAAGCTCGGGGACCGGATCACGATCGGCAGCGCGACGATCGCCCTGCGGGCCGTCCTGCAGAGCGAGCCCGACAAGATCGCCAACGGCATCGGCTTCGGCCCGCGCCTCCTCACCGGGGAGGCGGCCCTGCGGGCGACCGGCCTGATCCAGCCCGGCAGCCTCAACCGCTTCGTCTACCGCCTTCAGCTCGCCGACCCGTCGGACGCCCATGTCGAGCGGGTGCTCGCGGAGGCGCGGACCGCCCTGCCGGAGGCCGGCTGGGAGATCCGCTCGCGGCTCAACGCCGATCCGCGCTTCTCCCGCAGCGTCGAGCGCTTCACCCAGTTCCTGACCCTCGTCGGCCTCACCGCCCTGATGGTGGGCGGCGTCGGCGTCGCCAACGCGGTGCGCGGCTTCGTCGAGCGCAAGCGCGCCTCGATCGCGACGCTCAAGAGCCTCGGCGCCCCGGGCGGGCAGGTCGTCGCCCTCTACCTGACCCAGGTCATGCTGATCGCCGCCCTCGGCGTGGTGATCGGGCTCGCGGTCGGGACCGCGATTCCCTTCGGGCTCGTCGCCGCCTTCTCCGACCTGCTGCCGGTGCCCATCGCCCCCACCGTCGCGCCCGCCGAACTCGCGGTCGCGGCCCTCTACGGGCTCCTCACCGCGCTCGCCTTCGCGATCGGGCCGCTCGGGCGCGCCCACGACATCGCGGTCTCGGGCCTGTTCCGCGACACGGTCGATCCCGAGAGGCGTCTCCCGCGGCCGCGCTACCTCGCGGTGCTCGCCCTGGCGCTCGCCGCCCTGGTGGGTCTCGCCCTCGTCACCGCCTTCGACCGCAAGGTGGCGCTGATCTTCATCGTGGCGGCCGGCCTCGCCTTCGGGCTCCTGCGCGGCGTGGCCCTGGTGCTGATGGCGGTCGCCCGCCGCCTGCCGCGCCCCTCGCGGGCGGCGCCGCGGCTCGCGCTCGCCAACCTGCACCGGCCGGGCGCGCTCACGCCCTCGATCGTGCTCTCGCTCGGCCTCGGCATCACGCTCCTGGTGACGCTGAGCCTGATCGACGCCAGCATCACCCGCACGCTGACCCGCTCGCTGCCGAGCCGGGCGCCGAACCTGTTCTTCCTCGACATCCCGGGCCGGGACGCGGAGGTCTTCACGGACTTCCTCGGGAAGGAGGCCCCCCGGGGCAAGATCGAGCGGGCGCCGATGATGCGCGGCCGCATCCTCGCGCTGAACGGCCGGTCCGCGAGCGAGATCAAGGCGTCCGAGGAGGCCGCCTGGGTCCTCGACGGGGATCGCGGCATCACCTACGCGGAGGATCTGCCGGACGGCTCCCGCGTGACCGAGGGCGCGTGGTGGAACGCGGAGCAGGCGGCGACCCCGCTCGTCTCCTTCGACGACCAGCTCGGCCGCGCCCTCGGCCTCAAGGTCGGCGACACGGTGACCGTCAACGTGCTCGGCCGCAACCTCACGGTGACGATCGCCAACCTGCGCCACGTGGAGTGGCGCAACCTCGGCATCAACTTCGTGATGATCTTCTCGCCCGGCACCTTCCGGGGGGCGCCGCACGCGGATCTCGCCACGCTCACCCTGCCGGAGGGATCCGACCCGGCCCTGGAGGCGCGCATCCTGCGCGACGCGGCGCGGCAATTCCCCTCGGTGACGAGCGTGCGGGTGAAGGACGCCCTCGACGCCGTCAACGACATCGTGGGCAAGCTCGTCTTCGCGATCCGCGGGGCGAGCGGCGTCGCCCTGGTGGCGAGCCTGTTCGTGCTCGCGGGCGCGCTGGCGGCCGGGCACCGGGCGCGGCTCTACGACGCCGTGGTGCTCAAGACCCTGGGGGCGACCCGGGCCCGGCTCCTCGGCGCCTACACCCTGGAATACGGGGCGCTGGGCCTCGCGACCGCCGTGTTCGGCCTCGCCGCGGGCACGCTCGCCGCCTACGTGATCGTCACCCAGGTGATGCGGATCGATTTCCGCCTCGATCTCTCGGGTGCGGTCCTGGCGGCGGCCCTCTCGGTGGTGGTGGCGATCGGTCTCGGGCTCGCCGGCACCTGGCGGATCCTCGGTCAGAAGCCGGCGCCGTATTTACGAAATCTATGAGATGTTAATCCCGGATTCGTCCTGCGGCCGATGGACCTCGGGGTTCTCTCGGGAGTCCGACGCTTCCCGGGGAGCGGGGCCTTGTGCGGGCAGGGCCGGGCGCTCATATTTCGCGCATGACGCCGTGACGGCGTCCGAGGATCGCGTGAGCCTCGATCACGAATTCCCACGCTAGAGAGCTTCCGAAGGAAACTCCCATGGCATTCGAGAACAGCCCGTTCCGGCAGGGCGGCGCGAACGGGTACGGAGCCCCCCAGGGCTACGCCCGCGGCCAAGTCGAGGTCGACCAGGGCCTGCGCGCGTTCATGCTCGGCGTCTACAACAACATGGTGCTCGGCCTCGCCATCTCGGCGCTGGTCGCGCTCGGCGTCAACAAGCTCGCGGTGGCGTCCTCGTCCGCGGACGCGGTCGCGCGCATCGGCCGGATCCCGCTGACCGAGTTCGGGCGGGTCCTGTACGCGACGCCCCTGATGTGGGTGGTGGCGCTCGCGCCGCTCGCCTTCATCTTCCTGTTCTCCTTCCGCATGGACCGGATGTCGGCGGCGAGCGCCCGCACGACCTTCCTGGCCTTCGCGGCGGTGATGGGGGCGTCGCTCTCCACGCTGCTGCTGCGCTACACCGGCGCCAGCGTGGTGCAGGTCTTCTTCATCACCGCGGCGGCGTTCGGCGGCCTGAGCCTCTACGGCTACACCACCGCGCGCAGCCTGTCGGGCATCGGCTCGTTCCTGGTGATGGGCCTGATCGGCCTCGTCATCGCGAGCCTGGTCAACATCTTCCTGGCGTCGAGCGCGCTGCAGTTCGCCATCTCGGTGATCGGCGTCGTGATCTTCGCCGGCCTGACCGCCTACGACACGCAGAAGCTGAAGGAGATGTACCTCTACGGCAACTTCGACCAGGAGGCTGCCGCGAAGGTGTCCGTGTTCGGCGCGCTGACGCTGTACCTGGACTTCATCAACATGTTCCAGTTCCTGCTCTCGCTGATGGGCAACCGGAACAACTAAACCGCTCCCGCGGGCGTGATGTTCGAGACCCCGGCCGCGAGGCCGGGGTTTTCGTTTGGGCGGGACACGCCGCCGGTCCCGACCCTTCCTCGCGAGGCACGGCCGTCCGGGGACAATGAGAGGCACGTCTCCCCTCTCCCGAGTGGGCTAGCGTGTTCACACTTCGCCGGATGAGGCGCGGTTTCTCCTCTCCCCGCGTGCGGGGAGAGGGCTGCGGACCCCTTGTCGGGGACGCAGCGAGCCCGAAGGGCGAGGGTGAGGGGGCGGTTCCGGATGTGGCTCCTCCGGATGCGCCCCCTCACCGTCGGCTGCCGCCTCGCCGCGCCGACGACAAGGTCGTCGGCCCTCTCCCCGCACGCGGGGAGAGGGCATGCGCACCACCCGAAGTGGGAATCCGCAAGCCCGGGTGGGAGAGGGGATCCCGCGCGAGCTGGATGGACGTCGTTTGCTGTCAATGATGCATTTTTCGGAGACCGAAGCGCATTCTCAGGGGACCTTGATTGTCCACGGACAGCCTCCCGCAGCGGGGAGGCCGTTCACGCCCGCCCCTCCCCCGCCCCCAACCCCGCCAGCAGGAAGTCGATCATCCCGTCGAGCGGCGGCGCCACGTCGCCGGGGCAGCGCTGGATCAGCACCGGGTGGCAGTAGCGCAGGATCGCGGTCTGCACGTAGCGGGCCGCCTGGGCCGGATCGGCCACGCGGAACTCGCCCGCCGCCGCGCCCTCGGCGATCACCCGTTCCAGCACGGCGGTGATGCGGTCGACGTGGTGGTGGCAGACGCCCCAGCTCTCCGTCATCGCGGCTTCCACCATCTCGTGCATGCGGGGATTGGCGGTGATCCGCTCGGCGCTGTCGCGATGCAGCGTGTGGATGATCGCCCGCAGCCGCTCCCCGGCCGGCCCGGGCCGGCCGGCCACGGCGGCGATCATCGCCTCGACCTCGCCGGTGAGGCGCTCGACGACAGCCTCGTTGATCGCCTTCTTGGAGTCGAAGAACCGGTAGACGTTGGCCGGGCTCATGCCGAGCGTCTTGGCGATGTCGGCCACCGTGGTCTTCTGGTAGCCGATCTCCTGAAAGAAGCGCGCCGCCGTCGCCAGGATCCGGCAGCGGGTGGTCGGGGTGACGGTGTCGTCCGGGAGCTCGGCTGAGGTCATCCCGCAAGCCTACAGGATTTCACGCAGCGTGATCAAAAGCTTGCGGGGCAACGGGGGTACGCTTTCCGGCCCCTGTCGCCCGTTTGCGTCACCGATTGGCCTCAGGATCCGAACTGGGAGCCGAGCCGCTCCAGGTACTCCGCCAGATCCAGGCCGCCGACCCGCATCCCGTAATCGAAGCGCATGCCCGGCCGGATCGGCACGCTCTCGCGCCGGGTGGTCAGGGTGAAGGGCCGCGTGCAGACCCAGGCGCCGTCGCGCCGGTGCTCGAAATAGTCGAGAATCTCGTGCGGACCCATTTTTTCCTCCCGTGGTGCGTCTGTGCAACAACGTGGCCGTGGCCCGAAGGTTCACCACCGGCATCGGCGAGCCGCCCGAAAACGCGGCACTTGGCCGCCAAGACGCTGCGCGGGATCAACAATCCCGTGAGCGGCGCGCGGACGGCTTGCCGCCCGCCCCGCACCGGACGATCTTGCCGCCCATCATGCCGTTGGAGGTGTCCACCATGCCGATCGCACGTCGCGAGGCGCTCGCCCTGCTCGGCGGATTGCTGGCGCTGCCGGCCCGGGCGAATCCGGAGAGCGCCGTGACCGCCGCCGCCTTCTCGTTCACCACGGTGGAGGGCGGGGATTTTCCGCTCGCCGCGCATGCGGGCAAGCCGATCCTCGTCGTCAACACGGCGACCGCCTGCGGGTTCGCCCCGCAGCTCGGCGGCCTGCAGCAGATCTGGACTCGCTTCGGCGCCCGCGGCCTCACGGTGGTCGGCGTGCCGTCGAGCGATTTCGGGGGCCAGGAGCCTCTGAACGGTCAGGCGATCGTGGACGCCGTGCGCCGCGACCACGGCGTGACCTTCCCGGTCGTCGCCAAGACCTCGGTGACGGGTCCGAACGCCCACCCGTTCTACCGCTGGGCCGCCGCCGAGAAGCCGGGCGAGACGCCCCGCTGGAACTTCCACAAGTACCTGATCGGGCGCGACGGCCACGTGGCGGCCGCCTTCGCGACGCCGGTATCCCCGACCGACCCACGCATCATCACGGCGATCGCCCGGGAGATCGAGGCGGGCGCGGGCTGAGCGGCGCTTCGTCGGGCGGGGCGCCGGTTCGGCCGGCGCGCCGGGCCTCCCGCCGGCAGGCGTCGGAGCAATAGCGCACCTCCTCCCAGACCCGCTCCCACGTCTTGCGCCACGCGAAGGGCCGGCCGCATTGCAGGCAGGTCTTCTGCGGCAGGTCGCCCTTGCGGCGCATCGGGGGCATACCTCAGCGCCCCGTCTGGCCGGCCTCGGCGAGCGGGAGCGAACTCCAGCGGGTGACCTGCACGAAGCCGTCCCGGGCCGCGACCAGCACGTGGCGGCGGTGGCGGTGGACGATGGCGCCCGGCGTGAAGCGGTGGGGCTCGGTCCAGCCGTCGGCCGCGGCGACGAAGACGCGGGCGTCGTTGAGCCGCGCCACGGTCTCGATCGCCCCGAACGCCCGGACCTTGCGCAGGACCGCCTCGACCGGCTGGCGGAAGTCGAGCGTGCGGTCCGCATCCGTCACCCGCGGCCAGTAGGAGCCGTCGCCCTGCGGCTCGGGCGAGCGCCAGCGCGCCGGCAAATCGCGGGCGATCGGCCCGGCCGCCAGCCGCATCGCGGCCATCTGGCAGCGGGCGAGCAGGGTCTCGTGGGTCTCGGCGGCGGCGAGCGGGAAGAGCTCCTGCGCCAGGATGTCGCCGGTGTCGAAGCCCTCCTCGGCGAGCACGTGCGCGGTCACGCCCCAGGTCTCGTAGGCATCGAGGATGGCCTTGAACAGCGGGTAGGGCCCGCGCCCGGTCGGCAGCGGCGAGGGATGGAAGTTCAGGGCGTAGCGCACCCGCCCCGGCCATCCGGTGATCAGCCAGGGATAGCCCGCCACGACGAGCGTCCAGTCGCGGCCGTGCTCGGCGGTGAGCGCGTCGAGATCGGCGGCCCGCAGGCGCGAGAGCTGGATCGGCACCCGGTGGCGCCGGGCGAGCGCCACGACGCTGTCGTTGAAGTCGTAGATCCCGTCGCAGGGGCGGGTGAACAGCTTGATCGGCTGCCAGCCGACGCCCGCCAGGGCCTCGAAGACGCCGCCGAGAAAGTCGATCCCCGCGAAGGCGAACTTCATCCCCTCAACCCCCCGGATCTTCGCCGGCCTGCGGCAGTTCGGCCGGGCTGACCGCCCGGCCACTTGCCATACCTAGCGCCTGTCGACGGTGATGGGGAGCGAGATGACGGACGGGCCGGGGAGCGATGCGTCGCGGGTGATGATCTACGGCGGCACGGGCGGGATCGGGCGCGCCACCGCCCGGGCGCTCCGGGCGCGAGGCATCCCGCTCCACCTGGTCGCCCGCGACGCCGGGCGCCTGGAGGCGGCAGCGGCCGAACTCGGCAGCACCACGGTCACGGCCGGGGACGTCACCGACCCGGACACGGCCCGCCGCGCCGCCGCGGAGGCCGGGGCGGCGCTGGCCGGCCTCGTCTACGCGGTCGGCACCATCACGCTGCGGCCGGTCGGCCGCCTCACGCCGGCGGAGATCGAGACGGATTTCCGCATCAACGCGCTCGGCGCCTTCCTGGCCGTGCAGGCCGCCGCCCCGGCGCTGAAGGCCGGGGCCGGAGCGGGGACCAGCGGGGTGGTGCTGTTCTCGACCGTGGCGGTGGCGCAGGGCTTCGCCGCCCACGCCTCCGTCGCCATGGCGAAGGGCGCCGTGCAGGGCCTCGCCCTGGCGCTGGCGGCGGAGCTGGCGCCGAGCATTCGCGTGAACGTGATCGCCCCCTCCCTCACCCGCACGCCCCTGGCCCGGGCGCTCACCGCCACCGAGACCGTGGCGAACGGCATCGCGGCGATGCACGCGATCCCGCGCCTCGGCACGCCGGAGGATCCGGGCGCGCTCGCCACCTTCCTGGTCTCGCCCGAGGCGGGCTGGATCACCGGCCAGGTGATCGGCGTCGACGGCGGGCGGTCGACGGTCCGGACGAAGGGCTGAGGCGATGCGGGCGCTTCGCCTCATCCTCGGCGACCAGCTCCACCCGCGGCTCGCCACCCTGACCGACCTCGATCGCGAGCGCGACGTCGTGCTGATGGTGGAGGTCGCCGAGGAGACGACCTACGTCCGCCACCACAAGCAGAAGATCGCCCTCGTCCTCTCGGCCATGCGCCACTTCGCGGCCGAATTGCGGGAGCGCGGCGTCGCGGTCGACTACGTGGCGCTGGAGGAGGAGGGCAATACCGGCTCCTTCACGGGCGAACTCGCCCGGGCGGTGGCCCGCCATCGGCCCGACCGGGTGGTCGTCACGGAGCCCGGCGAGTGGCGGGTGATGGAGGCGATGCGGGGCTGGTCCGACGCGCTCGGCCTCCCCGTCGAGATCCGGTCCGACACCCGCTTCCTGTGCCCCCGCGCGGCCTTCGCGGCCTGGGCGGAGGGGCGGGCGACGCTGCGCATGGAGACCTTCTACCGCGGAATGCGCCGCCGCACCGGTTTCCTGATGCGGGACGGCGAGCCCGTGGGCGGGCGCTGGAACTTCGACCAGGAGAACCGCCGCAAGCTCCCCGCCGATCACCGCCCGCCCGACCGCCTGCGCTTTCCGCCCGACCCGCTCACCCGGGAGGTGATGGCGCTGGTGGCGCGCCGCTTCCCCGACCATTTCGGCGACCTCGACGCCTTCGGCTGGCCGGTGACCCGGACGGAGGCGCTCGCGGCGCTCCGCCACTTCCTCGACGCGTGCCTCGGCGCCTTCGGCGACTACCAGGACGCGATGCGGGCGGAGGCGCCCTTCCTCTACCATTCCCTGCTGGCGCCGGCGCTCAACCTCGGCCTCCTCGACGCGGAGGAGGTCTGCCGGGCGGCGGAGCAGGCCTACGCGGACGGGCGCGCGCCGCTCAACGCCGTCGAGGGCTTCATCCGCCAGATCCTCGGCTGGCGGGAATACGTCCGCGGCCTCTACTGGGCGCGGATGCCCGATTACGCGCAGACGAACGCCCTCGGGGCGACCCGAGACCTGCCCTGGTTCTACTGGTCGGGCGAGACGCCGATGCGCTGCCTCGCCGACAGCGTGGCGTCGACGCGGGCCCACGCCCACGCCCACCACATCCAGCGCCTGATGGTGCTCGGCAATTTCGCGCTGCTGGCGGGCGTGCGGCCCGTGGCGCTGGAGGAGTGGTTCCTCGTCGTCTACGCGGATGCCTACGAGTGGGTCGAACTGCCGAACGTCCACGGCATGGCGCTCTTCGCCGATGGCGGCCTGCTCGGCTCCAAGCCCTACGCTGCCTCCGGCGCCTATATCGACCGGATGTCCGATTACTGCCGCGGCTGCGCCTACGACGTCCGGCGCAAGGCCGGCGCGAAGGCCTGCCCGTTCAATTACCTCTACTGGAACTTCCTGATCACCCATGAGGCGCGGCTGCGCGACAACCCGCGCCTCGCCATGCCCTACCGGACGCTGGACCGGATGGCGGCCTCGCGGCGCCGGGAGATCGCGGCGGATGCCGCCCTCTTCCTCGACGGACTCTCCGGCTCAGAGGGGGAGCCAGGCGCAGGCCGAGAGGTAGAGGCCCGGACGCCGGACCTGTTCCTCGTAGAGCCAACCCGCTGAGACGCGCGCTCTCAGCCCTTCGAGGGTCGACCAGGGAACCGGCACATCCGTGAGGTGGACGCCCAGCGACCATTTCCGGTAGCCGGTGCGATCCGCGTAGAGGGCGGCCTCGGGCCCGAGATAACCCGTTAGCGCCCGCCACCCCCAGGAGATCCGCCCCCAGCCGTCGCCGCGGGCCGTGCCGGTGATCCCCGTCACGGTGAGGAGCGTCGCGTCGCTCGGACGGGCCCACACCTCCGCGTGCAGGCGCAGCCCGAATCGCAGGACCGGCCGCACCGGGACGCTGGTGTCGAGCGTGTCGAGAGAGACTTCCGGGCCCGCGAACAGCGCGACGACGCCCCAGCTCCGGGCCCATTGCCAGCCGCCGAGGGCGTGGGCGAGCGTCGTGGTGCCCGGCACGCGCGGCACCCGCCCGTTCGCCACCGCCTCGCGGTCGCTCCAGTCCCGCTCCGTGTGCAGCCCCGAACCGAGGCCGCCCATCGCGACGAAGCCGTCGCCCGTCAGGCCGCCCGGTGCGAATTTGCCGCCGGCGTTGAGGAAGCCGGAGCGGCCCGCCTCAAGGCTGCCGAACAGGACGGCCCGGACCTCCTCCTGTCCGCCATCGGTCTGCATGGCCTCCGCACACGGCACGCCGATCCCGCCGCAGGCCGCGGCGAGCGCCAGGGTCGAGCAGGGGCGAGTCGGCGCAAACAAGGGCCGTCCCGAGATCGCGGATGCGGGAGCGTGGAAAAGTGTTTTCCATATGCCCCAGGGTCAAGCCCCCGATCGGAATGATCAGGGGATGGCTCGGCGCGCATGGTCGGCGGCCGCAGCCTCTTGCTTTCCTGGCCCCTTCTGGGTCATGACCACGACGGCGCGCGCGAGGCTTGCTAGCACTCATGAAGAGTTGCTGCCAAAGCCTTGTTTTTGAACGCGAATGCCGAATTTTGGTCTTGAGCTTAACGGTGGATTCACCGCATCATCCGACCGTTAGTCGGCAAGCAGCGCGGCCGCGTCCCGCTCGGCCGAGAGAGGAGGTCCGATGGTGTCGAAGGAGTTCCTGCGTCAGCTCGAAGGCTATGGCTTGACCACCGCCCAGATCCTCTACCGCCTTCCCGATCACCCGGTCGTCCTCCAGACCTATGTCTGGCAGGATTACGACCTCGCCCCGAAATTCCCGGTGCTCCACGACTTCCTGGATTTCTGGAAGCGGGAGCTGGAGGGGCCGCTCCACTCGGTGCGTGTGGCGCATTCGCAACTCATCAAGCCGGCGGAGTTCCGGACGGTGAACGGAGTGCTCACCCTGCACTGACGGTGGCATCCTGCCTCACGAAAGCCCGTTTGCTCGTCTGAAGACGGTCCCGATGGGCCCCTTCGGGGGCGCGAGGATGGTTGCGGATGATGAGCAGGCGCGCGGGCGGGGCGGCGGCACGGGCCGAACCCGTTGAGCTCCTCGAGCCCGACGAGCTTCCGGAGACCGACGCGGAGCGCGGTTCTCCGCCCGCCCGCCGCACGGGCGGGTTGGCCGACGCAGTGGAACAGGGTAGAGCGGGCGCCGCGACCGAGGTAGCGGACGGCTTGCCCCCATTGACCAAACCGACGCGCACCTCCGACGTCCTCACGGTTCTGGCCGCGCAGGAGACCGACCGGCTGACGGTCGGCGACATCATCTCGGTCCTGCGCGACAAGGCCTTCGCGCTGCTCGTGGTGCTGCTCGGCCTGCCGAACTGCCTGCCGATGCCGCCGCCCATCCCGCTGATCTGCGGGCTGCTGCTGGCGCTCGTTGCCGCGCAGATCGCCGCCGGCATGTCGGCCCCCTGGCTCCCGCGCTCGCTCCTCGGCCGCTCGATCGCGCGCTCCGACCTGAAGCGGGCCGTCGACCGCGCGGTGCCGCTGCTGCGGCGGCTGGAGCGGTGGTCGCGCCCGCGCATGCGCCTGTTCGAGAACGAGATCGGCATGCGGGCGATGGGCCTGCTGCTGCTGACGCTCGCCCTGGTGCTGATCGTCGCCGCCCCGATCGTCGGGCAGATCCCCCTCGGTCTCGCCGTGTCCCTGGTCGGTCTCGGCTTGGTGGAGCGCGACGGGATCGTGGTCTTCGCGGGCCTCGGCGTGGGCGCGCTCGGCGTGCTCCTGAATCTCGGCTTCGTCTACGCGGTGTTCAGCGCCGTGGTCGGGCTGTTCAGCCTCGGGGTGGTGTAGAGGCGGGCGGCTGCTGGATCGTCGTCCTGGGCGATCCTGATTCTCTTCTTCCCCTTTTCCGGGCGCATGAAGCGTCAGCGGAATGCGCCCCGGAAACCAGTACAAGACTCCGCGAAGCGTCCGACTTGAAGCTACGGTGCTGGCGTACGGAGCCGCTTGGCGGCGAGTCCTCGCGCTGGTTCCCGGATCTCCTTCCGCTATCGCCGCAGTCGTCCGGGAAAGGGGCGGTCGGATCAGCGGCGGGGACGACCATCCAATAGTCGAGTCGGTTAACGGTCCAAGGCATCATGGACCGTCGGCACGAGGCCGCCCAAAGCCTCCGGCGTATCGACGTCGAGCAGGATCCCCGCCTCCTCCACCGGCCAGTCGCGCAGGTCCGTCCGCCCGGCCAAGAGCGGCCCGGCCCCGCGATCGCCCGACAAGCCCGCGAGCGCATCGCCGAGAATCCGCCGGTTGAGCAGCACGGGATTGCCCCGCCGGCCGCCATGGACCGGGACCACCGCCGCATCGCCCTCCCGGAACGCTCCCGCGAGCCCACGCAGCAGCCCAGCCGGCACGCGCGGCATGTCACCGAGGAGGATGATCGCCCCCACGATCTCGTCCGGCAGGGCGGCAAGTCCCGCCTTGAGCGAGGTGGACAGGCCCTCGGCGTAGTTCGGGTTCGGCACGCGCCGCAGGGCGAGACCGTCGAGGGCGGCCTCCACCGCCGCGCCCGCATGGCCGAGCACCGCGACGACCGGTCCGATCCCGGACTCCAGGGCCGCTTCGGCGGCATGGCGCACCAGCGGCTTGCCGTCGAGAGGAGCGAGGAGCTTGGGCGCGGCGCCGAACCGTGTGCCGCGGCCGGCCGCGAGGAGGACGAGGCCGACCGGCAGGGTCACGCCTCGCCCTCCGGCTCGGCTGGTTCGCCGCCCTCCCGCGGCTGCGGCCGCGAGACGATCTCCATCAGGAGCCCGCCGACGCCCATCCGGACGAGGTCGCGCCGCGCCACCGGGATCCCGGCGAGCAGCCGGTGGAGCACCCAGTCGAAGCCGTTCTCCTTCGGCGAGCGGGCGCAGCCCGGGGCGCCGATCACCGGCACGGAATCCAGGTCGCCGAGGAGGAGCAGGTTGCCCGGATCGACCGGCATGCCGAGGTGGCCGATGCTCCCCCCCGCCGCTTCGAGCCCGGCCGGGATCACGTCGCGGCGGTCGGCGATGGCGGAGGCGCCGAACACCACCGCGAGCTCGGCCCCCGCCGCGAGGGCCTCCCGGAGTGCGTCGGCGACGGCATCCGCCCGGTGCGGAACCGACGCCTCGAACACGATCCCGGCGCCCGCCGGGGCGAGGCGGTCCGCCAGGACCCGCAGCGTCTTCTCGACGACGCTCGGCTTGAGGCCCGGCAGCAGGGTCGAGATCGCCGCGACCCGCTTCAGGCGGTACGGCGCCACGGTCACGGCCGGGCGGATGACGGCCTCCCGCGCCTCGCGGAGCACCGCGCCCGGTACCGCGTAGGGGATGATCTTGACCGTCCCCACCATCTCGCCCGGCACCACCGGCTTGAAGGGGGAGAGCGTGGCGAGCGTGACCGCCTCGTCGACCGCGTTCACGGCCGCGATCACGTCCGTGTCGAGAACGAGCACGCCGGCCGCGCGCGCGTGCAGGTTCGCCCGCCCGGTGAAGGCCGGGGCGATCTCGACCCCCTCCCCCGCCGCCGCCTCGGCGATGATCCGGGCCGCCTCGTCCTCGCCCACGTCGCCCCGCTCCAGGGCCACCGCGACGATCTCGGTGAGACCGGCCTCTTCCAGGCGCCGGGCCTCCTCGGCTCCGATGCGGCTGCCTTTCCGCAGGACCACGCCCCCCGCCCGCACCGCGTGGGCCGAGATCAGGCCGACCGACTCCGCGACCGGGACGGGACCGAACCGCATCGGCGCCTCACGGCTCCGCGCGGCGCAGGGCCGCGATCACCTGGGCCAGCACCGCCACGGCGATCTCGGCCGGGCTCACCGCTCCGATGTCGAGGCCGATCGGCGCGCGCAGGCGGGCGATCTGCGCCTCGGAGAGGCCGGCCTCGGTCAGCCGCTCGACCCGCCGCGCGTGGGTCTTCCGGGAGCCGAGGGCCCCCACGTAGAAGCAGCCGGCCGCGAGCGCGGCGATCAGGGCGGGATCGTCGATCTTGGGGTCGTGGGTCAGGGCCGCCACCGCCGTGTAGGCGTCGAGCGCGGGCAGGCGCGCCAGGGCCTCGTCGGGCCACAGCGCCAGCAGGGGCACGTCCGGGAAGCGCTCGGGCGTCGCGAAGGCGGTGCGGGGATCGATGACGGTGACGTCGAGATCGGTGAGCGCCGCCATCGGCGCCAGCGCCTGGCTGATATGAACGGCCCCGATGATGACGAGCCGCGGCGGCGGCACCTGCACGGTGAGGAAGACCGCGCCGCCCTCCGCCTCGACGAGGCCGCTCTTGCCCGAGCGGAGGCGCGGCAGCAACTCGGCCGCCAGCGGGTCCGCGGCGGCCTCGGCCTCGCGCACGAGGCGCTGCGCGGAGCCGTCGAGGGCCGTCACCAGGATGGCGGCCCGGCGGGCGGCCCGCTCGGCGTTGAGGGCCTGGAGGAGGTCGAGCCGCATGGGGCGCCCCTAGGCCACGCGCTCGACGAGCACCCGGATCCGCCCGCCGCAGGACAGGCCGACCCGCCACGCGGTCTCGTCGGCGACGCCGAATTCCAGGACGCGGGGCTTGCCGTCCTCGATCACCTCGACCGCCTCGGTGATGACCGCGCCCTCGACGCAGCCGCCCGAGACCGAGCCGAGGAAGTTGCCCTCCTCGTCGATGGCGAGGTGGCTGCCCACCGGGCGGGGGGCCGAGCCCCAGGTCTCGATCACGGTGGCGAGCGCCACGCCGCGCCCGGCCTCGCGCCACTCCTGGGCGGCCGAGAGGATGTCGGTGTCGGTGGAGAGCATGGGGGATCTCCGGCGCCTCGTCACGGGCGCGCCTCCGGACAAGGTAGGGATCAGCCGGCCCGGCGCAACCAAGCCCGCGGGTCCTCGGCGCGGATCGGCCCTGCGCCGAGCGCGCGGCAGAGATCCTCCATGGCCGCGAGGCTGTGGATCGGCCGGAAGTCGTGGACGTGGGGCAGCATCGCGCGGATGCCGCTCGCCCGCGCCTCGAAGCGGTCGAAGCGCAGGAGCGGGTTCAGCCAGACGAGCCTCCGGCAGGAGCGCTTGAGCCGGTCCATCTCGAAGGTGAGTTCGGGCGTCACCTCGCGCTCCAGACCGTCCGTGAACAGCAGCACCACCGCGCCGCCGCCGAGCACCCGGCGCGACCAGTGCCGATTGAAAGCGTGCAGCGCCTCGGCGATGCGGGTGCCGCCCTCCCAGTCGCGGGCGCGGGCGCTGGCGCGGGCGAGCGCCTCGTCCGGGTCGCGGCGGGCGAGTTCGCGGGTGATGTTGGTGAGCCGCGTCGCGAAGACGAAGCTGTGCACCCGCCGCTTCTCGCTCAGCGCGTGCAGGAAGTGCAGGAAGAGCCGGGAATACTCCGCCATCGAGCCCGAGATGTCGGCGAGCGCCACGATCGGCGGCGGGCGCTCGCGGGGCGCCCGGAAGGCGAGGTCGATGCCCCCGTAGGCGCGGATCGTGCGCCGGAAGCTGCGGCGCGGGTCGATCCGCCCGTGGGCGGTCGGGGCGAAGCGCCGGGTGCGGGTGGCATCGTCGGGCAGCGCGAGGCCGGCGATGAGGCGGCGGGCCTCGGCCACCTCGGCGGCCGACATCTGGGCGAAGTCCTTGGCCTTCAGCACCTCGCGCTCGGAGACCGTCAGCGCGGCGCGAACCTGCGTCTCCTCCTCCTTCGGCCGGGGCTTGGGTGCGGCGTCGGGGGTCAGCGCCTCGCGCACCCGCAGGGCGCCGGCCTTCGGCGGCTCCTTGCCCCGGGCCGGCGCCACCGGCGACATCTGGGCAATCAGCTTCTCGATCAGGTCGCGGCGGCGCCAGAACAGCCGGAACGCCTCGGCGAACAGCACCGAGTGCTCGTGCTTGCGCACCAGCACCGCGTGGAGGGTCCAGTAGAGATCGTCTCGGCTGCCGAGCCCGGCCGCCCGCACGGCCTCGACGGCGTCGATGACCTCGCCCGGGCCCACCGGCAGCCCGGCCTTGCGCAGGGCGCGGGCGAAGTAGGCGATGTTGTCCGGCAGGCGGCCCGTCATCGCGCCGCCGACCGCACCTCGTCGAGGAGCGCCTTGGCGCGCCCCGCCTGCATCGCCTGGATGTCGTCCTGGTACTTCAGCAGGACGCCGAGCGTGTTGGAGACGAGGGCCGGATCGAGGGCGACGGCGTCGAGTTCGACGAGGGCGGTGGCCCAGTCGAGGGTCTCGGCGACGCCCGGTGCCTTGAACAGGTCCTCCTTGCGGATCGCCTGCACGAAGGCGACGACCGCTCGGGCCAGCGCCTCCGGGGCGCCCGGCACGCGGCGGTGCAGGATGGCGAGTTCCCGCGCGGCGTCCGGGTAGTCGACCCAGTGGTAGAGGCAGCGGCGCTTGAGCGCGTCGTGGATCTCGCGGGTGCGGTTCGAGGTCAGCACCACGATGGGCGGCTCGGGCGCCCGCACGGTGCCGAGTTCGGGGATGGTGACCTGGAAGTCGGACAGCACCTCCAGCAGGAAGGCCTCGAAGGCTTCGTCGGTGCGGTCGAGTTCATCGATGAGCAGGACCGGGGCGCCGCCCTCGGCGGGCTCCAGGGCGCGCAGGAGCGGGCGCCGGATCAGGTAGCGCTCGGAGAAGAGGTCGGCTTCGAGCCGCTCGCGGTCGACCCCGCCGCCTGCCTCCGCGAGGCGGATCGCCATCATCTGCCCGGCGTAGTTCCACTCGTAGACCGCGGACGCGACGTCGAGCCCCTCGTAGCATTGCAGGCGGATCAGCGGCCGGCCGAGGCTCGCCGCCAGCACCTTGGCGATCTCGGTCTTGCCGACCCCGGCCTCCCCTTCGAGGAAGAGCGGGCGCTTGAGGCGCAGCGACAGGAAGGCGACGGTGGCGAGCGCCCGGTCAGCCACGTAGCCGCCGGAGGCGAGGAGGGAGAGGGTCGCGTCGATCGAGTCAGGTGTGCCGCTCATGCCTTGCCCGCTTCCGGTTCAGAACCCGGTACGTAGCGCGCCACGACGATGCTGTCCGCCCGCTCGCGCATGGCGTGCGCGTCGCACCACGCCTGCATCTGGAGCAGGGTGTGCGTGTAGGCCACCGGACGCGCCCCCTCCCGGTCGAGGCCGGCACAATCGACTCGCTGCTCTTCTCAAGCCTTACTCACCCTTTTCCGGACGACTGAAGCGTCAGCGGAAGGAGATCCGGAAAAGGGGGGAAGCCGATCGGCTTCCCCTCATACCGCAGTCCCGACCCCTCTCCCGAACGGGACAGGGGATCCCGCCGCAGCGGGTTCGACAAACCCTACCGGTCCGCCGCCGCCTGCACCGCCCGGCGCGTCATCACGCCGATCAGGTGCGCCCGGTACTCCGCGTCGGCGTGGAGATCGCTGATCAGGTCCTCGGCGGGGGCGGCGAGGCCGTCCAGGGACTTCGCCGCGAAGCGCTTGGCCAGCGCCTCCTCGGCCTCCGGCCAGCGGAAGACGCCGTTCGAGCCCGCCCCCGTCACGGCGACCCGGATGTCGCTCGGGCGCTTGGCCACGAAGACGCCGACGAGCGCGTAGCGGGAGGCCGGGTTGCGGAACTTCTGGTAGGCGGCCTTGTGCGGGATCGGGAAGGAGACCCCGGTGACGATCTCCCCCTCCTCGAGCGCGGTCTCGAACAGGCCGCGGAAATACTCCTCCGCCGCGATCCGCCGCCGGCTCGTGAGGATCGTCGCCCCCAGGGCCAGGCAGGCGGCCGGGTAGTCGGCGGAGGGGTCGTTGTTGGCGACCGAGCCGCCGATCGTGCCGCGGTGACGCACCGCCGGGTCGCCGATCAGCGCGGCGAGTTCCGACAGGGCGGGGATCGCCTCCTTCACCTCGGCGGAATCCGCCACGGCGCCGTGGGTGGTCATGGCGCCGATCGTCACCGCGCGGGGCGTGCGCTCGATCCCGACGAGGTCCGGGATCGCGGCGAGGTCGATGAGCAGGCCGGGCGAAGCGAGGCGCTGCTTCATGGTCGGGATCAGCGTGTGACCGCCCGCCACGATCTTGGCGTCCTCCTTGGACAGCAGGGTGGCGGCCTCCTTGAGGCTCGCCGGGCGGTGGTAGTCGAAGGCGTACATGGCGGGGGCTCCCGGTTCACTCGGCGGCGATCGGCTCGGGCCGGCGGGCCGCTTGCGCCGCGCGCCAGACCGCGAGCGGGGTCGCCGGCATGGCGATGTTCTCGTGCCCGAGGGCGTCGGTGAGGGCGTTCATCACGGCGGCCGGCGCCGCGATGGCCCCGGCCTCGCCGCAGCCCTTGATGCCGAGGGGGTTCGACGGGCAGGGGGTGACGGTCATGCCCACCGCGAAGGAGGGCAGGTCCTCGGCCCGGGGCATGCGGTAATCCATGAAGCTCGCCGTGACGAGCTGGCCGTCCGCGTCGTAGACCGCGCCCTCGAACAGCGCCTGGCCGACGCCCTGGGCGATGCCGCCATGGACCTGCCCCTCGACGATCATCGGGTTGATGACGTTGCCGAAATCGTCGACGGCGGTGAAACGCTCGATCGTCACCGTCCCGGTGTCGGGATCGACCTCGAGCTCGCAGATGTGCATCCCGGCCGGGAAGGTGAAGTTGGTGGGATCGTAGAACGCCCCCTCCTTCAGGCCGGGCTCCAGGTCGGCGCCCGTGAACTTGTGGGCGATGTAGGCCTGGAGCGCCACCTCGCCGAAGGCAAGCGAGCGGTCGGTGCCCGAGACGGTGAAGCGCCCGTCCTTGAACTCGATGTCGCCCTCGCCCGCCTCCAGCGCGTAGGCGGCGACCTTGCGGCCCTTGGCGATCACCTTGTCGAGGGCTTTGGCGATGGCCGACATGCCGACCGCGCCCGAGCGCGAGCCGTAGGTGCCCATGCCGAACTGCACCTTGTCGGTGTCGCCATGCACGATCGTCACGCTCTCGATCGGCACGCCGAGCCGGTCGGACACGAGCTGCGCGAAGGTGGTCTCGTGGCCCTGGCCGTGGCTGTGCGAGCCGGTCAGCACTTCGATCGAGCCGGTCGGGTTCACCCGCACCTCGGCCGATTCCCACAATCCCACGCCCGCCCCGAGGGCGCCCACCGCCTGCGACGGGGCGATGCCGCAGGCCTCGATGTAGGACGAGAAGCCGATGCCGCGCAGCTTGCCGCGGCGCGCGCTCTCCCGGCGGCGGCGCGGGAAGTGCTGGTAATCGGCGGCCTCCAGGGCCTTGTCGAGGGAGGCGACGTAGTCCCCGACATCGTAGTTCATGATGACGGGCGTCTGGTGGGGGAAGCTCTTGATGTAGTTGCGGCGGCGGAAGCGGGCCGGGTCCTGCCCGATCTCGCGGGCCGCCACCTCGACCATGCGCTCGATCACGAAGGTCGCCTCGGGCCGCCCGGCGCCCCGGTAGGCGTCGACGGGCGCGGTATTGGTGTAGACCCCGTCCACCTCGCAGTAGATCGCCGGGATGTTGTACTGGCCCGACAGGAGCGGCGCGTACAGGTAGGTCGGCACCGAGGAGGCGAAGGTCGACAGGTAGGCGCCGAGATTCGCCACCGTGTGGACGCGCAGGGCCAGGATGCGGCCATTGTCGTCGAGGGCCATCTCGGCGTGGGTGACGTGGTCGCGCCCATGCGCGTCGGCGAGGAAGGCCTCGGTGCGGTCGCTCGTCCACTTCACCGGCCGGCCGACCTTCTTGGCGGCCCAGACGCAGACCGTCTCCTCGGCGTAGATGAAGATCTTGGAGCCGAAGCCGCCGCCCACGTCGGGGGCCACCACCCGCAGCTTGTTCTCCGGCGCGATGCCGATGAAGGCCGAGAGGACGAGGCGGGCGACGTGCGGGTTCTGGCTCGTCGTGTAGAGGGTGAAGGCCTCCTCGGCCTCGTCGTACTCGCCGATCGCCGCGCGCGGCTCGATCGGATTCGGGACGAGGCGGTTGTTGACGATGTCGAGCGTGGTCACGTGCTTCGCCTGGGCGAAAGCGGCGTCCGTCCGCTCCTTGTCGCCCAGATGCCAGTTGAACACGACGTTGTCGGGGGCGACCTCGTGCACGGTCACGCCCGCCCCTTGCGCCTTACCGGTCTCGACCACGGCCGGCAGGATCCCGTAATCGACCGTGATCGCCTCGGCGGCGTCGCGGGCCTGGGCCAGGGTCTCGGCCACCACCACGGCGACGTGGTCGCCCACGTACCGCACCTTGCCCTGCGCCAGCGCCGGGTGCGGCCCGGCCTTCATCGGGCTGCCGTCCTTGGAGTGGATCATCCAGCCGCAGATCAGGCCGCCGACCTTGTCGGCCGCCAGATCCTCGCCGGTGAACACCCCGAGGACGCCCGGCATCGCCCGGGCCGCCGCGGCGTCGATGCCGCGAATCTCGGCATGGGCGTGCGGCGAGCGCAGGAAATAGGCATGGGCCTGGCCGGGCCGATTGAAGTCGTCGACGTAGCGGCCCTTGCCGGTGATGAAGCGCTGATCTTCCTTGCGGCGCACGGGGGCGCCGATGCCGGTCGCGGTCATGTTCCTCTCCCCAGCCTTGGTGTCGTCCGTTCCTCGGGGCTCCCCTCGCCTCTTCCGGGCCGGTGGAGCGGCGCGGCCGCTACTCGGCCGCCTGCTGCAGGGGCGGCTCGCCGCCCATGGCGGCGGCGCCCGCCGCGATCGCCTTCACGATGTTGTGGTAGCCGGTGCAGCGGCAGAGATTGCCTTCGAGCTCGTGCCGGATCGTGGCCTCGTCGAGGGCGTGGCCCTTGCGGCGCACGAGGTCGACGGCGGTCATGATCATCCCGGGCGTGCAGTAGCCGCATTGCAGGCCGTGATGCTCGCGGAAGGCCGCCTGCATCGGGTGGAGGGCGCCCGAATCGGCCAGGCCCTCGATGGTGGTGACCTGCCGCCCGTCCGCCTGGACGGCGAGCAGCGTGCAGGCCTTCACCGCCTGCCCGTCGAGATGCACCACGCAGGCGCCGCACTGGCTGGTGTCGCAGCCGACATGGGTGCCGGTGAGGCGCAGGGTCTCCCGAAGGAACTGGACGAGCAGCGTGCGCGGCTCGATGGCGGCGGTCACGGCCTTGCCGTTCACCGTCAGGCTGACGGAGCTCATGCTGATTTCCTCCTCTGGGCCGCGCCCGCCGGACCCTGTTCCGGGTCCTTCGCACGGGACCTCCGGGCCGGCCACCCGCGAATTCAGAATCGTTCGAAAACGAGTGTCAACCGGCCGCGGCGGCCGGTCAAGGAGGGCGTTGGGAGACTTTCGGGTGCCAAAAGGGGCGGTTTGGGGGTGTGCGGTGCGGCAGCCCTCACACTCATGGAAAGCTGCCACGGTCCAAGATGTCTCGTTCGAACGGCGCACCGCAGGATCCCCTCTCCCGTGCGGGAGAGGGGTAGGGGTGAGGGTCCCGGACCATGCCGCAATCGGGCTGAACGATGGTGCTGGCAGCGGGATGGTTCAGGGCACTTGCGGAACCACCTGGACCCTCATCCCTACCCTTCTCCCGCACGGGAGAAGGGATCCCGCGGCATTCTCGTTAGACAGGCGACATCGGAGAGTTTCGATCGGTACGCTTAGCCGGTCGCCGATCGTTCGACATGCCCCTCCCATTCGCGATGATGTCATCGAGATCGAAGGCGTGAACGCGCCCGGCCGCGATATCGGCCAGGCCCTGTTCGATATCGGCCCTCAGCGACTGTTCGGAATCGAGCCCACGGCTGCGGGTCGTCCAGTCATGAAGCGCGGCGCGCACGACCTCACCGGCCGACGCGTAGGCTCCGCTTCGGACCGCATCCTGCACCACCGCGGCCACGTCGGCCGGCAGCGTCACGACCAGATGCTCGATCTCGGCCATCACACCTCCGCTCGGGCGCGCCGCCCACCAAGAACATAGGCTGCGCGGCCCTCACGCCGAAGGCGTCCCGCCCTGCACCTCCTTGGCGAAGGTCTCGAAGAATCCGTCCGCGTATTTCTTCGCCACGCCGTTGATCAGGCGGCCGCCGAGCTGCGCGAGCTTGCCGCCGACGCTGGCATCGACGTCGTAGGTCATCCGGGTCTGGCCGCCCTCGACCGTCTCCAGGCGCACCGCGGCGCCGCCCTTGGCGAATCCCGCCACGCCCCCCTGGCCCTCGCCGGAGATCCGGTAGCCGTTCGGCGGGTCGATGTCGGTGAGCGTCACCTTGCCCTTGAACGTCGCCTTCACCGGGCCGACCGCGACCTTTGCGGAAGCCTGCAGCTCGTTGTCCCCAACCTTCTCCAGGCTCTCGCAGCCCGGGATGCAGCGCCGCAGCACCTCGGGATCGTTGAGCTTCTCCCAGACGGTCTGCTGGTCGGCGGGCAGCACGACCTCGCCGTTCATCGTCATCGCCATCGCGCGCTTCCCCCGAAACTCCGGTTGCTCCGGACGATAGCGAAGCGCGGCCGGCCAAGCCAGCCGCCTCCGACCCCCCCGATTGTGGAGTGGTGCGGCCCTTGCTAAGGCTTGCGCAGGGAGCTGTCCGTCACCCGAAAAACGGGGGCGGACCACAGGGGCAGGGCCGCAACGACAGGTTGCATGAGCCCGACAGGGAGAGTGCATCCGCATGGAGGTCTTCGCGCAACAGCTCATCAACGGGCTGACGCTCGGGTCGATCTACGGCCTCATCGCCATCGGCTACACGATGGTGTTCGGCATCATCGGCATGATCAACTTCGCCCACGGCGACGTGTTCATGCTCTCGGCCTTCATCGCGCTGATCGCCTTCATGATCCTGACCACCGTGCTCGGCATCGGCTCGGTCGTGGTGGCGCTGATCCTGGTGATGGTCATCGCCATGGCCCTCACCGCCCTGTGGGGCTGGTCAATCGAGCGGGTCGCCTACCGGCCCCTGCGGGGCTCCTTCCGCCTCGCGCCGCTGATCTCGGCGATCGGTGTCTCGATCTTCCTGTCGAACTTCGTGCAGGTGGTGCAGGGTGCCCGCAACAAGCCGACTCCGCCAATGCTGCGCGACGTGATCGTGCTGTGGACCGGCGAGAATGGTTACGCGGTCGCGCTCTCCTACAAGCAGATCATCATCATGCTGGTGACGGCGGTCTTGCTCGTCGGCTTCTGGTACCTCGTGCAGCACACGCCGCTCGGCCGCGCCCAGCGCGCCTGCGAGCAGGACCGCAAGATGGCGGCGCTGCTCGGCATCGACGTCGACCGCACCATCTCGCTCACCTTCGTGCTGGGCGCGGCGCTGGCCGCGGTCGCCGGCACCATGTACCTCCTCTACTACGGCGTCCTGTCCTTCTCGGACGGGTTCGTGCCCGGCGTGAAGGCCTTCACGGCGGCGGTGCTGGGCGGCATCGGCAGCCTGCCGGGGGCGGTTCTGGGCGGGCTCATCATCGGGCTCATCGAGACCTTCTGGTCGGCGTATTTCTCCATCGAGTACAAGGACGTGGCGGCTTTCTCGATCCTCGCCATCGTGCTTATCTTCATGCCCTCCGGCATCCTGGGCCGGCCCGAGGTCGAGAAGGTCTGATGAGCGCCCCCGCCAACGCCATCGCGGCCCCCGCTCCCGCCGCCCGCACGGGCGCCGACGTGGCGGCGATCGTCAAGGACGCCGCGCTCTTCGCCCTCGTGACCTTCGGCCTCTGCGTGCCGATCGTCGCCTACCGCACGGATCTCGGCGGCGAGAGCGGCGGCCTCTTCCTCAGGCCCCGCTGGGGCCTGGTGGCGATCCTCTGCGGCCTCGTCTTCGTCGGGCGCGTCGCGCAGCGGCTCGTTCTGGCCAACCGCGACGCCCGCCGGGCGCTAACCCCGGCGCCGCGCCAGGCCACCGAGGCCGTGGCGGCGACACCCAACGCCGGCCAGCGCCTCTCCGGGCTCGCGCTGCCGGTCTTCCTCGGCGCGACGCTCGCCTTCCCGCTGATCTGCGTGCTCGGCACCGGCGGCCTGACCGAGTCGCGCTACTGGATCGATCTCGGCATCCTGGTCCTCACCTACGTGATGCTGGGCTGGGGCCTGAACATCGTGGTGGGGCTCGCGGGCCTGCTCGACCTCGGCTACGTCGCCTTCTACGCGGTCGGCGCCTACACCTACGCGCTGCTCTCGACCACCTTCGACCTCTCCTTCTGGATCTGCCTGCCGCTGGCCGGGCTGTTCGCCGCCTGCTGGGGCATGCTGCTCGGCTTCCCGGTCCTGCGCCTGCGCGGCGACTACCTCGCCATCGTGACGCTCGCCTTCGGCGAGATTATCCGCCTCGTCCTGATCAACTGGTCGGACTTCTCGGGCGGTTCGGCCGGCATCTCGTCGATCCCGCGGGTGACCTTCTTCGGCCTCCCCTTCACCGCCGACGAGGACGGGTTCGCGGCCAAGCTCGGGCTCACCTTCAGCCCGATGCACCGGGTGATCTTCCTCTACTACCTGATCCTGGCGCTGGCGCTGATCACCAATGGCGTCACCCTGCGCATGCGCCGGCTGCCCCTCGGCCGAGCCTGGGAGGCGCTGCGCGAGGACGAGATCGCCTGCCGCTCGCTCGGCATCAACACCACCAACACCAAGCTCACCGCCTTCGCGCTCGGCGCGATGTTCGGGGGCTTCGCGGGCTCGTTCTTCGCGGTGCGCCAGGGCTTCGTCAGCCCGGAGAGCTTCAACTTCCTGGAGAGCGCGATCATCCTCGCCATCGTGGTGCTGGGCGGGATGGGCTCGCAGATCGGCGTCGCCATCGCGGCGCTGGCCATGGTCGGCGGGCCCGAATTGCTGCGCAACCTCGGCTTCCTCAAGGCGGTGTTCGGCGAGGGCTTCGACCCGAACGAGTACCGGCTGCTGCTGTTCGGACTCGCCATGGTGCTGATGATGATCTGGCGTCCGCGCGGCCTGATCTCGGAGCGCTCGCCCTCCATCGTGCTCAAGGAGCGAAAGGCCATCTCAGGCTCCCTCGTGAAGGAGGGACACGGCTGATGGCCTCCCTCGCCTCCCCCCGCCTCGCCGACCCGGTGCTCACCGTCGAGCACCTGACCATGCGATTCGGCGGCCTCGTCGCGGTCAACGACCTCTCCTTCGCGGTCGGGCGCGGCGACATCACCGGGCTGATCGGTCCGAACGGCGCCGGCAAGACCACGGTCTTCAACTGCATCACCGGGTTCTACAAGCCGACGGAGGGCATGATGACCCTTCGGCACCGGGACGGGTCGTCCTACCTGCTGGAGCGCCTGCCCGGCTTCGCGGTGAACCGGCGGGCGCGGGTCGCCCGCACCTTCCAGAACATCCGCCTCTTCACCGGCATGACGGTGCTGGAGAACCTGCTCGTTGCCCAGCACAACCGGCTGATGCACGCTTCCGGCTTCTCCATCGCGGGCCTGATCGGGCTGCCGGTCTACCGGACCGCGCAGGCAGCCGCGGTCGCCAAGGCCGTGGAGTGGCTGACCCGCATCAACCTGATCCACCGGGCGGACGACCCGGCGGGCGACCTGCCCTACGGCGACCAGCGCCGGCTCGAGATCGCGCGGGCCATGTGCACGGATCCGGTGCTGCTCTGCCTCGACGAGCCGGCCGCCGGCCTCAACCCGCGCGAATCCCTCGAACTCAACGACCTGCTGCGGGCGATCCGGGACGATTTCGACACGTCGGTGCTCCTCATCGAGCACGACATGTCGGTGGTGATGGAGATCTCCGACCACGTGGTGGTGCTCGATTACGGCACCAAGATCGCGGACGGCACGCCGGCCGAGGTGCAGAGCGACCAGAGCGTCATCGCCGCCTATCTGGGCGTCGAGGACGAGGAGGTGGAGAAGGTCGAGGCGGAGGTGGGCGTATGACGCTCGCGACCCTCGCGGCCTTCGCGGGCGCCTCCGCGATCCTGCTGGTGATCCCCGGTCCGACGATCCTGCTCGTCGTGTCCTACGCGCTCGGCGGCGGCCTGCGCGCCGCTTTTCCCGCCGCGATCGGAGTGGCGCTCGGCGACTTCACCGCCATGACGCTCTCGATGCTCGGGCTCGGCGCCTTGCTGGCGACCTCCGCGGCCCTGTTCACGGCGCTGAAATGGGCGGGCGCCGCCTACCTGGTCTGGCTCGGCGTGAAGCTGTGGCGGGCCGGCGGCAGCCTCGCAGCCCCGCCGCGGACGCGGGCGCCGGCCCTGCGCATGGCGGCCCATGCCTGGCTCGTCACGGCGCTCAACCCCAAGAGCCTGACCTTCTTCATCGCCTTCCTGCCCCAGTTCCTCGATCCGCGAGGGGACCTCTTGATCCAGATGGCCAGCTTCGAGGCCACCTTCGTGACGCTCGCCTTCCTCAACGCCCTCGGCTACGCGGTCCTCGCCGCCCGGGCGCGGGGGCTGTTCGGCCGGGCGGAGCGGGTGCGCCTGTTCAACCGCGTCGGTGGCAGCCTGCTGATCGGCGCCGGCATCGCCGCCACGAGGAGCGCTCCGTGACCGCCGGCCCCCTCCTGCGCGTGGACGACGTCTCCGGCCGCGCCGCCGCCACCCGTCCGCCGCTCCTCACAGTGCGCGGGGTGAAGACCTATTACGGCAACATCATCGCCCTGAAGGGCGTCGACCTCGACGTCAACGAGGGCGAGATCGTCACGCTGATCGGGGCGAACGGGGCGGGCAAGTCCACCCTGATGATGACGATCTTCGGCAGCCCGCGGGCGCGCGAGGGCACCATCACCTATGCGGGCCGGGACATCACCAAGATGCCCACGCACGAGATCGCCCGCCTCAACCTCGCGCAATCGCCCGAGGGGCGCAGGATCTTCCCGCGCATGACCGTTTACGAGAACCTGCAGATGGGGGCCGCCGTGAACGGCGGCGCGCATTTCGCGCAGGACCTGGAGCGGGTCTGCGGGCTGTTCCCGCGGCTCAAGGAGCGCCTGCACCAGCGCGGCGGCACCATGTCGGGGGGCGAGCAGCAGATGCTGGCCATCGCCCGCGCCCTGATGAGCCGGCCGCGGCTGCTGCTCCTCGACGAGCCCTCGCTCGGCCTCGCCCCGCTCATCGTCAAGCAGATCTTCTCCGTCATCAAGGAGCTGAACGAGCGCGACGGCATGACGGTGTTCCTGGTCGAGCAGAACGCCTATCACGCGCTCAAGCTCGCCCATCGCGGCTACGTCATGGTCACAGGCACCATCACGATGAGCGGGACCGGCCGCGACCTCCTCAACGACCCGTCCGTCAAGGCGGCCTATCTCGAAGGGGGGCGGCACTGATGCAGGGCATCCTCTACGAGGAGAACGCGGCGGTCTTCCTCCTCGTCACGGTGGTGATGGGCGGCTGGGCCGCCTGGATGCTCGCCCGCGGCATCGCGCTCGGCTGGCGGCCCTACTGGCAGGCGGTGCTGGGCCTGCTCCTGCTCGGGGCCGCGGTGCGCTTCATCCACTTCGCCCTGTTCGGGGGCACCCTGGTGACGCCCCAGTTCTACGCCATCGACACGCTCGTGCTGCTCGTCCTCGGCTCGGCCGGCTACCGCGCCACCCGCGCGCGGCAGATGACCACGCAGTATCGCTGGCTCTACGAGCGCACGGGTCCGCTGACCTGGCGCGAGCGGCCGCGCGCCGAGGCGTGAGGGCGTCACCAGTTCCACGGGTTCCGGGGGGAGCGTCCCCGGTACGATGGCCGAAGGGCCCAACACGCGGTCACGTCTGATCCAGAGGAGAGACACGATGAAACGCACGCTGTTGCCCGGCCTTGTCCTGGCGGCCGGCCTGACCTTCGCCGGCGCGGCGCAGGCGCAGATCAAGATCGGCGTCGTGGGCCCGCTGACCGGCGCCAACGCCGCCTTCGGCGCCCAGCTCAAGAACGGCGCCACGCAGGCGGTCGAGGACATCAACAAGGCCGGCGGCATCCTGGGCCAGAAGGTCGTGCTGGTGGAGGGTGACGACGCCTCGGATCCCAAGCAGGGCGTCTCCGTCGCCAACAAGTTCTCGGCCGAGGGTGTGAAGGCCGTGGTCGGCCACTTCAACTCCGGCGTCTCGATCCCGGCCTCCGAGGTCTACGCGGAATCCGGCATCGTCCAGATCACCCCGGCCTCGACCAACCCGAAGTTCACCGAGCGCAAGCTCTGGAACACGTTCCGCACCTGCGGCCGCGACGACCAGCAGGGCGCGGTGGCCGGCGCCTACCTCGCCAGCCACTTCAAGGGCAAGAACATCGCCTTCGTGCACGACAAGACCCCGTACGGCCGCGGCCTCGCCGACGAGACGCTCAAGGCCCTGAAGGCCAAGGGCGCCAAGGACGTGCTGTTCGAGGGCATCAACCCGGGCGAGAAGGACTACTCGGCCCTGGTCTCGAAGCTGAAGCAGGCCAAGACCGACGTGGTCTATTACGGCGGCCTGCACCCGGAGGCAGGCCTGATCGTGCGCCAGATGCACGACCAGGGCCTGAACGTGCCCCTGATGAGCGGCGACGGCATCACCGACAAGGAGTTCGCCCAGATCGCCGGTCCCGGCGCCGACGGCACCCTGATGACCTTCGCGCCCGACGCCCGCAAGAACCCCAACGCCAAGGACGCGGTCGCCGAGTTCAAGGCCAAGAACATCGACCCCGAGGCCTACACGCTGTACTCCTACGCCGCCGTGCAGATCCTCAAGGAGGCGATGGAGCAGGCCAAGTCGACCGACGGCAAGAAGGTCGCCGAGGTGATGCACGCCGGCAAGCCGTTCAAGACCGTGATCGGCGACATCTCCTACGACAAGAAGGGCGACATCACGCGTCCCGACTACGTGATGTACGTCTGGAAGAAGGCCGCCGACGGCCGCATCGACTACACCGGCAACGAGCTGACGCAGTAAGGCGTCGTCTCGACACGCCCTCGATCGGGGCCCGGCGTCCGAAAGGGCGCCGGGTTCTCCCGCGATGACGAACGGTGGACTTCGTCACCGGCACGGCTTGCGCGCCCTGCCGGGCGCCCTTACATGCACTCTCGCGTTCGACGGCCGCCAAGCCCCCGGGCCTCCCGCCGTGCTCCCTCAGCCTCGACCGCTCGCGCTGGATTCGACAGACAGGTATCCTGGGACGCCGCCCGCGACGGCACCTGGGCGGAGAGTGTGGATGGCGAAAGAAGAGTTGATGCAGTTCGAGGGTCTCGTTCTGGAGATCCTGCCGGACGCGCGCTACCGCGTGCAGCTCGACCAGGGTCACGAGATCGTGGCCTACACGGCCGGCAAGATGAAGAAGAACCGCATCAAGACTCTGGCCGGCGACCGCGTCACCGTCGAGATGTCGCCCTACGACCTGGAGAAGGGCCGCCTGGTGTTCCGCCACAAGGACGAGCGCTCCGGTCCCCGCCCGCCGATGCGCGGCGGCAGCCAGTTCCGCCGGCGCTGAGCCGTCCCACCTCCTCCACCGTCGCGGCCGGCCGGGCCGGGATCCTCCGATCCTGGCCTTTCGCCGTTGTGTGAGGCACATGCCATGACCCGTCCTCTCGTCATCGCCCCCTCGATCCTCTCGGCCGATTTCGCGCGGCTCGGCGAGGAGGTCCGCGACGTGGTCGCGGCCGGCGCGGACTGGATCCACGTCGACGTGATGGACGGCCACTTCGTGCCCAACATCACGATCGGCCCGGACGTGGTGAAGGCCCTGCGCCCGCACACCACCGCGCCGTTCGACGTCCACCTGATGATCGCCCCGGCCGATCCGTACCTCGACGCCTTCGCGAAGGCGGGGGCCGACACGATCACGGTCCATGCCGAGGCCGGGCCGCACATCCACCGCTCCCTCCAGACCATCCGGGCGCTCGGCAAGCGGGCCGGGATCGCGATCAACCCGGGCTCGCCGGCCGCGCTGGTGGAGCCCCTGCTCGACATGGCTGACCTCGTGCTGTGCATGACGGTCAATCCCGGCTTCGGCGGCCAGAGCTTCATCGGCTCGGTCTGCGAGACGGTGGCGCGCGTGCGCGCCATGATCGGCGGCCGGGCGATCGACATCGAGGTCGACGGCGGCGTCACGGCCGAGACCGCGCCCGCCGTGGTGCGGGCGGGCGCCAACGCGCTGGTGGCGGGCTCGGCCACCTTCCGGGGCGGGCGCGACGCCTACGCGGCCAACATCGCGGCGATCCGGCAGGCGGCGGAGGACGCGCGGGGGGCGTGGGTCTGATTGGCGGCGGTTACGCGCGGCCCGCCCCCGGCAGGTGGCCGAGGGGCAGCGGTCCCTCCGCTTTCACGGTCTGGATCGCGAAGTTGCTGCGCACGTCGCTGACGCCCGGCAGCCTGAGCAGCGTGTCGAGGAGCAGGCGCTCGTAGGCGGCCAAGTCCGGCACGACGACCTGGAGCAGGAAATCCGCCTGCCCCGAAACGAGGTGGCAGGAGACGATCGCCGGCACGGTCGCCACCGCCTCCCGGATCGCCGCCGTCGCCTCCTCGTGGTGACGCCCCACCCGCACCTCCACGAAAACCGTCAGCCCGAGCCCGATGCCCGCGCGGTCGAGCCGCGCGGCGTAACCCGCGATCACGCCGTCCCGCTCCAGGCGACGCAGCCGGCGCAGGCACGGGGACGGCGAGAGGCCGACCTCGTCGGCCAGTTGCACATTGGTCAGCCGGGCCTCCCGCTGCAGGGCCGCGAGGACGCGCCGGTCGATGGCGTCGAGCGTCGGTTGTGGCATGATTGCGCTGCCTGGGGCGGAGATGTGGCAGGATCTGCCAAGGAGTCCCGTCATCCTAGCGCAGAACGCACGGACCTGCCCCACCCTCGCGTCCTAATCTCCCGGCCATCACACCCGGGAGGTCGCGACATGACGGAACCGTGGATCTTCGTCGGGGCGCTCGCCGTCGCCTACCTGATGCCGGGGCCCGACATGGCGCTGGTGCTGCAGACCGGGATCGCGCAGGGCCGCGGACCGGCGATGGCGATCGCGATTGGTCTCGCCCTCGCCCGCGCCGCCCACGTGGCCCTGGCCGGGCTCGGCCTCGCGGCCCTGCTCGCGGCCTCGCCCGGCCTCTTCGCGGCGTTGCGGGTCGTCGGCGCCGCCTACCTCGTCTGGCTCGGCATCGGCGTGCTGCGCGCGGAGCCGGTCCCGTCCTCGGGCGACGCGCCGTCGCCCGTCTCGTGGTGGGGGGCGGTCCGGCGCGGCCTCCTCACCAACATCACCAATCCCAAGGCCCTGCTGTTCTGCTCGGTGCTGCTGCCGCATTTCGCGCGGCCGGAGCAGAGGGGTGGCGGCTTCCTCCTGCTGGGGACGATCCTGGTCGGCGTCGGGCTCGTCTTCGACGGGCTCTACGCCCTGGGCGGCGCCGCGCTCGGCCGCTGCCTGGGCCGCTCACCGGGATGGGAGCGCCTGCGGCGCGGCCTGTTCGGCGCCCTGCTGATCGGCTTCGGCCTGCGCCTCGCCCTCGCGAGCGCGTGAGGCTCAGCCCAGCCACCCCTTCAGCCGCCGCACCGCCTCGTGCGCCTCCTTCTCGCCCCCCGCGAAGGAGAAGCGCAGGTGGTGGTGGCCTTCGGCCGGATCGAAGTCGAGGCCGGGCGTCGCCGCGACGCCGGCCTCGTCGAGCATCCGGCGGCAGAAGGTGCTCGCATCATTGGTGAGCCGGGCCACGTCCGCGTAGAGGTAGAAGGCGCCGTCGGCCGGATGCACGTCGCCGAGGCCGAGCCCCGGCAATGCGTTGAGGAGCAGCGCGCGGGCCCGAGCGTAGTCGGCCTTGACCGCCTCCAGCTCCTCGGTCGCGTCGAAGGCGGCGAGCGCCGCCACCTGCGACAGGTAGGGCGCCGAGATGTAGAGGTTCTGCGCCAGCCGCTCGATCGGCCGCACCAGGGCCTCGGACACCACCATCCAGCCGATCCGCCAGCCGGTCATGCAGTAGTACTTCGAGAAGGAGTTGATGATCACCGCCTCCGGATCGCTCGCGAGCGCCGTGGCGGCCGGCACCCCGTAGGTGAGGCCGTGGTAGATCTCATCCGACACGAAGGCGAGGCCGAGCGCCCGGCAGGCGCGGCCGAGTTCGCCGAGCGCCACCGGGTCGATCATCGTTCCCGAGGGGTTCGCCGGGCTCATGGTCAGGAGGCCGGCGAGCGGGCGCTCGGCCTGGGCCGCCCGCAGCAGGGCGGCCGTGGGCACGAAGCCGTCCTCCGCCCGCAGGCGCAGCGGCACCGGTTCGAGGTCGAGGGCCTGCAGGATGCTGCGATAGGCCGGGTAGCCCGGCTCGGCGATGGCCACCCGTGCGCCCGCGTCGAACAGGGCCAGGAAGGCGAGCACGAACCCGGCCGAGGAGCCCGTGGTCACGACGATCCGCTCAGGGGGCACGGCGATCCCGTAGGCCTCGGCGTAGTGGCGGGCGATGCGCTCGCGCAAGGGGGCGATCCCGAGCGCCTCCGTGTAGGGGATCCGGCCCGTCGCCAGGGCGGCCTGCGCCGCCGCGATCGCGGAGCGGGGCGCGGGCGCGGCGGGCTGGCCCACCTCCATGTGCACGACGCTGTCCCCGCGCCGCTCCTTCACGGCGGCGGCGGCGAGCACGTCCATGGCGAGGAACGGGGCAACGCGCGCGGCACGGCGGGAGAGAAGCGGGTCGGTGGGCATGAGCGGTGTCCGGAGAGCGGTGAGGCCTCGACGGTCGCCCGTCCGACGCGGGATCCCCTCTCCCGTGCGGGAGAGGGGTAGGGGTGAGGGCCCCGAACCCTGCACCAAGCGTCCACCACGGTGGTGCTGGCAGCGGACCGGTTCAGGTGTCCTGCTGAACCACCTGGACCCTCACCCCTGCCCCTCTCCCGCACGGGAGAGGGGTTCCCGCGCCTGGACGGAGACGGCGTCGGCGGGGGCCGGTCGCCGCCAGCGCGATCGATGGGTCCGGCCAGTTAGGCCCTTTCCCCTCCCCTCCGCAACGCCCCCACAACCGTGATTTGCCGCACGCCGCGAAACCGCCTAACCACGCGACTATCGCTGCGTCCGCGCGACGCCCGCCGTCCGCCCTAGACGCCCACGAGGACGATGATGCTGCCCCTTTCCCGCCTCCTGCCCGCGCTCGCCCTCACGGGGGGCCTCGCGCTCGCCGCCGCCCCGACCCGGGCCGAGGCGCCGATGACCGACGCGCAGCGCCAAGCCATCGAGGGCGTGATCCGGGATTACCTGCTCAAGAACCCCGAGGTGCTGCAGGAGGCGATGGCCGAGCTGGAGAAGCGCCAGCAGGAGGCCCAGCGCCAGGCCCAGGCCAGCGCCCTCAAGGAGACCCGGGACGTCCTGCACAACGCCGCGACGAGCTACGTCGCCGGCAACCCGAACGGCGACGTCACGCTGGTCGAGTTCTTCGATTACAATTGCGGCTACTGCAAGCGGGCGCTCGGCGACGTCCAGGCCATCCTCAAGAGCGATCCGAAGCTCAAGGTCGTGCTGAAGGACTTCCCCGTGCTCGGCCCGGACTCGGTCGAGGCCAGCAAGGTCGCGCTCGCGGTGCGCCAGCAGCTCAAGGGCGACAAGCTGTTCGAGTACCACACCAAGCTCTTGGAGACCCGCGGCCGCGTGAACGGCGAGCGGGCGATCCAGGTGGCCAAGGAGATGGGCGCCGACATCGCCCGCCTGCAGAAGGACATGCAGGCCCCCGACGTGCAGGCGGTGCTGCAGGAGAATGTCGGGCTCGGCGACAAGCTCGGCCTGTCGGGTACGCCCGCCTTCATCATCGGGGACGAGGTGATCCCGGGCGCGGTCGGCGCGGACCCGATCCGCAAGACGATCGCGGGCGTGCGCCAGTGCGGCCACGCCACCTGCTGAGGCGGAGGCCGTCCTCCGGTCTATCCCAGCCCCGGCCGATCGGGTAAGAGCGCGCTCCGGCGCCGGCCAAGACCGGCGCCGAGCGTCGCGGTGCCCTACATCCCGCGGGCTCCCTCGCCACAGAGTCGATTGCCCGAGCATGTCCAAGCAAGAGCCCTTCGATCCCGATCTGGTGCGCCAGCTCGCGACCCTGATCGCCGAGACCGACCTGACCGAGATCGAGGTCGAGAAGGGCGACCTGCGCATCCGCGTCGCCCGCGAGCGCATGGCGGCCACGTTCCAGGTGCCGGTCGCCCCGCCGGTGGCGGCGCCCCCCCTCCCGGCGGCGGCCGTGCCCACCACCGTCCCGAGCGCCGAGGCCGACGCCCGGGCGCTGGCGGCCCATCCGGGCGCGGTGCTCTCGCCGATGGTCGGCACCGCCTACCGGCGCCCGTCTCCGGAGGCCAAGCCCTTCGTGGAGGTGGGCGCGCGGGTCGAGAGCGGCGCGCGGCTCCTCCTCGTGGAGGCCATGAAGACCTTCAACGACATCGTGGCGCCCCGCGCCGGCACCGTCACGGCGATCTTCATCGAGGACGGCCAGCCGGTGGAGTTCGGCGAGCCCCTCCTGGTGATCGAGTAGCGGCGGAGCGATGTTCGACAAGATCCTGATCGCGAACCGGGGCGAGATCGCGCTGCGCGTGCTGCGGGCCGCCAAGGAACTCGGCATCGCCACCGTGGCGGTCCACTCCACGGCCGACGCCGACGCCATGCACGTGCGGCTCGCCGACGAGAGCGTCTGCATCGGCCCGCCGCCCGCCCGCGACAGCTACCTCAACATCCCGTCGATCATCGCGGCCTGCGAGATCACCGGGGCGGACGCGGTGCATCCGGGCTACGGCTTCCTGTCGGAGAACGCGCGCTTCGCCGAGGTGCTCGGCCATCACGGCATCGCCTTCATCGGGCCCAAGGCCGAGCACATCCGGGTGATGGGGGACAAGATCGAGGCCAAGCGCACGGCGACGCGGCTCGGCATCCCCTGCGTGCCCGGCTCCGACGGCGGCGTCACCGACCCGGACGAGGCGCGGCGGGTCGCGGCCGAGATCGGCTACCCGGTGCTGATCAAGGCCGCTTCCGGCGGCGGCGGCCGCGGCATGAAGGTCGCGCGCTCCGAGGACGAGTTGGAGACGGCGCTGGCCACCGCGCGCACCGAGGCGAAGGCCGCCTTCGGCGACGACGCGGTCTACATCGAGAAGTACCTCTCCAAGCCGCGCCACATCGAGGTGCAGGTGCTGGGCGACGGGCGCGGTGGGGCGATCCACCTCGCCGAGCGCGACTGCTCGCTGCAGCGCCGCCACCAGAAGGTCTGGGAGGAGGGTCCCTCCCCGGCGCTCAACACCGAGATGCGCGAGCGCATCGGCGGCATCTGCGCCCGGGCCATGCAGGAACTCGGCTACACGGGCGCCGGCACGATCGAGTTCCTGTACGAGGACGGGCAGTTCTACTTCATCGAGATGAACACCCGCATCCAGGTGGAGCACCCGGTCACGGAGATGATCACCGGGATCGACCTCGTGAACGAGCAGATCCGGGTGGCGGCGGGCGCCCCCCTGTCTGTGCGCCAGGAGGACGTGCGGGTCGAGGGCCACGCCATCGAGTGCCGCATCAACGCCGAGCACCCGGCGACCTTCCGGCCCTCGCCGGGCACCATCACCTACTTCCATCCGCCGGGGGGCCTCGGCGTGCGGGTCGATTCGGCGGCCTTCCAGGGCTACAGGATCCCGCCGCACTACGACAGCCTGCTGGGCAAGCTGATCGTGCACGGCCGCACCCGGACCGAGTGCCTGATGCGCCTGCGCCGGGCGCTGGACGAGTTCGTGGTCGACGGGGTCGACACCACGCTGCCGCTCTTCCGCACCCTGGTGCGCAACCCCGACATCCAGAACGGCCTCTACGACATCCACTGGCTGGAGGAGTTCCTGCGGACCGGGGGTCTCGAAGCCGGCTGACGCCGGAGCCGTTTGCAAGGGCCGCCCGCCCCGTGGAGAATGCGGACCTCTCTCGACCGGAAGCCCTCGATGCACGGCAGCGTCTTCGTCGAGATCACGCCTGAGATCCTGCTCAAGGCCTACGCGGCCGGCATCTTCCCGATGGCGGAGGATGCCGACGACCCGGCGATCTACTGGGTCGAGCCGCGGGAGCGGGGCATCCTGCCCCTCGACCGCTTCCACGTGGCGAGCCGGCTCGCCCGGACCCTGCGCTCGGACGCCTACGAGGTGGCGGTGGACCGGGACTTCGACGCGGTGATCGCCGGCTGCGCCGCGCCGCGCCGCGAGAGCGCCCGCACCTGGATCAACGGCCGCATCCGCGCCCTCTACGGCGAATTGTACGACCTCGGCTACTGCCACACGGTCGAGGTCTACGGGGGCGAGCCGCGCGCGCTGATCGGCGGGCTCTACGGCGTGTCGCTGGGCGGCGCCTTCTTCGGCGAGAGCATGTTCCACTTCGCCCGCGACGCCTCCAAGATCGCCCTGGTCCACCTCGCCGCGCGGCTGCGCCGCGACGGCTACCGCCTCCTTGACGCGCAGTTCGTGACCAGCCACCTCGCCCAGTTCGGCGCCACCGAGGTGCCGCGCCAGGTCTACAAGCGCCTGCTGCGCGAGGCCGTCGAGCATCCGGCCCGCTGGGACCCGACGCCGCTCACCGGGGCGGAGGCGCTCGCCTGGCTGTCGCAGGACAAGCCGGGATAGTTCGGCTGTTCCAGGTCCTATATCATCGTGAAAACGCTCCGCCGGCGATAAAGGCTCGGCGGAGGAAGTCGAAGACTGTGCCGAGAGCGGCCCCGGCCTCGATGGTCTGGCACGCAATCGAGTCTCTGTACAGAGATCGACTGGGTCTCAGCTTCGGATGAGCGAGGCAGCGGCGGCGGAGCGCGTTTGATCATAAGCTTTTCTTAAATTGGCGAGCGACGCGCGAAGCGCTCCCGCTCTGGGCAGGAATGTCCGTGGAAAATAAGAGGGGCTTCTCCCCTCTCCCAAGTGGGTTAGCCGATTCACAGAACGCAAAAAATACAGATATGGAAGATACTTACGTCGACACATGAGACGACACACGACGGTTCCCGGGTGTGGCGCGGGGAACCCCTCTCCCGTGCGGGCTAGCGTGTTCACACTTCGCCTATCTGCATGAAAAAGCTCTTCTTTCACAGTTACTTGAACGGAACTGAGGAGACCCGCGGGATCCCCTCTCCCGTGCGGGAGAGGGGTAGGGGTGAGGGTCCCGGACCGTGCCGTCATCAAGCTTAGACTGTCGTGCTGGCAGCAGGACACGTCAGAATACTTGCTGAACCACCTGGACCCTCACGCGGGATCTCCGATCCCCTGCCCCTCTCCCGCACGGGCTTGCGGATTCACAGAGCGCGAAAAATAAAAACAGGGCAGATACTTGCGTCGACACACGATGGTTCCCGGATGTGGCGCGGGGAACCCCTCTCCCGTGCGGGAGAGGGGCAGGGGTGAGGGTCCAGGTGGTTCAGCAAGAAGACTGAAGTGTCCCGCCGCCAGCACGACAGTCGCCGCTTGATGACGGCACGGTCCGGGACCCTCACCCCTACCCCTCTCCCGCACGGGAGAGGGGATCCCGCGGGTCTCCTGGGTTCCGTTCAAGCAACTGCGAAAGAAGCGCTTTTTTGATGCCGGGAGGCGAAGTGTGAACACGCTAGCCCGTGCGGGAGAGGGGATCCCGCGCGAGCTGGAATGGCACAACTTTCTACCAACGTAGCGCTTTTCAAAGACGAAAGCGCACGACGAGAGACCTCCGGTCTCCTCGATCAGCCATACCCCCTGCGGAAGGTCACGCGTCGCGCGACACCCCACGCCTGTGCCTCACTCGTCCAGGCCGAGCACCTGGAAGCTCGTCCGCAATTCGTCGGACATCGGAACGTTGAGCCGCGCCCCGCCCGGCAGCCGCTTGAGGAACCACTTCTCGTACATCCAGCGCAACTCCCGGCTCTCGGCGAGGCGCGCGAAGGTGCCGGCGACCACGGCGGCGAGGGCCGGGTCGTCCTTGCGGAACATGATCCCGTAGGGCTCGAAGGAGAGCTTGTCGGGCAGGACGGTGAAGCCCTGGCCCGCCTCGCCGGCGCGCGCGATCAGCCCGTAGAGCAGAACGTCGTCGAGGGCGAAGGCATCGGCGCGGCCGTCCCGGACCATCGCGAAGGATTCCGCGTGGTCGCGCCCGGTCAGGATCTGCGCCTCGAGCTTCAGGCGCGCCAGGAGCGCCCGCACCGCCCCCTCGTTGGTGGTCCCGGCCGTGACCACCACGCGCTTGCCGCCGAGATCCCGGTAGGAGGCGATGGTGGAGCCGCGCGGCACCAGCAGCTTCGTCGCGCTCACGAAGGTCACCGGGGAGAAGGCGACGCTGCGCCGCCGCTCGGCATTGGCGGTCGTCGAGCCGCATTCGAGATCGATCGTGCCGTCGACCAGGGCCGGGATGCGGTTCTCCGAGGTCACCGGCGCGTAGCGCAGCGCGAGGTCCTCGCGGCCGATCGCCTTGCCGATGTCGTCGACGATCTCCTGGCAGAGGTCGATGGCGTAGCCGACCGGGTGATCCGCCCTCCCCTCCTCCAGGTACGAGAAGGGAATCGAGGCGGTCCGGTAGCCGACGACCACCGCGCCGCTCGCCGCCGCCTTCTGGAGCGTGCCCGTCAGCACCTCGACGGCGCGGGCGGGTGCGGCGGCGAGAAGGGCGGCGAGCGCGACGGAGAGGGCGCGCATCGCTACTCCGCCGGTTCGGGCAGCGGGCTGACGTCGCGGTCGAGGCGGTGATCGGTCAGGGTGAGCTGCCCCTCCCACTTGGCCACCGCCACCGTGGCGACGCTGTTGCCGAGCACGTTCGTCGCCGAGCGCCCCATGTCGAGGAACTGGTCGATGCCGATGATCAGCAGCAGGCCCGCCTCCGGGATGTGGAAGGTCGAGAGGGTCGCGGAGATCACCACCAGCGAGGCGCGGGGCACGCCCGCCATGCCCTTCGAGGTCACCATCAGCAGGAGCAGCATGGTCAGCTGCTGGCTGAGCGTCAGCGGGATGTTGTAGGCCTGGGCGATGAACATCACCGCGAAGGTGCAGTACATCATCGAGCCGTCGAGGTTGAACGAGTAGCCCATCGGCAGCACGAAGCTGGTGATGCGGTTCGGCACCCCGAAGCGTTCGAGGTTCGAGAGGGTCTTCGGGTAGGCCGCCTCGCTCGACGCGGTCGAGAAGGCGAGCACGAAGGGCTCCTTGATCAGGTCGAGGAGGCGCCGGATGCCGCCCCCGCCGACGAGGGCGAAGCCGGCCAGCACCAGGAGCCCCCACAGCACCGCGAGGCTGAAGTAGAACTCGACCATGAACTTGCCGTAGGTGATGAGGACGCCGAGCCCCTGGGTGGTGATGGTGGCGGCGATCGCCGCGAAGACCGCGACCGGCGCGAACATCATCACGTAGCCGGTGATCTTCAGCATCACGTCGGCCAGCCCCTCGATGCCCTCCGCCAGCGCGTGTCCCTTCTCGCCCAGCGCGGCCAGCGCCACCCCGAAGAACACCGAGAACACCACGATCTGCAGGATCTCGTTGTTCGCCATCGCCTCGACGGCGCTCTTGGGCACGAGGTGGGTGACGAACTCCTTCAGCGACAGCGAGGCGGCCTTGAGGTTGGTGGCGGCGCCGACATCCGGCAGGGGCAGGTTGAGGGCGTCGCCCGGCCGCAGCAGGTTGACCATCACGAGCCCGAGCAGCAGCGAGCACAGCGAGGCGCCCACGAACCACAGCAGCGCCTTGCCGCCGACCCGCCCCACCGCGGCCGTGTCGCCCATGTGGGCGATGCCGACCACCAGCGTCGAGAAGACCAGGGGCGCGATGATCATCTTGATCAGCCGCAGGAAGATGTCGCTGATGAGCGAGATGTAGCCCGCGATCTCCTTCGACGTCTGGGGATCCGGCCAGGCGATGCTGCAGGCGTAGCCGACCGCGATGCCGAGCAGCATCCCGATGAAGATGAACGTGGTCAGGCGTGAGGATCGCATCGGAGGCCCTCCCTCTCGCCGACGGCGCGGCGCATCCCGTGACTTCACCTCAGAGTTCAAGCACGAAATGAGCCAAGCGCAAGCGGTGGTTTTCTTAAGAGGAGTCGCGCCCGCCGTGATTCCCTCCCCCGCAGAGGGGGAGGGTCGCAGTGCCGGCTACATGTTCACGTAGTTCGGCCCGCCGGGACCCTCCGGGGTCACCCAGTTGATGTTCTGGTTCGGGTCCTTGATATCGCAGGTCTTGCAGTGGACGCAGTTCTGCGCGTTGATCTGGTAGCGCGGCGCGCCGCCCTCCTCGATCCACTCGTAGACGCCGGCCGGACAGTAGCGGGCGGACGGGCCGCCGAAGACGTCGTGCTCCGAAGTCTTCTGCAGCCCCATGTCCTTCACCTGGAGGTGGACCGGCTGATCCTCCTCGTGGTTGGTGTTCGACAGGTAGACCGAGGAGAGCCGGTCGAAGGTGAGGACGCCGTCCGGCTTCGGGTACTTGATCGGCGTGACGTCCTTGAGCGGCTTGGTGCAGGCGTAATCCGGCTTGCCGTGCTTGAGGGTGCCGAACAGGGAGAGCCCGGCGAGTTCGTTCAGCCACATGTCGAGGCCGCCGAGCCCGACGCCGACCAGCGTGCCGTATCGCGACCACAGCGGCTTGACGTTGCGCACCCGCTTGAGGTCGTAGCCGATCTCGCTGTCGCGCCAGCCGGTGTCGTAGTCGGTGATCTCGTCCTGGCGCCGGTCGGCGGCCACGGCGGCGTGGAGCGCCTTGGCCGCCAGGATCCCGGACAGGATCGCGTTGTGCGAGCCCTTGATGCGCGGCACGTTCACGAATCCCGCCGAGTCGCCGACCAGGCAGCCGCCCGGGAAGACCAGCTTCGGCACCGATTGCCAGCCGCCCTCCATGATCGCGCGGGCGCCGTAGCCGATGCGCTTGGCACCCTCGAAGACCTCGCGGATCATCGGGTGGGTCTTGAAGCGCTGGAACTCCTCGAACGGCGACAGGGTCGGGTTCTCGTAGTTCAGGTGCGTGACGAAGCCCACGGACACGAGGTGATCGTCGAAGTGGTAGAGCCAGGAGCCGCCACCGGCCTTGTTGGGCAGCGGCCAGCCCATCGTGTGCTGGACGAGGCCGGGGCGGAACTTCTCCGGCTTGACCTGCCACAGCTCCTTGACGCCGAGCCCGTACTTCTGGTGGTCGGAATGCTGGTTGAGCTTGTAGCGGTCGATGACCCGCTTGGTGAGCGAGCCGCGGGCGCCCTCGGCGAAGACCGTGTAGCGGGCGCGCAGTTCCATGCCGCGGGTGAAGTCGTCGCGCGGCTTCCCGTCCCTGGCGATGCCGAGGTCGCCGGTGGCGACGCCCACCACGGCGCCGGCCGCGTCGATGAGCACCTCGGCGGCCGGGAAGCCCGGGTAGATCTCGACGCCGAGCTCCTCCGCCTTGCGGCCGAGATACTTGCTCACGTTCGAGAGCGAGCCGACGAAATTGCCGTGATTCGACATCAGGCGCGGGAAGGCGACGTTCGGCAGAGAGAGGCCGCCCGCCGGGCCGAGGAACATGAACTCGTCCTTGACCACCTCGGTCTTCAGGGGACGGTCGGGGTCCTGGCGCCATTCCGGCAGCAGGCGGTCGAGGCCGACCGGGTCGATCACCGCGCCCGACAGGATGTGCGCGCCAACCTCGCCGCCCTTCTCCACCACCACCACCGACACCTCGGTGCCGGCCTCGGCGGCGAGCTGCTTCAGGTGGATCGCCGTCGCGAGCCCGGCCGGGCCCGCCCCGACGACGACCACGTCGAAGTCCATCGCCTCGCGTTCCGGCAACTCCATCCGTCCCCTCCCTCGCGTCTCGCATCCCGGGTCGAGATCGTTCACATATAAACTATCTCGCGCAGGCTCAAGCGGTTCCAATCCCCGGACCGTGCGACTCCCCGGCCCGCGGCGCAAGCCGACGGAGGGGCCGCGCGCACCGTGCCGCACGGGAGAGTCCGCGCCCGGCCGTTGTCCACAGCCGAGAGTCTTGCCACATCGGGAGGATGACGGACGACCGCGACCTCCTCGCCTATCTCGATTTCCACGTCGCGGCCGGCGTCGACGCGGCGCTGGACGAGGCGCCGCACGACCGTTTCGCCGAGAGCGCGGTCCGCGCGCCCGCCCGGCCCGCGCCGGAGCCCGAGGCGCCCCCGCCGCCGCTGACCTCGGCCCGGCCCGCCGCGGCGCCTCGTCCGAGCGCCCGCGCCAGCACCTTCGGCCGCTCGGCCGCCGCCGAGCCCGGCGAGGCGGCGGGCGACGCCCGCGAGCTCGCCCGCACGGCCGCCTCGCTGGAGGAGCTGGAATCGCTCCTCGCCCGCTTCGAGAGCTGCCCGCTGCGCTTCACCGCCAAGAACCTCGTCTTCGCGGATGGCGAGCCCTCGGCCCGGGTCATGTTCGTGGGCGAGGCGCCCGGCGCCGACGAGGACCGGGTGGGCAAGCCCTTCATGGGCCGCTCGGGCCAGCTCCTCGATCGGATGATGGCGGCGATCGGCCTCGACCGCACCAGCGCCTACGTGGGCAACGTGGTGCCCTGGCGTCCGCCGGGGAACCGCAACCCGACGCCCCAGGAGATCGCCACCTGCAAGCCCTTCATCGAGCGGCAGGTGGCGCTCGCCGATCCGGACTTCGTGGTCTGCCTCGGCGGAGTCGCGACGCAGACGCTGGCCGGCACGACGGACGGGATCCTGAAGTCGCGCGGGCGCTGGTACCCGTACCAGACGGGAACGCGCGAGATCCGGCTCCTGGCCACGCTCCACCCCGCCTACCTGCTGCGCCAACCGCTGCAGAAGCGGCTCGCGTGGCGCGACTTCCGGGCGCTGCGGAGCGCCCTCGACGCGGCCGGCTGAAGCGGAACCGTGCCGGGCGGCGTCGATTACTCTTGAGCCCGGAGGCCGGCCCGCGTAGCCGTCCGGCCGGAGCCAACGGGTGACGGACCATGCGCTGGGAAGACTTTCGGACCTCCGAGAACATCGAGGATCGCCGCGGCGAGGGCGGAGGCGGCGGCTTCGGCTTCCCGGGCGGCGGGGCCGGCGGCCTCGGCATCGGCACCATCGTGATCCTGTGCATCATCGGCTGGGTCACGGGCATCAACCCGTCGATCCTGATCGGCGGGGCCGAGACCCTGAACCGCACGCGGGCGCCGCAGGAGCAGCGCCAGGCTCCGGAGGGGCAGCGCCGCACCGGCGCCCCCACCGACCAGAGCGGCCGCTTCGCCGCCGCCATCCTCGGCAACACCGAGGACGTCTGGAGCCAGGTGCTGCCGAACCAGACCGGCCACCAGTACACGCCGACCACGATGGTGCTCTACCAGGGCGGCACGCGCAGCGGCTGCGGCATGGCCCGGGCCGCGATGGGGCCGTTCTACTGCCCGCTCGACAAGAAGGTCTATCTCGACACCTCCTTCTTCCAGGAGATGGAGCAGCGCTTCCACGTCAAGGGCGACTTCGCCTACGCCTACGTGATCGCCCACGAGGTCGGCCACCACGTTCAGGACATCCTCGGCATCCTCGGCAAGGTGCAGCAGAAGCAGCAGCAGGTCGACGAGCGCAGCTCGAACCAGCTCTCGGTGCGCATCGAGCTGATGGCGGATTGCCTCGCGGGCGTCTGGGCCAAGAACTCCGACGAGCGCTTCAACTCCATCCAGCAGGGCGACGTCGAGGAGGCGTTGGCGGCCGCGAACGCCATCGGCGACGACCGCCTGCAGAAGCAGAGCCAGGGCTACGTGGTGCCGGATTCCTTCACGCACGGCTCCTCGGCCCAGCGCATGCGCTGGTTCCAGACCGGCTTCCGCAGCGGCCAGACGCAATCCTGCGACACCTTCCGGGCGGCGCAGCTCTAGGGAGGAGCCCTCCCCCGTCTGCGGGGGAGGGTTCACGCGGCGGAGTTCACCTCATGCCCCTCGACACCAGCCGTCCCTTCATCCCCCTGCGGATCGCGGTGCTGACCGTCTCGGACACCCGCAGCCTCGCGGAGGACCGCTCCGGCGACGCCCTGGCCGGCCGCCTCACCGAGGCCGGCCACGCGCTCGCCGCCCGCGCCATCGTCCGCGACGAGGTCGAGGCGATCCGCGGACAGGTGCGCGCCTGGATCGCCGATCCGGCCGTCGATGCCGTCATCACCACGGGCGGCACCGGCTTCACCGGACGGGACGTCACGCCCGAGGCCCTGGAGCCGCTGTTCGAGAAGCGCATGGACGGCTTCTCGGCGATCTTCCACCGCCTCTCCTACGACAAGATCGGCACCTCGACCCTGCAGTCGCGGGCGACCGCCGGCGTCGCCGGGGCGACCTACGTCTTCGTGCTGCCGGGCTCCCCCGGGGCCTGCCGCGACGCCTGGGACGGGATCCTGGCCGCTCAGCTCGACTACCGGCACCGGCCCTGCAACTTCGTCGAGATCATGCCGCGCCTGGACGAGCACCTGCGCCGCGGAGCCGGGTGACTACTCGCGCAGCAGCGCGCCGTTGAGCCGCCGCACCCGCTGCCGGGCGCCGAAGGGCAGCCCGGCGGCCAGGGCCTCGCGCCGCACGACGTCGCCGGCCCGCACGCGGCGGGTGCCGAGCCACGCCTCCCAGCGGGCGGCGAGTCGGGAGAGGCGGGGAGCGTGGCCGCGCCGCAGCCGCCCCACGGCGAGCGTCGGAGGCGCCGTCCCGGCGAAGCGGTCGAGGGTGCGGATCCAGCCCTCCGCCGGCAGATCGCCCGCCTCCAGGCAGAGCAGCCAGGTGCGGCGCGCCACCGCGGCGGCCGCGAGCCAGGGATCGGCCCCGCGCGCCACCAGGGCCGCGCCGGTGCGGTCCGCCACCAGGGCGAGGTCGCGGTCGTCCGGGTCGCGCGCCACGATCACCGCGTCCCCGATCACCCCCGCCGCCACGCCCTCCACGAGGGCCGAGAGGGAATCGGCCAGCGCCTCGATCGCTTCGGGCCCTCCCGCGCGGGCGACATGGACGACAGCCGTGAACATCGGGCGCCCTTAACAAAGTCGCGCAACGCCGTCCTGCCTCGATGCGCGGCAATTGCCGATGTTCTCTTTATGTTCTAGTATTCCGCCGTGGGATCGGCCGGGGAGCGGGGCGTGGTCAGGACGGGCGGGGATGATGGGGCGGGTCCGCGGCTCGCGGAGTCCACGCCGCCGGCGGAGCGTCGGCGCGGCCGCGGGGCCACCGCGAATCCGACCGGCCGCTTCGAGCCGGCCCGCCGCGAGGCATTCGCGGATGGCTGGGAGCGCGAGGACGACCTCCCGGCCCTGCGCACCGAGGTGGTCGCGGAGCGGGCGCGCACGATCATCACGCGCAACGACTCGCCCGACATCGGCTTCGACCGCTCGATCAACCCGTACCGGGGCTGCGAGCACGGCTGCGTCTACTGCTTCGCGCGTCCGAACCACGCCTACGCGGGGCTCTCGCCGGGCCTCGACTTCGAGACGAAGCTCTTCGTCAAGCCGAACGCGGCGGATCTCCTGGCGCGGGAACTCTCGGCGAAGGGCTACCGGCCGCGGGTGATCGCGCTCGGCACCGCGACCGATCCGTACCAGCCGATCGAGCGCCACCACCGGGTCACTCGGGCGGTGCTGGAGGTGCTCGCGCGCTTCAACCACCCGGTCGGGATCGTGACCAAAGTCCGACCTCGTGCTGCGCGACATCGACCTCCTCGCCCCGATGGCCGAGCGGGGCCTCGTGCGGGTGGCGGTCTCGCTGACGACGCTGGACCCGGTCCTCGCCCGGCGGATGGAGCCCCGCGCCCCGCGCCCCGAGAAGCGCCTGGCGGCGATCCGGGCGCTGGCCGCCGCCGGAATCCCCGTGATGGTGCTGATGGCGCCGCTGATCCCGGCCCTCAACGACCACGAGATCGAGGCGCTGCTCGCCCGCGCCCGGGAGGCCGGGGCGAGCGAGTGCGGCAGCGTGCTGCTGCGCCTGCCTCACGAACTCGCCGACCTGGTGAGGGACTGGTTCGCCGAGCATTATCCCGACCGCGCGGCGCGCAGCTTCGCCCTCCTGTCGGAGGCCCGGGGCGGGCAGGTCTACGACGCCACGTTCGGCCGGCGCTTCACCGGGACCGGCCCCTATGCCGGGCTCCTCGCCGAGCGGGTGCGGCGGGCGGCCCGGCGGCTCGGCTTCGCGGAGGAGCGCCGCTCCCTGCGCACCGACCTCTTCGCGGTGCCGGCGCCGGACTCACGGCAGTACCGGTTGCTCTAGACGGAGAGACACCGCCCTGGATGGAGAGCGGCGCCTCGGACAGCCAGGACGGCGCGCGGGGTCCCATCAAGCTCCCCTTTTCCGGATCTCCTTCCGCTGACGCTCCAGTCGTCCGGAAAAGCGGGAGCCCGTCATCGCGCGGGCGCCTCACGGTGTCATCCGCCAGGGCCGGTGACGCCGGGGACGAATCAATGCGCCGTCCCGCCACGATGACCCGCGCGCCCCGGACGAGCCGCGCCCGGTCAGGGGCGATCGCACGCGGGTCGCCCTCCTGGTTCCCGCCTGGATGCGATCGTATCTCCCAATCGGGCTCGGACCTGCCAAGCGGGACGCCCGGCTGTTCGGCAGCCTGGACGTCGGTGAGGACTGGATCAGGTCTTGGTTTTCCACGAAAGCCATCAGCATTCGTACTTGAGGACAGGAGAGAGGCGGCGCCGCAAGCGGTGCCAAAACGCACAAGACTGGCGTGGACTTTCGAAGCTGAACAACTAGCTGTGAAGGCCGCTGAGACGTGGGGGCGCTCGCGTGGTCGTCGCGTCGTTGTTCTTGAAGTCTCTCGACCGGATCTGTTGCGGCGGCATCGTCGTGTCGCCCTGCGGGACCATCCTCGCCTGCAACACCGTGGCCGAGCGGATCCTGGACGAAGAGGCGCGCGGCGCGCGTCCCTCCGGCCAGGGACTCGATCGCGGCGGCGACACCGCCGTCAAGGCGTTGCTGGCTCGGGGACGAACGCGCCTGCCGCGCGACAGCGAGGACTGGACCCTGGTGGAACGCCCCGGGCGGCGCCCGCTCGTCGTCCTGGCGCTGCCCGCGCCGCCAATGGGGGCGGAGGATCCGCCGACGCTGCTGCTGCTCCTCGACCTCGACCACACCGCGCTCCCGAGCACCGACGCCATGGAGCGGGCCTTCGGCCTGACGCCCGCCGAGGCCCGCCTCGCGGTCCACCTCGCCCGCGGCGCCACCCTGGCCGAGGTCGCCGAGCAGCACGGCCTCAGCGTGCACACGGTCCGCACCCAGCTCGCCGCGGTCTTCGGCAAGACCGGAACCGGCCGCCAGGCGGAACTCGTGGCCCTCGTCCTGCGGCTGGCGATCCTGCCCTGAGGCGGTCCGGCTTGCGGCCGTCCCGCCGCCGCGCTACGTAACGGAAGCGGGGCCGGTCCGGCCCGTCGCTGTCCAGGGAGGCGCTCGTGAGGTTTGCACCCGCGCGCCCCGCGCAGACGGGGCAGGGACGCTAGCGCGCCGCGAGGCGGCGCCTCAGCGTCATGGGCCGACGGACCCGCGTCCGGCGCCGTTCCCATGCGTGACCCGCCCGAGGGCGGGACCCAGGACCTTTCCCCTATGGGCCATCTTCCCATCGCGGCGCGCGGACCGAAGGTCCGCGTGGTCGCTTCCGCGTCGACCTGGATCGAGGGCGACGCGCTGCGCCAGCTCGACGGGACGGCGCAGCTTCCCGGCATGGTCGAGGCGGTCGGCATGCCGGACCTCCATCCCGGCAAGGGCAGCCCCGTTGGGGCGGCCTTCCTCTCCCGCGGGTTCGTGCGGCCGGCGCTGGTCGGGTCGGATATCGGCTGCGGCATGGCGCTGTGGCAGCTCGACCTGCCGCTCCGGCGGCTGCGGCCGGAGCGGGCGGCGGCGCTCCTCGACGGTCTCGACACGCCCTGGGAGGGCGACGCGGCGGCCTGGCTCGCGCCGCGCGCGGCCTGTCCCCCACTGGCCACGAGGCGGCGCTGGGCACGATCGGGCACAGCAACCACTTCTGCGAGGTGCAGGGCGTGCGGGAGGTGGCCGATCCGGCCGCCGTCCGCGCCCTCGGTCTCGACCCGGAGCGGGCGCTGCTGCTGGTCCATACCGGCAGCCGCGGTCTCGGCGAAGCGATCCTGAGGGAGCATGCCGCCCGCTTCCGGGCCGAAGGCGTCGACCCCGCGGCGCCTGAGGGAGCGGCCTATCTCGCGGCCCATGACGGGGCGGTCGCGTGGGCCCGCGCCAACCGCGACCTCGTCGCGCACCGGGCCTGCGCGGCGCTCGGGGTCTCGGCGACGCTCCTCCTCGACGTCTGCCACAACGCCGTGACGCCGGTCTCGGTCGGCGGCTGCCTCTGCCACCTGCACCGCAAGGGCGCGGCGCCCGCCGACCGGGGGCCCGTGGTCATCCCGGGTTCCCGGGGGGACATCAGCGTCCTCGTGGAGCCGGTGCCGGACCGGGGCGACGCCCTCTGGTCGCTCGCGCACGGGGCCGGGCGCAAGCTCTCCCGGCACGAGGCCAAGGGCAAGCTCGAAGGCCGCCAGCGCCGGGCCGACCTGGAGCGGAACCCCTTCGGGGGCGTCGTGGTCTGCAGCGACGAGCGCCTGCTCTGGGAGGAGGCGCCCGGGGCCTACAAGGACGCGGCCTCGGTCGTCGGCGACCTGGTCGCGGCCGGCCTCTGCCGGGTGGTCGCGACGATGCACCCGCTCGTGACCTTCAAGTGCTCGCGCGCGCGGGACGAGGACCGGCGGCGCGACAGGGAGTCCCGCCTGCGCGAGCGCCGGTCGGCGCGCCTCGCCAAGGAGGCGCGCCGATGACGCTCCTCCACCTCACGGCGGGCCAGGGGCCGGCCGAATGCCGGCTCGCGGTCCCGGGGCTCGTCGCGGCGGCCGCGGCCGAGGCCCGCGCCGCCGGCCTGGCGGTCGGAACCGTCGAGGAGGTCGCGGGGGCCCGCATCGCCGGCCCCGCGCCTCAATCGTCCTCGCGCGGCAGGCCCTGAGCGGCCCGTGCGAGGACGAGCCGCTCCAGCGGGGCGAACCTGCGCTCGGCGTCTCCGACCGCTCCGGCCCGGCACTGCGCCCGGGCCGACTGGTAGGACAGGAGCAGGAGGTTGAACTCGCCCTGACCGGCCGCGGCGCCGAGGCGGGCGCGGTGCGCGGCCTCCCGCTCGAACCAGGGCCGGACGCGCTGCTCCATCTGCTGGCAGGCGGCAGGGACCTGGGTTCCGGAGGTCGCCTCCGAGGTCGGCGGGTCGACCAGCATCGTGGCCCAGAACGCCCCGGTCGCGAGCGCGAGGGCCGAGCCGAACGCGCCCAGGACGGTGCCGCGGCGCGGGAGCCGCCCGCGGGCGCGGGGCGCGGCCGGGACTTGCCAGGCGAAGCGGACCGCCCCGGGCTGCTGCTCCGGGTGGCAATGGGAGACGTGGCACGAACCGTCCCGATGACGGTGGAGGACCGGCGACTGCATGGCGCCTCTCCCTTGAGGAGACATCCTGATCGCGGAGACTCCGCGGCCGAGCGCGGCCCAGGGGCCGCCCGCCCGAAGGCAGGCGATGGCCGCCATCCCCGGTCCCGACGTCGCGTCGCGGCCGCGGCCTCCGGGGATCGGGCGCACCATGACACCGAACAACAGACAAGAAAAGCGGGAATGCGAGGCGTTAATCTTTGGCAGCGCTTGCTTGGCTGGACTGTAGAAACGTCAATCTGCCACATCATTCGAATGAATGACGAGGTGGGCGAATTTGAGCGTGCACGTCCGATTATTGGACTTGACGAATATTCCACCCACGGGCGAGTTCTCCGCGCGGATTACCTACCAGGAGATGTCAGCCCAGCTCCCCCAGCCCCGGCTCGATGCCGAGTTCCGTCGCGAGCCAGCGCGCGAAGGTGCGCAGCGGCGCGCGACGCTGGGTCGAGGCCGGGAAGACGAGGTGGTGGCCTACGTATGCGACGTCGCGCGCGAGCCCGCGCAGCGGGGCGACCAGGCGCCCGCTGGCGATCTCGCGCTCGGCCAGCAGGGTGGATTCGAGCGCGACGCCGAGCCCGTCCGCGGCCGCCGCGATGGCGAGGAAGCTGCGGTCGAAGCGCACGCCGAGCGGCCGGGGCGCCGGCAAATCGTTGCGGGCGAACCAGAGCGGCCAGCGCACGAGCTTGTTGTCGCTCTGGATCAGCACCTCGCCGAGGAGGTCGGCGGGGGCGCGGATGCGGGCGGCCCGGGCGGGGTCGCAGAGCGGCGTCACGGTCTCGGTGCAGAGGGGCACCACCACCAGCCCCTCGCCGCGCGGCGGCCCGTAGACGATGTCGGCGTCGAACTCGTCCGTGGTGAAGCGGGCGTAGTCCATGCCGGCGGCGAGCCGCACCTCGAAGCCCGGATGGGCGGCCAGGAAGCGGGCGAGACGCGGGGTCAGCCACTGCGCGGCGAAGCTCGGGGCGCAGTGCAGGCGCAGGAGCTGGGGTCCGCGGGCCGCCACGAGGTCGAGGCCCCGGTGCAGCTCCTCGAAGGCGCGCCCGACATGGTCGAGCAGGGCCTCGCCGGCGGGTGTGAGCGACACCCCCTGCCCCGCCCGCTCGAACAGCGCGACGCCGAGCGCCTCCTCCATCTTGCGGATGGCGTGGCTCACCGCGCTCGCGGTCAGGTTCAGCTCCGCCGCCGCGGCCTTGAACGAGCGGCGCCGGGCGGCGGCCTCGAAGGAGCGGACGGCGGAGAGGGGCACCGGGAGCGACATCGCCCGACGATGGGCCGGCCCCCCGCCCCTGGCAACCGCCCCGCCGGACGGGGGGCGGGACAAGCGCGGCGGATCGGTCTATGCCGGGGCAAAGACCGCAGGGACCAACCCGATGACCACCACGACCGAGCGCCCCGATCCCGCGATCCGGCACGACTGGACCGTCGCCGAGGTGCGGGCGATCCACGACCTGCCGCTCCTCGACCTCGTGCACCGGGCCTCCCTCGTCCACCGCGCCCACCACGACCCGGCCGACATCCAGCGGGCGAGCCTGCTCTCGATCAAGACCGGCGGCTGCCCGGAGGATTGCGGCTACTGCTCGCAATCGGCCCACCACAAGGAGACGGGACTGCCGCGCCAGCGCCTGATGCCGGTGGAGACCGTGCTGGCCGAGGCCGCCGCCGCCAAGGCGGCCGGGGCCACCCGCTTCTGCATGGGCGCGGCGTGGCGCAGCCCGAAGGACGGGCCGGATTTTGACGCGGTACTCGCCATGGTCCGGGGTGTGCGCGGGCTCGGGATGGAGGCCTGCGTCACGCTCGGCATGCTGACGCAGTCCCAGGCGGAGCGCCTCGCCGAGGCCGGCCTGACCGCCTACAACCACAACCTCGATACGGGGCCGGACTACTACGAGAAGATCGTCTCGACCCGCACCTATGACGACCGGCTCGAGACCCTGCAGCGCGTGCGCGACGCCGGCATCGGCGTCTGCTGCGGCGGAATCATCGGGCTCGGCGAGGGCGTCGAGGACCGGGTGGCGATGCTCCAGGTGCTCGCCAACCACGCGCCGCATCCCGAGAGCGTGCCGATCAACGCGCTCGCCCCCGTGTCCGGGACGCCGCTCGGCGACCGGGCGCAACCGGTCGACCCCTTCGACATGGTGCGGATGTGCGCCACCGCCCGCATCGTGATGCCGCGCTCGCGGGTGCGCCTGAGCGCCGGGCGCCGGGCGCTCAGCCGCGAGGCGCAGGTGCTGTGCTTCCTGGCGGGGGCGAACTCGATCTTCTACGGCGAGCGGCTCCTGACCACCGCCAATGCCGAAGCCGACGCGGACGCGCAGCTCCTGCGCGACATCGGGCTGCCGGTCGGGACGATCGAGACGCTTGAGGCGGCCGAGTAGCGGAAGGGCGCCGCCCTCACCCTCCCCCCTCTGCGGGAGAGGGGAACCACGCTTCAGGATGTGGCTCCCGTCACCACGGTTCAGCCTCATGCGGCACCGGGGGTCCCCTCTCCCGCCCGGCTCCGCCGGGCACCCTCCCCCGCACAGGGGGGAGGGTTCCGCCTCACGCGGCCGCCCGTTCCTCCTTCGCCGCCTCGCCCGGCGCGTGCACCACCGGCACCGCGGGCGAGCCCTCCCACTCCGTGTCCGAGGGGATCGACTCGCCCTTCATGATCACGGTGAGCGGGCGCAGCCGCGCGAAATCCCCGACCTCGCTGTCGTAGAGCACCGTCGCGAAGGCTCCGACCGTCACGCCCCGCCCGAGCGTCACCCGCCCGACCTTCATCACCCGGTCCTCGTAGAGGTGGGTCTGGAGCGCCGAGAGCCGGTTGATCGACGAGAAGTCGCCGATCGTCACGCAGTCGAACTCGGTGATGTCCGTCGAGAGCAGGCAGACGCCCTGGCCGGTGCGGGTGCCGAAGAGCCGCAGCACCCAGGGCAGGAAGGGCGTGCCCATCAGGTGCTCCAGCAGCACGCGGCCCGCGAGCCCCCAATACATCACCGCCACCGCCTCCGTGCGCATCGCCCACCACGACCACATCGGGTGCATGCCGGGCCGGTAGACGCCCATCAGCGCCCACTTCACGGCGATCACCACCAGCGTCTGCACCACCGCGATCACCACGCTCGTGACCACGAAGCTCACGGCGAGCCCCAGCCAGTCCTCCGCCAGGATCGCCGGGTAGAACACGTAGTCGATGGCGATGATTGCGCAGGAGATGAACAGCATCGGCGAGAAGGACGAGGTGAAGGCCTCGAACACGCCGCGCCCGATCCGCGGCCACCGCCCCGGCTCGAAGGTCTGGCGCTGGCCGAGATCGACCCGCTGCCGGGTCGGCAGCTTGATCGGGGGCGAGCCGAACCAGGTCTCGCCCGGCGCCATGCGGTCGTTGGCGGGCGGCTTCGACTTGATGCCGATCAGCACGTCGTCGGGGATCGTCGCGCCCGGCGGCACCACCGCGTCGTTGCCCACGAAGACCCGCGCGCCCGTGCTCACGGGCGCAAGGTGCATGATACCGTGGCGCACCTCCTCCTCGCCGTACACGACCTCGTCGGCGATGAAGTTGCGCGGCCCGACCGTGGCGAGGTCGTAGCGGCCCGCGAGGTTCGTCGAGATCTCGGCGCCCTGGCCCATCCCGGCGCCCATCAGCCGGTACCACGCCCGCATGTAGACCGTGGCGAAGAGCGAGGAGAGCGTCTCCAGCATCACCTCGGCCCCGAGCGCCACCGCCCATTTGCGCAGGTAGACGGCGCTGTAGACCGGGTAGCTGCCCTCGCGCAGGCGCGGCAGCACCAGCCAGCGGATCGCCGCGATCAGGAAGACCGTGACGGCCGTCATCAGCATGGCGGTCGGCCAGGTCAGGAGCGGCAGGTAGAGGTGGTAGTCGACGTCCGTCAGCGTCGCGAGGGAATCGCTGATCTGGTCGAAGATGAAGAAGGCCGGGAAGATCGGCAGCAGGCCGACCGCCGGCACGGCGGCGAGCAGGGCCGCGTAGATCACCAGGAAGCCGGCGCGGCGCCCCGGCGAGACCGGCGGCAGGTCGGGGATGGCCGCGAGGTCGACCTCCCCGACCTTGCGGCCGGGGGTGCCGTCCCAGATCTCGCCGCGGCCGACCACCGTGCCGGCCGGGATGGTGGTGAGGTCGCCGACCTCGCAATGGTCTCCCAGCTGCGCGCCCACGCCGATGACGCAGGAGGTGCCGACCGAGACCCCGTCGCCGATCGAGACCCGCCCGATCACCAGTTCGTCGCCGACGATCTCCGCGTTGGCGATCACGCAGCGCCCGCCGAGCGAGGCGCCGCGGCCGATGCTGAGGAGGTCCGCCGCCCCGATGTCGATGTCCGAGATGATCGCGTCCTCGCCCACCTTGGCCCCGAGCACCCGCAGGTAGATGCGGATCAGCGGCGAGGCCTGCAGCCACTTGATGTGGACGAGGGGCGTCAGGCGCTGGGTCAGCCACCAGCGGAAATAGTAGGCCCCCCAGAGCGGGTAGCGCCCCGGCCGGGTGCGGCCGAGGATCAGCCACTTCGCCGCGATCGCGATCAGCGCCGTGACCGTGTTGAGCCCGACATAGACGAGGAGCAGCACCGCCATCTCGCCGAAGAAGCCGAGCTCGCCGCCGGTGATCAGCAGGTAGGTGACGAAGATGCCGAGCCACTGCGCGGTGGCGAGCGCGATGATGAAGGGCAGCACCACGGCCTGCGCGAGGCCGCAGAGGAAGCGGCGCAGGAGCGGCGGCGGCGCGAAGGAGAGGTCGCGCACCGCCGACTCGGTGCCGACGCCCCCGGTGCGGGCGATCAGGCTGTCGGCCATCGCCCGCAGGGTGCGGTGGGCGTAGACGTCCTGGAGGGTGATGCCGGCGAGGACCGGCACCTCCCGCACCGCCCCGACGAAGCGCGCGGCGAGGAGCGAGTGGCCGCCGAGATCGGTGAAGAAATCCGCCCCGAACGGGATCGCGACGTTGCCGAAGACACGCTTGGCCGCGGCGAGCAGGGCCGCCTCGGTCTCGTTCGCCGGCTCCTCCTGCTCGCCGGTCGGCGCGGGCGTGGTCAGCGGCGCGGCGCGCAGCGCCTTGCGGTCGACCTTGCCGGAGGCCGCGAGGATCGGCAGGGAGGTCACGACCTCGAAATGTCCCGGCACCATGTAGGGCGGCATCGTCTCGCCGAGCGCCGCGCGCAGGCGCGGCGTCTCGATCACCGCGCCGCGCTCGGGCACCAGGAAGGCGACGAGCCGGTCGACCCCGTCGTCCTGGCGCAGCACCACGGCGGCCTGGCCGATGCCGGCCTGCCCCCGGATCCGGGCCTCGATCTCCCCGAGTTCGACCCGGAAGCCGCGGATCTTCACCTGGTCGTCGATGCGGCCGTGGAACAGGATCCGCCCCTGCGGGTCGAGGGAGACCGCATCGCCGGAGCGGTAGAGCACCGGGTCGGAGCCGTCGCCCCCGAAGGGATTGGCGATGAACTTCTCGGCCGTGAGGTCCGGCCGGGCGAGGTAGCCGGTGGCGACACCCGGGCCGCCGATCAGCAGTTCGCCCTGCACGCCCGGGCCCACCAGGGCGAGGTGCTCGTCGACGATGTAGGCGGTGTAGTTCGGGATCGGTCCGCCGATCGTGACCGGCTCGCCCGGACGCATCTCGGCGGCGGTCGCCACCACGGTCGCCTCGGTGGGGCCGTAGGTGTTGAACAGGCGCCGGGTCGGGGTGGCCCAGCGGGCGACGAGGGGCTCGGGCAGCGCCTCGCCGCCGAGCAGGATCAGCCGCAGGCCCGGCACGTCCTGGGTCATCAGGGCCAGCAGCGTCGGCACCGTGTCGAGCACCGTGATGCCGTTCGCCGTGAGGATCCCGGGCAGCGCCTCCGCGTCCCCCATCATGGCGGGGCTCGCCACGAACAGGGTCGCGCCGACGAGGTAGGGGACCCAGATCTCCTCCATGGAGAGGTCGAAGGCCACCGAGGCGCCCTGGAACACCACGTCGTCCGGCGCGAGGCCGTAGAGGGCGTTGGCGGCGCGCAGGAAGTGGCAGATGTTGCGGTGGCTGATGACGATGCCCTTGGGCACGCCGGTCGAGCCCGAGGTGTAGATCAGGTAGGCCGGGTGCTCCGGCGTGATCCCGGCCGCGCGCAGGTCGGGCGCGGGGCCCCGCGCCTCCGCGGCCGCCTCGGCGGGGGTGAGGGCCGGGGTCCCGCCGGGGGCGCGGCCCTTCAGGGCGTCGGAGACGATCAGCGCCTTGGCGCCCGCGTCCCCGAGGCACACGGCGACGCGGTCGGCCGGGGCCTCGGCGTCGAAGGGCAGCCAGGCGGCGCCCGCCTTGGTGATGCCGATCTGGGCGACCAGGAGGTCGGGCGAGCGGGCCATCCACAGGCCGACCACATCGCCCGGGCCGATGCCGCGCGACGCGAGCCCGCTCGCGATCGCGTCCGAGCGCGCGTCGACCTCCGCGTAGGTCAGGCGGGCGCCCGGTCGGCCCGCCCCGTCGATCAGCGCCGGATGGTCGGGGCGGCGGCGCGCGGAGTCGCGGAAGACCTCGGCCAGCACCTCGTCGCGCAGGAGGTCGGGACGGGCGGCGCCGCGCAGCACGGCCCGCGTCTCGGGCGCGGCGAGGGTCGGGCGGTCGATCCCGGCGGTCTGGCTCATGCTCTGCTCCACGGACCCGGGCCGATCCGGGCCGTCTCTTCGGGGCGCCGCCCGGCGGGGCGACCTCCTGCGCGCGGGTCGGGGGCCGGGTCCGTGCGGGACCGCCCTCGACCGGCATGGGGACGAAGCCGCGGCGACGGGGCCGGGGCCCCGCCGCGGGGTCGAGGAACCACCCGGCCGGACGGCCTTGCGGCGAACGCCCTCGGACCGCCGTGGCTTACCCTCTCGGCCGCCGGGCCGTCCACCCGCGCGGGCGACGGACCGTCGGTTGCGTGATGTGTCGCGGACATGATGCGGCAACGCTCGCGGCGCCGATCCGATCCTGTGCCCGTCTTCGCCCGCCCCGCAACGGCCGCGCTCAGATCCAACGGTGCCCGCCCGCGTCGATGACCAGCACCCGGCCCTGCCAGATGTCCTTTCGGGGGGCCTCGGCCTCAGTCGCGTGGCCGGTGGCGACCAGGATCGCGCGGGCGACGCCGCCATGGGCCACCATCACGGTCGGGCCGTCGAGACCGTCGAGGACGGGGCGCACCCGGCCGACCAGCATCGCGTAGCTCTCCGCGCCCTCGCCCGGCGGGCGATGGCCCCAGCGGTCGGCGTTGCGGGCCGCGTAGGCCCGCGGGTCCGTCTCGCGCAGGTCCCGCCAGGTGCGGCCCTCCCAGGCCCCGAAGCCGATCTCCTTCAGCCGCGGGTCGGTCGCGTAATCCTCCGGCGGCAGCCCGAGGACGGCGCGCAGCCGCTCCATCGTGTGCCGCGTGCGCGTCATCGGGCTCGCCAGGTAGGCGGGCGCCGCGGGGTCGGGGAGCAGCCGGGCGAGGATCGCCCCCGCCGCCTCGGCTTGGGCGAGGCCCCGGGCATTGAGCGGCGTGTCGCGCTGGCCCTGGAGACGCCCCTCGGCGTTCCAATCGGTCTCGCCGTGGCGCACGAAGTAGAGGGCGGGCCGGCTCACGGCGCACCTCCGGCCGGGACGGAACGCCGCTCGGCCGGTCCCGTTGACGCTCGCATCCCGCTCTCCCCTTCCGCTCCTGTCCCCGATGGCGAAGAACAAGCACAACCGCAAGGCCGAAGGCGATGCGCCCGGCCCCGCTCCGTCCTCGGCCCCCTATCCCTCCTCGGCGGCCTGGGCCTCGGCGGCGGCCGCCTTCGAGACGGTGAGCCCCGGCGCGCTCGGTCCGCACGCGGGCACGCCGCCCGTGGCGGCGCCGGGCGTGGTCGTGGTGCGGCCGGGGATGCCCTTCGCCCTCGCGGCGGTCGACCCGCGGGCGCCGCGGGATTCCGACAAGGAGGCGGCAGTGACGGCGCTCGCCGTCGAGCGGGCCCGGATCCGGTCGTTCCAGGAGCGGCTCTACGCCGAGCACCGGCGCAGCCTCCTCGTCATCCTCCAGGCGACGGATACCGGCGGCAAGGACGGAACGATCCGGCACGTCTTCGAAGGCGTGAATCCGCAGGGCTGCCAGGTCTGGTCCTTCAAGACGCCGAGCCGGGAGGAACTCGACCACGATTTCCTGTGGCGCTACCACCTGCGCGTCCCGGGCCGCGGCATGATCGGCGTGTTCAACCGCAGCCACTACGAGGACGTGCTGATCGCCCGCGTGAAGGGGCTCGTCCCCGAGCCGGTCTGGCGCGAGCGCTACGGCCTGATCGTCGATTTCGAGCGGCTGCTGACGCTGTCCGGCACCACGGTGCTGAAGATCTTCCTGCACATCTCCCGGGACGAGCAGAAGCGCCGGCTCGAGAGCCGCCTCAGGGATCCCGAGAAGCTGTGGAAGTTCGACCCGGCGGACCTCGTGGAGCGCGAGGCCTGGGACGCCTACCAGGCGGCGTTCCAGGACGCGCTGACGCGCTGCGCCAGCGATTTCGCCCCCTGGCACGTGGTGCCGGCGAACCAGAAGTGGTTCCGCAATCTCGCGGTGGCGCGCACGATCGCCGACACGCTGGCGGCGATGAACCCGCGCTTCCCGCCCCCGCCCCAGGGGCTGGATCGGATCGTCGTGCCGGATTGAGCGAAACGCCGGAGGAGGGATGCCGCAGGCCCTCGGCGCGGCGCCGCGGCTGTGCGACGACACACGGCGATCCGGGTATGGGTCGGCTCCGGCTGGCATCAAGGCGTCATCGGCTTCGCCGTCCCTTGGGGATGAAACGGCAGCGTCAGCGGACGACGATCCAGGAACCAGCACGGTGTCGCCGCGAAGCGGCCCCGCATGCCGGCGGCGGAGTTGACAGGAAGAACCGACGTCGCGCGCGCGCCGATCGTCCTGCCGCCTGAAGCGGGCGCAAGCCTCCCCGACGCGGGTCGGCTCTAACGGCCGTCGAAGCACATCCGCCCCCCGGAGGACCCGCGCTCGAAGCCGATCACCCAGTGGCCGCCCCGCGACACGCAGGTGTCGACGCCGCCGGTCCCGGGCCTGGCTCCGGCCCCGGCGTGCAGGATCACGAGGGCGAGCAGCGGGACCACCAGGCACAGGCTCGCGGCGAGGGTGATCGCCTCGGCGTTCACCGTCACGAGGATCAGCAGCGTCTGGCGAGTGCTGAGCTTCTTCCTCATCGCTCGCCCGATCCTCCGCGCGATGCCCGAGTGACCGTGGTCGCGACCGTCGCGACGCCCGGTTCGGATCGCACCTTATGCCCGCGCCTGTCGGTCGGCGGTGCCTCGGAGCACCTCCGGCCCTTCCTCCGGCTCGACGGCACGACGGTCGGCGTCCATGCGCGGCCGTCCGCGAGGCGTCTTGAGCGAGGCGGCTTGGGCGAGGCGGCTTGGGCGAGGTTCGGGAGTGCGAGGCCAACGAGGACAGTCGGCCTCTAGACGTGGGAAACTTTCCCACATACAACCTTCACGTGGAGGGCGAACCCGCGTCCCGCAACCCAGGGCATCGCCCAGGTGGCCAAAATTGACTTTACGTCAGGTAGGACTTCCTGGTGCCGGCACCATCGTCCCACGGAGTGCTCCCGCATGTCTTCTGCCCCAGGCGTGCTCGCTGGGATCGTGACCCATCACCCCGATCCGGCCGCGCTGCTGCGCCTCGTCGCAGCCCTTGCGCCGCAGGTCGACGCGATCCTGATCGCGGCCAACTCGCCCTGTCCGGAGGACCTCGAAGCGGCGCTCCGCGCGGTCGCGTCGCCGACGCCCCTCGCTGTCCGGCGCGCGCCCACCAACGAGGGGCTCGGGGCAGCCCACAACGCGGCCGCCGCGCGGGCGCGGTCGGGCGGCTTCGCGTTCCTCATCCTGTTCGACCAGGACAGCCTGCCGGGCCGGGACTGCGTCTCCGCCCTCCGCGCACGGTTCGCGCGGCTGGAGACGGCGGGCGAGCGCCCGGCGGTCGTCGGGCCGAGGCCGGTGGCGCCCGGGGGCGAGGGCCTGAAGGGACCGGGCGCCGAGCGCGCCGGGAGCGTGGGCGGGCGGCTGGCCCGGGTGCCCTTCGTGATCGCCTCCGGGTCCCTGATCCGGCGCGAGGCGCTCGACGCGGTCGGGGCGTTCCGCGACGATTACTTCATCGACGGCATCGACATCGAGTGGTGCCTGCGGGCGCGGACCGCCGGCTACTCGGTGTGGCGCGCGGAGGACGTCCCGATGACGCATGCCCTCGGGCGCGGCGTCATCCGCCTGCCGCTCGGCCTCTGCGTCGCGGACCAGCCGCCCTCGCGCGTCTACACCGCGGTCCGCAACCAGCTCGCGATGCTGCGCCTCGGGCACGTCCCGGCCGGACTGAAGGCACGCTGGCTCGTCGCACTGCCGCTGCGAATGGCCGTTCACCTGGTCCGAGAGCGCGCCGGAGCGGAGATCCGCTCGGCGCTCTGGCGCGGCCTGCGTGACGGTCTCCTGCTGCGCCTCGGTCCGCCGGAAACGGGTCCGAGGTGACGGTGGATCGACACCGGCTTGCGGCGCGGTCAAATGGGCCGCGGGGCTCACCCCCTTTTCGGGCCCGTTCCGGGCCTGCGCGCATGCAGCGCCAGCGGAATGCGACCCGGAAACTTCCGCAAGACTCCGGAAAGCGACTGCTTTTCAATACCGGTCTTGGCATTCGGAGCCGCTTCGCGGCAGAGTCCCGTGCGGGATCCGGACCTCCTTCCGCTGACGCTGCTCTCCTCCGGAAGAGGGGAGCGTGGTTTCAGGTGGTCGGTTCCTGGTTTCATCGGCCAGGGTCCGCTGTTGGGGGCGCGCCGATCGCGGCGATCGCCTCGCGGGCCGCAGGAACGCCGGCCGGGACAGGACCGTAACGACCGATCGCTGCCGCTGGCGGTGCCCCGAAGCACGGCACCCGCGCAGCGACGCCGGACCATTCAGCGCTCCAACCGCCCCCGGCGTCCTGCTCGATCAGAAATAACTTCGATTTTTTTGCTTAAATCTAACAAATAAAAATCTCCTCGGATTGCATTTTACTTCCGTTCCCTATGCGTCTGTTTTTTAAAAAATCCGCGGTCGGCAACCAACCCTGACTCAAATTCCAAGATAGGCGACCATTGCGGCTCGCGCCATTGCCACGGCTAAAATCTTGACAAAATCTGAATCGCCAAGATGATTTGACGGCTTTCCGGTCACCCGTTGTGCTCGAAGAATCGGGACAAGCGATATCTGGAAAAACCTTTTCAGGCGCCACGACCATGGTCGGGGCGGGGGGTGGGCGGCTGCGCCGATCCCGACCGGCACCGTCAGCCAAGCACCAGACGATGGAGGTCGCCCCATGGATCACCCCACCGATGGTCGCTGCGGCGCCGCGCCTCCCGCACGCGCTGGCGCATGGGACCGCGCCCTGAACTGGCTGCGGGTGCTCTGGGTCTGCCGGGCGAGCGCGACCAGCGCCGCCGCCGGCCTCGGCCTGTTCTGGCTCGTGGACCAGGCGCGGGACCTGTTCATGGAGGAGGACCCTTATCCCGCCTACTGGAGCGGGTTCTTCGTCCTCGTCCTGTTCTGGGCGCTGATCGTCCACTACGCGGGCCGCAAGGTTCTCGAGCAGCAGGCCTGGGCGGCCAGCCGCGGGGCGCTGCCCCTGACGCCCGAGGCGCGCGCGGCACGCGTCGAGCGCTACGGGGTCGCGGCCGCCTGGATCCCTCGCCTCCTCGGTCTCGTCTGCCTCGCCGCCGTGGGGATCGGCATCACCCGCGCCACCCACGACCTCGGCGATGCGCGGGTGTCGCTTGGGATCGTGGACCCGACTCGGCTCCTCGCGCTCCTCGCCGCCGCGGGCCTCGCCTACGCGGCCGTGATCGTCCTGCGCCGCCGGCTGGTCGATCCGGCCTCCCGCATCCTGTCATGGCCGAGCTACCTGCGCGCCTTCTGGACCGGCCAGGGGGGAAGCCTCCTCGTCGAGCCGAAGCCGTTCTGGTTCGCCGATCTCGCGACCGAGACCGGACGCCGCGCGCGCCGGATCCGCGGGACCGTCCGGGCGGACCTCGTCGGGGTCGCCCTGATGCTGTCGCTCGCCGCCGTCTGGGTCGCGGCGCTGGTCTGGCCGTCCCTCCTCGAGCACCTGGCGCCGCGCGCCGACTTCCTGATCGTCGTGCTCGCCCTGCCGGTCACGCTGCTCGCCTTCCTGTCGGCCCTGTCCCACGCGTGGCGCGTGCCGGTGATCGCCCTCGCGATCACCGTCCTGTCGGTCGCCACGGGCCTGGTGACGCGCTTCCACGACCTGCGCACGATGCCGCCCGGCGCTGCGGCGCGCCTCGACCTCGCGGAGGCGATCGATCGCTGGGTGCGCCTCAATTGCGACCTGCCGCCGGGGGCGGAGGCGACGCCCTGCGGCGCACGCCCGGTGATCCTGGCGAGCGCGGGCGGGGCGAGCCGGGCCGCCTACTTCACGGCCTCGATCGTCGGAGACATCCTCACCCTGAAGGAGGTCGACCTCGGCCGCCGCCTCTTCGCGATCTCCGGGGTGTCCGGCGGATCGGTGGGCGCCGCCGTGATCCGCGCCGCCCTCGACGACGCGGGGCCGGACGGGACGCCGCCCTGCCGCGCCGACGCAACCTCCTGGCTCGGGCAGGCGCTCGCGCCGACGGAGGGCTGGACGTGGCGCAGCTGCCTTCAGGCCCTCACGGCAGGCGATTTCCTGTCGCGACCGGTCATCGGCCTCGCCTTCCGGGACCTGTTCGGCTTCCCCTTCCACTACGCCGAGATGAAGGATCGGGCGATCCTGCTGGAGTGGGCCTTCGAGGACCATTACCGGCGCCTCGTCGGCTCCGACGGCACGACCGAGAGCGGCCTCGGCCGGGCCCTCGGCGCCTTCCCGCACGGGCCGGCGCGCTGGGCGCCGCTTCTCGTCCTCAACACGACCTCGGTGATCGACGGGCGCCGCTCGATCGCCACCGACCTGCTGCCGTTCCGCTGCAGCGGCGACACGCCCGTGCCGCTGTTTCCGGCGGCCGTCGACCTGATCGAGACGCTCGGTGCGGCGCGCGCCTGCCGGGGCGGGACGGCGGTGCCCGACCCGGGGGCGCCGAGACTGAGCCTGTCCACCGCCGCGACGGCGAGCGCCCGCTTCCCGCTGATCTCGCCGCCCGCGACCATCCGGCGGAGCGAGCGGGACCCCAAGGATAAGCTGCGCGGGAAGGCCGTGGATTTCGTGGTCGACGGCGGCTACTTCGAGAATGACGGGATCACCACCGCGCTCCAGCTCGCCGAGGCGATGGCCGCGGTCAAACCCGGGCTTCCCGCGCCCGTCATCCTGCACGTGACCAACAATCCACGCTCCGAGACCGTGGGCGACCCGGACGTCGCGCAGCGCGGGAAGCAGAGGCAGGCGTGGTACGACGCCACCGTCGCGCCGGTGAAGACCCTGGTCAACACGCGCGACGGCCACGCCGCGGAGGCGATCCTCGCGGCGCGGCGGCGGCAGATTGTGGTGGCGGGCATCGCCCGGAAGGTCGTGGCGAAGGTGCTGACCTTCCAGGTCTCCGAACGGGTGCCGTCCGACTACAAGGCGGGCGCGTGCACCCTGGCGCACCGGCCCGGCCCCCCTGAGACCAAGGATGCGGGGCCCATCAAGGCGGTCTCGATGAGCTGGTGGCTGTCGGGCGCGGTGCGGACCTACCTCGACAGCCAGATCTGCGAGAGCCGCAACGTCGAGCAATACGCCAAGCTGCTCCGGCTCGTCGGGACCAAGTGAAACGGGATCCGCTTGATCGAAGCGGATCCCGTTTCATCCGGTTGCCGGTTGATTGCTCGGCGATGCGGAAACCGGCTTCGCTCAAGCGCCGCGCGGGCTGTTGAGACGGTTTCCGAACGGATCGTCCGGATCTGCCTCTTCCCATAAAGACTTCCAGAGCGCCCCTTGAAAAATAAAGGGATTTCGCTTTCTTAACCCATATCCCCCTGAAAAGCTGTACCCGATTGCGTCGGGAATCCTGCTGCTTTTCACCCAATTCGGTGAGGAGCTTGCCTGCGCTGAAGCGCGAAGGCGTCGATCCGATCACGAGAAGGGGCGCTTGGGCCGTCGTTTCCGTGTAGCCCTATGGTCCCGCGCTTCCCAGGAATTGGCCAGGGCAGCCTCGGCGTCACGGAACCGATACACCTCGACGAAGTGCCCTTGCGGAACCGAGGCAGGCTTCAGGCCGAGCTTGTCGATGATGGCGCGCGTCACGACGCGCGATAGGTCGTGCCGTTCGGCCAGATGGCGAACGGTGCCGTACTCATCACAGAAGCGGTCGAAATCGTCCTTGCGCACCCACCAGCGCTTGTTTGTCCTGCCGAGAGCCTTCCGGGCGGGGATCAGCCCGGATCGGACCAGACCGAGGAAACCCCAGTAGTTGACTCCGAACCGCTTCGCTGCCTCCTCCAGCAGCATGCTGTCGGAAGGTTGCCCGTGCAGGGAGACGACATCTCCGACGGACACGATGATACCTTGCAGGCCCGGGGCGGACGGCAGCCTCCCCTTGGGCCTTACGCGACCATCGAGGATAGCCGGTAGTAAACGGTCCAATCCGACCCGCCCCTTGAACGACGCCGCCGGCAATCCTGCGTCGTCCCCTTCAAGCCCCTGGCGTTCGGGAGCGTCCCCGGCCAGCCGGCCGAGTAGCCGCTCCAGCTCCTGCGGCGAATAGGTCTTGTCGCGGCGGCTCGTCACGACTGGATCGTGGGCGGCGACCACGCCGGCATCGACCAAGCGCTGGAAGGCCGGGACGCTGATCCCGAGGAACTTGGCGGCATGCCGTTGTCCCAACGGTTGGGTCAGCAGGTCGCGAACCTTCGATACAGTCTCATCGTCAAGCACGATCCTCGACCGAAGGTTGGTGCCTGTGGGAACGAGGCCATGTTGCCGGGCGATTGCGAGGAACGTCTTGCGCGTCACCCTCAACCGGTTAGCGGCTTCGGTGAAGGAAATCCCCCTGGGAGCGGAGCGCCTCGACGTCTCGGCATGGCTGCGTACGATTTCCCGTAGCGGCTCAAGCGACGGTTCCGGCGACCGGGCCAGCCACATCGAGAGTGCGCCGTACGCGGTCCGGGGCGACAGGTTCTGCAAGTCACGCGACGGCACGTCCTCGACCATGGCATCGAGCAACGCCTTGAACGACAGCGGCCAATCGGCGAGCAGTTCCAGCCCCCGCCGACGCGCCGCCGCCTTGGTGGCGTCGTCGGCCTGGCGCATGTCGAGCGCTCGGCCATGATCCGCGATCCAGCCGACGTAAAAGGCCGCCCAGACGGCTGCCTCCAAGGTGACGCGGTCCAGGACAGGCAACGGGAGCGGCTCGCATCCGCCGAGACGCCCAACCACGTATCGGTCCACGGAGCACTCGCACGGCGAACGCGGAGTGGCGACCGCCTTCGTCAGGTCGCCGCCGCAGCGGCATTGCCACGGCGAAGCATAATCGACGTCGATGGGCGCCGCGCACACGGGACAGGCGCGTAGGAGCTTGCAACAGTGGATCGGGCAGTTGTCGACGTGGGTGACGTCCCACCAAGTGCGGCGGTATGGGCGGAAGGGGCGCGGGCCGTCGTTCTCCACCGTTCCGCGCAGGTCGCCCTCCAGGCAGCGCGGGCAATACCGTTGCTTTTTCGGCGCCCAGGACCGCGCCAGGAGCGTTTCCCCGTTCAGGAGCACCACCTGACCCGCCCCGGAGCGCACGGCCGTGTATCGGGCGACGTTCGCCCCGGCCAGCCCCGCGAGGTTCTCGACCGCCGCGATCCTTCGTCCCGCCAGAACATCCCCGAGATACCGCAGCCCGACCTCCGCACCGAAGGCGCGGCAGGAGGTCTCGCCGTTCCTGGCGGCCAGGCGACCGAACAGCGAATACGCCGGCTCGGGCCGGAAGCGCACGCGCAACGCGCGCGGCTCGAACTCCTCATCCCTCTTGCGTCGGTCGCGGGCGGGTTTCGGCGGCTCCTTGGGCAAGCGGCGCGTCCGTCGCGGCGGGTCCGAGAAACGCGTGGATTGCCGTTTCCACGTCGGTCCGCCGGAAGATGACTTGCCTGCACGCCGGCGGTGCGGCGACAGGGATGATGGAGAGCCGTCCAAGCCGCGAGACGACGGCCTTCGGCGAGGTGCCGACCATGGCAGCTGCCTCGCTTCCGGTCACGTATGCCGCACGGAACCGGGCCAGTCCAGCGCGGTCGACCCGCGTCGCCGCCCCGCATCGCCGTCCCAGCAACCCTGCGCGCGCGAGGTGGCGCGCGGCCTCGTGGTGCAAGCGTAGTTCCGTTGCGGCCTGTTCGATGCTGAGGGTGCCGTCGGAACGTCCCGCCTTGAGTGCCTTCGGATCCACGAGGACTTGAGCGAGGGTCTTGCCGTCGCCGACCACGCCGAAGGGGGAAACGTCACCGGCGAGGATGCAACGGCAAGCCCGGTCGAGCGGGACCCCGGCTGCCTGGCAGGCCACCGGGAGCGGGAGGATGCCGCCTGGCGGCGTTTCGAGGCGGTTCGCGCCGGCCGCGAGACGACGAACCAGATCCTCGCACGCCTCCCGACGGATGCGAGTGGGCTTGGCCTCTGACGCCCCGAGCAGGCCGGCCGCGACGATCCTGCCTGCCTGCACCTTGCCGATCCCCAGCAGGTGGGATGCCTCGACGATGCCGACGAACTCGGCTTGATCCCTCAGGATGGCGGCGACCTCTTGCGAGGAGATGCGGATGCCTACGCCTCGACGCGCCCCGAGCGGGACCAAGCCACGTCGGGCTGCCTCCCGTTTGGCGCGCACGAAGCCCCACCCCATCGAACGCGCCGCCCCGGTGATCCCGGAGGCGCGTGGCGACGGTGCCGCGAGCAGCGCACCTTCCCGGTCGGAGATCACCCCGTGCCTTATTGCATGGGCACGCATCGTCGAGCGCACCGCTGACCCGAAAGCCGAGGCATGCGGGAGCTTAGCGGCCCAGTGCTCGTAAGCCCATCCGTACGCCCCCGTCAGCCCGGCCCTGGTCCGCTCGCCCCGCGACCGGGAGAGCCCACGGTCGAGCGCCGCCTCGAACGCCGTCGGCCAGGACGCCAGCGCGCGAAACGCGACCTCGCGGATGTCCGCCGCGGTCGCGGCGTCGCGGCGTGGCTTGAGGGCGGACGAAGGCGCCGTGATGACCAACCCGAGCCGCTCCATCTGCGGAACCGCATCCTTGAGGTCCATGCCGTCGAGGAGCGGAACGTCGGTGGGCCAGCCTGCGAGCCGTGCGGCCGCGTATTCGGAAAAGCCCGAATGCCCCTGTAGGTCCGGCGCGCGGGACGCTGCCAGGCCGCAGCCGCATCGCCCGCACCGACCGGGGATGCCTCCCCAAGCCAGACCGGTGTCGCAGCACGGGCAGGCGGCGCCCAACCTGGTTCCGTGCGTCGGGCAGCGTGTCACCGACGAGACATCCCACCACATGCGGCGGTGGATATCGACGGCAGGGTCGCGCCCGGCCGCCAGCGCGAGCAGGACGTCCTCGCGCACGCAGTGCGCGCAGAATCGACCGCCGTCCCTGGACCAGTCCGCCAGTCCGACTACGGCGTGGCCGATCCGGACCGAACGCGCGCGGGCGTCGATCCTCGGGGAGGCCAGCAACAGGTCGGCCGCATCTACGCCCGCGAGCATCGCCAAGCGGTCGACCCCGCGGCCGAAACCGAGCTTCCGGAGGCTCAGCCCATGCTCGCGGCAGAAGGCGGCCAAGTCCCCGTCACGGTGGCGCGCGGCGAGGCGCGCGAGGAGGCTCGCCCCGCCCTCGTGAGGCTTAGGGCGGACACGGAGCGCCAGCGGCTCGACGGTCTGCCGGCTCACGCGGCGAGCCTCTCCTCCACGTCGTTCCTGACCGGACGGTAGGCGAGCTGCCTGGGGCGTCGGCGGTTCGCGCGCTCCGACATGGTCGCATGCTCCCGCACCATCCGCGCCCAGAGCTTGAGGAAAGCGTCGCTGCCGGAGAGGTAGGGATTGCGCGCGGCTCCCCGAGCCACCTGGGACGCCGGCACGGGTCGTGCGTCGGGGTCGACGGACAGTTGGGGCGTCCCGGCAGGCTCGAACCGGTCCCAGACCTTCCCGAGCAGGGTTAGGTCGATGCGCCTCGCCTTCGTCTCCAGGGCGATGCTCAGCGCCTCGCTCAGGGTCTTCGAGACGAGCCCCGGATACCCGCCGGTCGCACAATACAGCCGCTTGGCCGTCTCGTGCGCGAAGAGGAGCGACGGCTCGGGCAAGCCGAGCTGGGCCTCGAAAAGGCCGACCATCGCCATGAAGGCGGCGCGCCCCTCGACGGTGGACCAGGAATAGGGGTGGAGCACGACCGGCGGCTGCATGCGACGCCGCAGTTGCGGGTAGTCCCGCAGGTGGAGGAGGCTCGGCAGGCCGGCGAGCACGATCTGCGTGCCGAGACGGTTGAGCAGGCTCTTGAGGAATTCGGAGACGTCCTCCTCGTTGTCCTGGCTGATGTGCTCGCAGAGGTGGTGCGCCTCGTCGATGAGGATCATCTCGACCTTGAGCTCGTCGCAGAGCCAGCCGATCTTCGCGATGATCTCGTCCGTGTTCCAGGCGTCCCTCGCCGTCGACCCGAGCGCACGCATGATGGCCGCCACGAACGACCTCTGCGTCGGGCGCTTCGGGGCCTCGACGAGGATCACGCGTCGGATGTCGCCGTCGGGGCCATCCGTCACGTGCGGGTAGTCCTCGGCGTAGCTTTCCAGGATGGTGGACTTCCCGGCCCCGGAGGGGCCGGCGATGACCAGTGCCCGCGCCTTCAAGCGGCGGCGCCTCTCGGGCCGGTATCGGGCCTGCAGCTTCGCGATCTCCGCCTTGCCGTCGAGCAGGGCCTGGTGGGGCACGGTCCGCGTCTCGAAGTCGACGACGACGTCCCCGCCGCCAGCCATATTCGGCCCCGCTTCGGCCGCCTGGTTCATCGCCTTCGTCATGCTGACCTCCTCGTCCATTGGGCCATCATCGCGAGCATCGCCGCTTGAACATCGGGGTCGGCGCCTGCCGATGGCTCCGTGCTCCCTGCCTGGTCCCCTGTTCCCTCACCCGCCGCGGCCTCGCCCTCGGCGGGAACAGGCGCGGGATCGTTCGCGGGCGTCGGCTGCCCGACGAGCGGCGTGAAGAACCGGCCGTTATCGAGCCCGTACCGTGCCGCCCGCGCCGCGGTGGTCTTCGCCTCGGTGTCGCCCAGGGCGGTGGCGACCTCTTCCGCTTCGAGGCGCCGTCCCTCGATCCGGTGCAGGTCGGTCACCGGCCCGCCTTCCGCGAGCCTCCGCGCCCGCTTGTCGTTGGTCCTGGCCTGATGGAGCGACACGCCGGCCGCGAGTTCGGGCCGGTCGCAGGGCACCACGAGCCACCGGCCCGTCTCCTCGTCGAGCACCTCGACCTCTCCGAGGTCGAACGGGTCGGCGCGAACGTGGAACCGCTTGGTCGTACCCCCGCGCCGCCGGCGTAGCGCCTTGAGGTCGTCGTGGTAGTAGACGAGCCCGAAGAGCTTGATGCCGACGTTCGTGATCGGCTTCAGGAAGGCTGCGCCCATCAGGCGCCGGATGTCCTCGAATGAGCGGACACCCTCGATCCGGTCCACCTCGGCATGCCGCTGCCACTCCTCAAGTGGCACTCCTTTCAAGCCGTCGTGAAAGTTGACGTGGTAATCATCGATGAAGTATCTAAGTAGTTTCTCCTTCAGCTCGGCGAGATTCATCTTGGCAGTTGCGACCGAATTGTACTCATATCTCTTGGCAGGATTGCTGAATGTTTTTCCCTCGACAAGATCGAAAACTTGGATACCTATCCTGCCAAAAATCCTTTCGACCTTGCCCTTCAACCATGGCTGGCGTGGAGGCAAATTGACGACAGTGAAGCCCATCGACAATTCGGCGAGTTTTAGTGACCGGCTGTGAAATTCCTTGCCGTTGTCGCAGAACACCAGCCGAGGGATGCCCTCGGTAGGCCATGGATTGCGCAGCCCCAACCCGGTGAGGTCCTTGGGCCAGAAGGCGTGGGCCAAACATCGCTGTAGCGAGGCGAAGCTCGGAGGCTCAAAACTTACATGCACCCCGAGAACCATTCGAGTGCATCTGTCCAATGCCAGCGTGATCCAAGGTCTTCCTAAAGGTCTCCCCGATGTTTCGTTGACAACGATGATATCGAGAAGGCTGTGATCGACCTCGATCTCATCGAGCGGCTTCGCGGGCGGACGCTTGCGCTTGAACACGCCGGTTTCAAGATGGGCTCTACGCCAGTTGAAGCGTCTCTTCACCTCCTCATGCTCGGAGTAATTTTTCTCAAGATGTGCACTGAAGCACTTGTAGCTTACTTTCAGCCCCTTCAGTCCAAGCTCTTTATTGAGCAGTTTATGAACTTCGTTCAAGGACGCTCTGCGTTTATCAAGATATTTTGTCTCGATGTAGAACTTCATCCTCTCCGGGATGCAGGCGCTCTCGCCCTTGAAACGTGAGGTTCGATTCCCGCGTTTCTCGATGAGCGGGATGAGGATGCGAATATCGTGGCCCACCATCACCCAGGGATGGTACCAACTCTCGATGGTGCTGGGACGGGGCGCGGCCAGGGGCTTCGGCGGCTTGGGAGGGCTCTTCAGCATCTCGGGGGGCACGCGCCGGCGCTCGGCACGCGTCGCCTCGCGAGCCTCGGCGGCGGCTTCGTCCTCCTGCTGCCAAACGGCCCCCTTTTCCGCGAACACCTCGGAAGATGCGCGTTCGAATGCCTTATCGAGGGGGACGCCCTCCTTGTGCAGCCGATGTGCATGCCAGAGATACTCGGCCCGTCGCATCGCCTCGACGCAGGCCTCCGCCTTGTTGCTCTCGAAGGCCCTTTCGAGGAGTTCCTCCTGGGCGGCCGTCAATCCGGCCCGCCCCTGCGGGTAGTGCTCGATCTGTCGCCGCATGCGGGTGATGTCGCCGTCCGCCAGCGTGCGCGTGTCGCCGCCGCCGACCGGCTCCAGTCGCCAACCCCGGCCTGCGCGCTTGCGCACGACCCAGAGGCGCGGGGTTCCGTTCGCCTCCGTGATCCGGAGATGGTCCCCTTCGACGTACCGCTGTGGGCTTCCGCTCATCGTGATGCACCTGCGAGAATGCGGGTGGACGGCCCGAGGGGAGCGTCCAGGTCCAGGCCGGCCTCGCCGAGGGCGGCGAGGCGCATGACCGCCCGAAGGGCGCGGACCGGCGGCAGGCCGCCTGCCCAGGCCAGTTCCCCGACCGTCGCGCAGTTCGGCATCGCGGCCCGGACGCGCTCCTCGGCCCATGCGTCCCCGACGCGCCGCCCCTCGGAGAGCACCGCCCGGGAGTTCGATAGGCGCGGCTCGCGCCTGATTTCCTTGTCGGTCCAGACCTCGAAATCGGCACCGCGCGCCGCGCACTCGGCCTCGATGCGCCGCCTCCGGCCCCGCAGGGTCGGGTCGCGCGCAAGCCGGCGTGCAGGCTTGACCTCCCGAAAAGTGCAGCCGAGCGCCGTGACGACGAGGAGATCGGGCGTGTAGCGGCGGTCACCGCCGGCGTCGTGCCATTGGAACGTGACCGGTTGGGCCCCGAACTGGAGGACCTCGCAATCGGCTTCCAGGACCACGAGGGCGTCCAGTTCGACGAGGCTCTCGAACGGGATCAACGCCGCCATCTTGCGGCTCGGGTGATACCCGGTCAGGGCTCCCGTCCGACGACCGGTGACCACCTTCCGGGCCGGCGCTGGCATCGGCCTCATGCGCGCCGCCCAGCGGGCTGGCACGTGATCGCCGTATCCGCCACCGACTTGAAGGCCGCGTCGATGCCCGTGCCCACGGAGAGCAGCGCCGACGGCCAGCCGCCCCCCTCAGCGACAAGCATGGTCATCCAATGCCGGTCGGCCAAGGCCGCCGCGCCCGCCCACCCTCTGCGTTCCGGCCGCTCGCGACGGATTTGGCGCAGAAGCTGGGTGGTTTCCCCGAAGCGGCGGGCGGCCGCCGCGACCGCGGCAAGCGCCACCCCTGCGCCGCCAGCACCATCCAGTGCAGCGGCGCGGCGCAGCCGTCGGGCGGTCTGGTCCGTTTGCGGCGGCGTATGATGTACGACGACAGCGTCGGGTGTACTGCGGGCGTGTGGCATGGCGGCGCGGGTCCGGTCACGTGACGAGAATTCGATGGTGGGCGGGCAGCCCCGACGGGCGACCCGCCTCGGTGAGGCTGAGTTCTCAGGCGCCGGCGTCGCCGCACTTGGGCTGCGATGCGGCTTTGTCCGCGGCCGCCTTCTTGGCAGGAGCGGGCCGGCGAGGCGCGCGATGGGTGGGCAGGACAATGCCGACGATGCTGAACAGGGTGCGGTCGGCCGATTGGATGGTGTCGTCGCGCATGGCGAATGGCTCCCACGGCTCGGCGCCAGGCGCCGGAGCTCTGGCAGTGTTGGGGTAGGGGGCGCGGCGACGGCCCGTTGCGGGGCCGCCGGTCTCATGTTACGGAAATGTGGACGGGCGGCCGTCAGCCCTCGGCCCAGCCGGATGTCGTGGCCGTTGAGCGGGCTTCATCGGTGGGGTGGTAGTCGAAGTCGGCGTCGATCAGGCCGACCATATCGGCCAGCCCCATGTCGGGCGCGTCGTCCAGCGCCTTGGTGTCGTCGTCGAGCAATCGCGGTCCTCCTCGCTGTGGATAACCACGGCACGGACTCGCGGAAATCCGCCCTGCCCGCTTGCGACCGTCGCGCCATGCGGGCATAAGGAGGATTCCTCCTGGGGTTTGTAACCCTGCGAGACCGGCCGGTTTCAGGTATCTTTCTCGACATGGCCGAGCGGGCCGCAAGCGTGGTTGGACACGCCTTGCGGCCAAGGTCTCCCCGGCGCGATGACAACACCGCGCCGGGGAGGTGCCTCGTGACCGGCCATGGCAGCGCTTTCGACCGTCGAGGCGGACCGCGCGCCGTTGCCACCGGTGACCTAAGCTGCATGATACGTCCCTGCGGTGCGGGCGATGGCTGCATCGAAATCTTCCCTTGACTCATTCGGTGGACCGACAGGCTGCGGGATGCGACAGCCTGTGCTCCGTATCGGGCCGTTATCGTGGGTCTCTCAGATCAACATCTCGGCTTTTGGGCATCCAGCCCGAAACCAGGGCTGCCTTGTTGCGTGTTTCAGGGTTTTTTCCTAATACGACCTAGGTTCTCCGGGTTTACGCGTTTCTGAATGACTTTCTCGCCCTTGATATGACGCGGTCCTTTTCCGGGCGCATACCAGTGCATCGCGTGGCTATCATGGCGCGCCCAGCCGTTGCGCTTAAGGAATAACTTGGCTTTTTCGCTGCTATCTTTAGTAAATCCAGCCTTGATGATGATGTCGTTGATCTCCTTGCCCGACAGCCCCGCATCGCCGGCTTCGGCCAAGGCGTCGACGATGATCTGCGCCACGCGGGACCGAAGGCGCGAAACGGGCTCGGCAGCTTCGTCCGAGCCGGCGCGCTCGTCCGCCTGGGTGACAATGCGCCCCTCGGGCGCATCGCGGTTAGCGACTTCGGTGAGCAGGTCCATAAGCCTCGCGCGCTCGGCGGCAGTCCTGGCCTGCAGCGCCAACGCCGCGTTCTGCGCTTCGAGCTGAGCCCGCAATACGCCGTGCTGCTGGGCGGCCAGCTCGTCGAGGACCCTGAGCACCTCCGTCAGCACATCGGCAATTGTCCGCATGGATGCTCCGGCCCTTTCCTGCCGCCAATCTGGAGCAGGCAGGTCCGGGAGTCAACGGGGAAAAAGCATGGATGAGGCATGGAGCGGTCGCGAGCGGGATCCTGCATACCTCCATGCTTCAGCCAGTGTCCGGGTCCAGGTCCGAACCGACTTCCCCATGGAAGGGACACGGGGGTGCGGACCGGCGCGGATCGAAAGATGTCGCGCCCTGCCTGCGTCGCACCCATCGGACGAGCGAGCTTGAAGTCAAAAATCATAGCAGGCTAGCCCGTCAGAATGCAATGTCGCCGCTCGAAGCGCAAGATGCTCGTGCGTTTCATGGTTAACTAACCACCGCGGGTTTCCTGTACCTCTTCCCGACACTCCCTTCAGCACCGGGCGGTGTGGTCGCAGGAACTGGACGCGACGGCGTTGCGGATGCCGGTCGGAGCAGGCACCCACTGGGCGTAGCCGGTGTCGGTGGCCCTTCCTGGGCAGCGTCAGCGCGCCGGGGCCTGCGATCCGCTCGGGTGGGGCAAGGCGTAAGCCGGGGGAAGGCATCCACCCTGCGCCACCGGCGCGGCCGCGGCCATCATCCTACGCCGCAGGACCAGGAGTTGGGACATGGAGGGCGCGACCCGGTCCGGGGACGCAGCACTCCGTTAACCATCCCCCGGCCAAACCTCCAGCGCATAGAGATTTTCCTGGCAGGAGAATAATCCTTGCCGTATAATCCCAAAATCAGAAATGGAGCGGGCCACCAACGGAGGTCTCCCGTGATCATTGCGTTCTTCTCCGACGACGCATCGGCAAACCAGGCGGCCCTCCTGGCCGGCAACGCCCTCGCACGCCTTGCAGGCATGGTGGACGCAGGGCCAGACCTCGGGCATGGCGCCCCCGCCGCTCTCACGGACGCCCTGGGCGCCGCCCGCGCGGAGAAACGCCATCTCGCCGTCGCACTGCCGCTGGCGCGACTTGCCGACCGCGTCGTCCGCGGCGGCGTCGACCTCTCCGTGGTCTGCCACGGGCCGACGCCCCTCGCCGCCGCGACCGCCCGGTACGCGATGGCTTGCGTGACCGCCTTCCCCGACCCTGGCCTGGCGCCCCCGTGGATGCTCACCTGCTGCGCCCACGCGCGTCCCTCCGGGCTACGCGTGCTGCCCGTCGCCTTGCCGCCCCTGCGCTGCGACGAGGCGGCGCTTCTCCGGCACGGGCAGCCCTGCCCTCCCCTCGTGCCTCGTGCGGCCGGTCTCGCCGCCGCCCTCTGTCTCGCGGCAGAGGATCCCCGCGCGGCTTCCATCGAACCGGGCGACGTGGCCGCGCTCCTGGAACGGCCGACGACGGCCGGCGGGGTCGAACTCCGGGCCAGGCTCCTGGACCTCGCCCGCGACCTGGACGGGGACAACGCCGATCAGGAGGAGCCATCGCGCCCCGGGGGCGCCGAGCGCGCGCGGCGGGCTCGCCGCCTCGTGCCGCGCCGCAGGCCCGCCGCGCCCCGCCACGAAGGCTTCGCATCCCGTCCCCGCTTCCGTTGCGCCTGCACCCTCGCCGGTTGAAGGAGGAAACACATGACCGCTCGCGCCACTCCCGTCCCGCACCTCGTCGCCACGTTCGACCTGCCCGGGAACGTCCGCCGTCGCGGGCGTCTCGCCCGGCGCCAAGCCCTGGACAGGACCAGGTCGCCGCTCGCCCCGCATCTCCTCGCCGATGCCCTTGCCCGTGAGGCGGAGCACCTGGACCCGCGTGACCTCGAAGCGGTGGCGGCCGACCTCCTGGACGATGAATTCGACCGGCAGGACGACGACTTCGCGCTTGTCCCCGCCCGACTTATGCACCGGGCGGTCCGCGACGAGGAGGACTCCTGGCTCACGCACGGATGACGGGAAGTCCAGGCCGCCCCGTTCCTCGCCGCCCTCGGCATTCCTACCTCACGGGAACGAGAGGAACGCCGAGGCGCGCGTGGCAAATGGCAGGAAAACGCAAGTCTAAGCCACCTCCGCCTGTTCTTGCGTGTCCATTGGCCGAAAGGTCCCGGCCTGAGGCAATTGGTTGCCTCGTGGCCACAGTAGCACCTCGAAGATCGAAGCGTTCATGCCCTGACCGGCTCGCCGGTCGAGATGCATGCCCCTCACACGGAGGCCTTCTTGATCGCCGCCATCTTCGGCTGCGCCGGCCGCACGGACGCCGCGCACGCCGCCCTCATCCTCGCCGACGCCCATGACGTGGAAGGCGACGCCGCGACCCTCGTGCGCGTCACCTTCCCCGGCGAGCCGCGCCTTCCCGCCCCGGCCATCCGGCCCGAGGGGGTCCGGGTGGTGGAACACGAGGCGTCGACCCTGCGCGCCGTCGGCGCCTTCGCCGGACGGGAGGCCGCTCGGGCGGTCCGGGCAGGGCGTCACGTGGTGCTCGACCTCCCATTGCGGTGCCTTGCCGACCGGACCGTCCATGCGCTGGCCGACGTGTCGGTCGTCGCGGTGGGCCCGACCCCGTTCGACGAGAACGCCGCCGCGTGCGCCCTGGCCGCCGGCACGCACGAGGCACCGGTCGGCGGCGGCCGGGTGCCCGGCGCGAACGCTGGGCCGCCCTCGCCCTGGCTCCTGGGGTGCGGGCGAGGCGGGGGCGCCCCGGCCGCGCGAGCCTTCGAAGGCGCGGTGGGGCGCCTCCTCGGCGACATGGCCGCGGGGCGGCGCGCGCGCGTGCTCCCCGTGGTCCTGCCCGCGCTGAGCCGCAAGGAGGCGCTCCGCGTCATCGAGGGGGACCGGACGGCGAGGACCCTCGCCGCCGGTCTGACCCTCCTTGCCGCCCTCCGGGCCGCGGCCGGGAATCCGGGTGCGGAAGCCATCGACGGGATCGCCCTCGCCGACGAGCTCCGCACCGCCTTCCCGCACGCCAAGCCGCCGGACGAGCGGGAGCCAGGCGAGCGGCTCCACGAACTCGCCGACGAGCTCCAGGGCATCCGCGACGGCGTGAAGCCGGCCGGGGAGGACCTGACGTCGGCCCCCCGCCTGGAGGACTGGAGCGAGGCGACGCGCTTGGTCCGCGTCGTCACCGGCCGCGTCTATGGGCACCCGAACATCCGGGACGGCCAACGGATCCTGACGTCCGATCTCTACGCCTCCGACGGCGCGACCTGGGCGCGGACGCTGTCGCGGTACTACCTGCTCGGCAAGCCCGCCCGCCCCGGCGAGGGCGGCGGCCTGCATTAGCCCAGCCCCTTCCATCCGGAAACGCCCACCCGCGCCGCCCGGCCGTCCGCCGGGACGGCGAAGCCATGCCCGACCCGGAGGTCCCATGCCCCACACCCGCGCGGCCGACGACGAGGGTCCCGAGGACGCGGCCCTCGGTGACCAACGGGGACCGCCCGCCGCTCGCCCGTCATGCCACCCACTTGCCGCTTGGCGCGTGCTCGGGCCGGGCGCCGTCGACGCCGTGACGCTGGACGAGGTACGCCGGGCGCTCGCCGGCCCCGTCCTGCTTCACCATCGGCTGTGGCGCAAAGCCCTGGGCGGCGATCCGGCCGCCCTGGTCGCGGTTGCCGTGGACATCCTGCACGGCCGGGGATCGGACGGGTTCGCAGGCGACCTCGCGATGAGTTGCCTGCTCGTCCACGCGCGAGCCGGTTGCGATGTGGCCGCCCTCGTCCTGGCCCACAACCTCGCCGTCCTGGCACGCCGGGGCAACCTCGGCGACACCCCCGCCGACGTCGGCGGTCGCTAGCGGACACGGCACCGCGCGGCCAGCGCCGCCCCTTGGCCTCGCCCGCCCGGCGCGGGCCGCCATCCCTCCGCATCGAGGCTCCCGCGCGAGGCCCCAGCCGGGCGCTTGCGCCGGTTCGCCAACCCGACCGCCACCATGGTCCGCGTCGGCCCTCCGGGCGCCGCCGACCCCCACGCGCGAGACCTCCCATGCATGACCTTGCCTTCCTGCGCGAAGACCTCGACGACGCGGAGGCCGCCCCCACCCCGGCCGACCGCCGGGGTCGTCGCATGCCTGCCACGGAGACCCTCGCCAGCCTTGCGGTGGAGGATGCCCTCGGCGCCCGCCCGCGCCGGCGCGTCCCGCGCACCGGACCGTTCGCCATGGTGGTCGAGGTCCCGTCGGCCGAGTGGGTCGACCCGGTCGTGGGGGCATGCCGGGCGCTGGGCGAATGGTCGGTCACCTTCGCCCGGACCGGCTCCTCCCGAGCCGAGGACCGGCCCGACAAGGGCAACGACAAGGTCGCCAGGATCCTCGCGGAAGGCGGCCGGGTGCTCGGTGTGTCGCACGCCTGCGAGCGCCACCTCCCGGCGGCGCTCGTGGCCGCCGCGGACGTGCGCATCCGCGTGGCCATCCCCTCGAACGACGTCGTCATGCGCGTGATCCGCTCGGTCACCGGCCAGCGCCCGCCCGCGCTGCCGGCGCGCGTGGCGGCGGGGCTGGGATACTGGGAGCTGTGCAGCCTGATCCGCGGTACGTCGGCCCGGGCATGCGTCGACCGGCTCGTCGCAGCGAAGGAGGCAAGGTCGGTCGCCGACGCCTCCGCCGCGGAAGCGCCCGCGTTCGAGAACCTGTGCGGCTTCGGCGCCGCCCACGAATGGGGCGAGAGGCTGCTTCGCGACCTCGGCCTCTGGAAGCGGGGGCAGATCCCGTTCCGCAGCATCGACAGGAACGTTGTATTGGCTTCCGAGCCAGGGCTCGGCAAATCGACTTACGTAAGATCTCTTGCAAAAGCTTCGGGCCTTCCCCTCATCATAACCTCTGTATCCGCTTGGTTCTCATCGTCAAGCGGCTATTTAGATGCAGTGATCAAACAGATCGACACTGAATTCTCGAACGCTGCGTCTCTAGCTCCGTCTATAATATTTCTCGATGAAATAGACAGTATACCCAATAGAGCGACAATGACAGAGCGATCTCGCGAATATTGGAATCCTATAGTTACGCACATGCTCTTAACCATTGATAATTACACAGCAAACAATGCGGCCGATCTCTGCATAATCGGGGCCACCAATCATGCGGACAAGCTCGACGCCGCGCTGATCCGGCCGGGACGGCTCAACCGGGTGATCCGGATCGAGCCGCCGCAGGCGCCCGACCTGGCTGCCATCTTCCGTCACCACCTCGGCGCCGAGCTCGCGGACGTGGACCTCACCGCGCTGGGCGAGTTCGCCCTCGGTGCAACCGGCGCGCAGGTGGCCGCCTGGGTCCTGGAAGCCCGGGGCCGAGCCCGCGCCGAGGGGCGGCCATTGCGGGCCGACGACCTCTTCGGCGTGGTGGCGCCTGCGGACGGCCGCTCGGACAAGGAGCGGGCTCGCAGCGCGCTCCACGAGGCCGGGCACGGCGTGGGGGCGGAGGTTCTGCGGGTCGGGCGCGTCGCGCAGGTCGACCTCGTCCTGCGCGGCGACTCCGCCGGCGCGACCAGCATCAAGCCGCTCCTCAGCTCCTCACCCACGCGGGACGATCTGGAGCGCATGGTCATCTTCCTGCTATGCGGGCGCGCCGCAGAGACCGTCTTCCTCGGGGAGGCCAGCGCCGGCGCGGGCGGGGACGCCACCTCGGACCTCGCCCGGGCCACGGCGTTCGTCGCCGGCATCCACGCCTCGATGGGCCTCGGCGACGCACTCGCCTACCGCGGCACCATGGAGGAGGTCGCGCGCGCGCTCCGGGACGACCCCGGCCTGCGCGGCGCCGTCGAGGCCGACCTCGCCCGGCTCCAGGCCGAGGCCGAGAAGCTCGTCCGACGTTTCGGCGACGCAGTGGAGGCGGTCGCGGAGGCGCTCCTCGACCGCCGCGTCATCGGCGGCGACGCGCTGCGCGCGATGGTGGCCGAGCATGAGGCGGGCGGGCGCGCGACCAAGGGAAATCCGCGATGACGCGCCACGTCCCGCCGCCGGCCGGCCATGCCACGCCGACGCCGGTCCCGCAGCAGGTTCCCGCGAGCCTCCCGGCAGCCAACCTGCGCCTTTGGGTGATGTCGGACCTTAGGGTCGACCTGGCGCCCCTCCGCCTACCGGACCCCCTGCCCATGTTCGACGCGCTCCTGGTGGCCGGGAACGTGTCGGGCGACCTGGCGACGTCCCTGTCCTGGCTGGCCGACAACCTCGCGGGCCGCCAGGGCAAGCGGCCCGTCGTGCTCGTTCCCGGGAACGCGGAGTTCTGGAACGGGAGGGGCAAGGCGGAGACCCTGCGCGAGGGGCGAGCCCTCGCCGCCCGCCTCGGGATCACCCTGCTCTCCGACGAGGCGGTCCGGATCGCCGACGCGGACGGGACGGGCGTCCAGGTCCTGGGCAGCACCCTCTGGACCGACTGGGGCATCGAGGGACGGGACAGGGCGACCCTGGCCCGCGGGTACGCCCGCCGGTACCATCCGGATTGCCAACGCATCCGGCTCGGCCCGCGCACCCGCTACCTGCCGCATGACGCCGCCGGGGCGCACGCCCGGAGCCGCGCCTTCATCGAGGACGCGCTCGTCAGCATCAAGGTCCAGTCGGGAGGCTTCGGGACCTCCCCGGTCGCGCTCGTAAAGGGCACGCGGCCGGGGGACCGCGCCGTCGTCCTGACCCACCACGCGCCCAGCCGCCGCTCGCTGGCGCCGAGACCCCCGCATGGGCTCCCGGTCGACTGGGGCGCGGCCGCGCAGGCTTCCGACCTGGAGCACCTCATGACGGCGTGGGGCGCCCCCGTCCTTTGGGTGCACGGCCACGTGCCCCGAGGGGTGGACCTCCGGATCGGGCGGACCCGCGTCGTCGCCAACCCGCGGGGCCGCCGCGGCGGCCCCGAAACCTTCCATCCCTCCTTCGTGCTGGAGACCTGACACGATGCCGTCACCCGCCCAAGGCGTCCTGCCCCTCCCCGCGCCGCCTCCACGCGGCCGCCCCGTCCCGGCGCGGCACGCCCCCGACCGGCTGACCGCGTCCAGGCGCCCCGCGCCGGCGACGCGGCCGGCGACGCTGCTGTGCCTCGACATCGAGACGGTCCCGGACACGGAGCTTGTGCCGTCGGACTGGCCCGCGGACAGGTTCCCGAAACCTGCCTGGCACCGCGTCGTCGCCGTCTCCTACGCCCGGGCGCGCATCGTGACCGATCCCGCGACGAGCCTGGAGACCTACGTCGTGGAGCATTGCCGGAGCGGTGGCGAGGCTGATTGGGGCGAGGAGCGCCTGCTGCGCGGGTTCTGGCGGCTCTTCGACGCCGGCGCGCACCGGCTCGTCACCTGGAACGGCAGGTCGTTCGACGTGCCCGTCCTGCAATTGCGCGCCTTCGTCCATGGCATCCCGGCCGGCGCATGGTACCGGCGGGGCGACAGATGGTCTGGGTACGCCGCGAGGTACTCGCAGGAGTACCACGCCGACCTGCTGGAACTGCTCTCGGCGCATGGCGCCTCGACGCGCATGGGCCTCGACGAGATGGCGGCCGCGATGGGCCTGCCCGGGAAGGCGGGGGAGCACGGCTCGAACGTCGAGCGCCTCGTCGCCGAGGGCGACATCAAGCGCGTCCGGGACTACTGCGAGTGCGACGTCCTGAACACCCTCGGGCTGTACTTCAGGTGGTCCTACCTCTGCGGTCAGTCCGACGAGGCCGGGCACGACGCGTCCATGCGCGGTCTCGTCGACTATCTCCGCCGCGAGGGGGTGCACAGGCCCCACCTGAAGGCTTTCCTGGACCGGTGGGAGGCCTCGGCTCGGCCTGCCCCCATGAACGTCGCGCGCCGCGGTCGCGCGTCCGAGCCACCCGCTCGGTGACGGGAACCGTGACGCGGGGGGCGTGTCTCGGCTGTCGGGCAAGACGGGGCGATGCCCCGTTGCCCGGCCATTCGTCGCGACACACCGCCCGGGTCGATCCGGGCGTCTCGCCGCCGTCGACCGCGACACCTGCGTGGTCGACGGCGGTGGCCCGGGCGAGTCGCCATACAATCAGGCACGCCGGCCGGGCGCTCGGACCCGGATCGTACGCCCCCGCGCAGGCGGCGAAGGCCGAGCTTACCCGCTCGACACCTTGCTCCACCGGGCGACCGATTTACTGCCGGCCAAGATGTGATAGCCTGCGGACGTGAAGTCGTTTGCTCGGCATACCTGCAGGCTCTTGGCCGCTGTCCTTATGGTCGCGGTCCTAGCGTCGTCCGCTGCGGCGCATGCCCATCGCGGGCATGCGCACGGCGCCGGGCCATCGGCCGGGGAGCGGGTCGCCCGCACGGTCAGCCGTGGCGCCGTGGCGCGGATCTCCCATTGCGCAGGCGGGCGAGCGTCGGATGCCTCTCACCTCCCCGGCTGCTGCACGGGCTGCACCTGCCACGCGTACCTGTCGGTGCCTGTGCCCGAGCCGACCGCCCAGTCCTGGCGGTACTCGCGCCCGGTAGCCTGGTCAGCCGAACGCGGCCACCCTGATGCCCTTCTCGAAGCGCTGCGGAAACCTCCGAAACCCTTCGCGTAGCACGCGCTCGCACGCCTGAAGCGGCTTCGTCCCGGCGACGGCGTCCGGCGTGGACCCGCAGGGAACGCATCCCCACGCGCAATCACGATGCCGCCGCGGCAGCAGTGGTGCCGATGCCGCCGTACCTCCGGCTCGGCGGCTCCCTCGCCCGAGGGCGATGCAATCATGGACGCCGCCCTGATCCCGCCACGCTGGCTGCGGGTCATGGGTACCCGATCCATTCGCCCACCCCGGGCCGGGCGCGCCAGCGACGCGGCTTCGGGCAAGTCGGACGGCTTCGACAGGAGAGGATCTCATCATGGCAATCGTACGTTCGAACGACCGCGTCTTGACACTGACGGCGGAGGTCGTCTCCGCCTTCGTGCGGGGAAACGCCATACGCGCGGCGGATGTCCCCGATCTGATCAAGCTCGTGGAAGGAACCCTTCGCGCCATGGCGGCCGGCCAGCCGGCAGTGCCCGTGACGGCACCGACGCCGGCCGTCGCGATCAAGGGGACGGTGACGCGCGACTACATCATCAGCCTGGAGGACGGCAGGCCTTACAGGTCCCTGAGGAGGCATCTGGGCACGCGCGGCCTGACGCCGGAGCAGTACCGCCGAAAATGGGGCCTCCCGCCAGACTACCCGATGGTGGCGCCGGGTTACTCCGCTCGGCGCTCCGAGATCGCCCTGCGCATCGAGCTCGGCCGCGCGGGTCAGGAGGCGGTCGCAAAGGCTTGAGCGAACACGTCGCAGGGACGCCTTCCCGCGGAGCCTGAGGCTTGCCCAGCGCGAACGCCCAGAAGAGCCCATAATTAGGCTCCGCAGGGGACCGTCGCCTTTAGGCGACGGGGGAATGCGGCGGTGCCGCGGGGTTGAGTTAGACCCGTGCCAAATGTATAACGTTTGGCATGACCCGATACCGGCGCAATGCGGGCGCGACCTTCAGCCTGAAGTACCACCTTGTGTGGTGCCCCAAGTTCAGGCGTCCCGTCCTGACCGCGCCCTTCGACGCGCGGCTGAAGGAGATCATCGCCGAGGTCGCAGCGGAGGCCGACATGATCGTCCACGCCGTCGAGGTGATGCCGGATCACGTCCACCTGTTCGTGGAGGCCGACCCGACGCTCGCCGTCGCCGAAATCGTCAACCGCTTCAAGGGCCGATCCTCCCGGCTGATGCGCCAGGAGTTCCCGGCGCTGCGCTCGCGTCTGCCGACGCTGTGGTCCCGCTCCTACTATGCAGGCAGTGTCGGTCACGTCAGCGCCAAGACGGTCGAAGCCTACATCGCCGCGCAGAAGGGCGTCTGAGCGATGGCTGTGCGCTCCTATAAGTACAGGCTCCGGCCGAACCGAGAGCAGGCCGCCGCTCTCAATGCGATGCTCCGAGACTTCTGCGGCTTGTACAACGCTTGCCTGCAACAGCGCATCGAAGCCTACCGCCGCCGAGGCCTGAGTTTGCGCTACGGGCATCAGGCGTCCGAACTGAAGGCGTGCCGCGCGGCCGACCCGGACGGGCTGGCCCGCTGGTCGTTCTCCGCCCTTCAGCAGGTTCTCCGCAGGCTGGATCAGACCTTCGCGGCGTTCTTCAAGCGCGGTCACGGCTTCCCACGGTTCCGGGCCGCGGCTCGCTACCACGCCGCGACCTTCCGGGTCGGTGACGGGCTCACCTTGAAGAAGGACCGCCGCATCGGCGTCGTCGGCGTACCCGGCGGGATCAAGGCCGTCTGGCATCGCGACCTGCCGCCGGACCCGAAGCTCGGCACCGCGATCCTCACCCGCCAGCAGGGCAAGTGGTACGTCGCGTTCAGCGTCGAGGCCGCGTTGACCGAGAACTGCGGGACCGGCACGGTCGGCATCGACCTCGGACTGAACAGCCTGATCGCGACCAGCGACGGCGAGACAGTCGAGGCTCCCCGGCACGCCCGGAAGGCTCAGAAGGCGCAGCGTCGGAGGCAGCGCGCGGTCGCCCGGTGCCAGCGTGGGTCGAAGCGCCGCCACAAGGCCAAGGCGCGTCTCGCGGCCGGGTCCGCCAAGATCGCCCGGCAGCGGCGCGATCACCTGCACAAGCTCTCGCGATCCTTGGTCTCGCGCTACCAGGGCATCGCTTTCGAAGACCTTAACATGGCCGGACTCAAGCGCGGGATGCTCGCCCGGTCCGTTCACGACGCCGCGTGGTCTCTTCTCGTTCAACTCGTCCAGTACAAGGCTGAAAGTGCCGGTGCTGATGTCGTGCTGATCAATCCCCGCGGGACAAGTCAGACCTGCCCCGAATGCGGGACGATCAAGGCCAAGACACTCGCGACCCGAACCCACGCCTGCGAATGCGGTGCGGTTCTGGATCGCGACGTTGCGGCGGCGATGGTCGTGCATCAGTGGGCTTTCGATCTCGGGCCGGGACACGGCCTTCGGCGCGTAAGCGGGCGGGTTGCCGCGTAGCTGCGCCGAGAAGCCGCCTGCTTCAGCGGGCGGAGTTGTCACCATTCGCATCTCTCGTCCCATCTTCGAGGCAGCGTGAGTGCCGCGCCTGCAAGCGACGAGCCGGGCCGGATCAGCGCGGACGGGGTCGCGCACGCGTCCGCCGTGGGTGCAGTCCCTGGCGAGGCGAGGCCGACAGGGCGCAAGTCACCGCCCGGGCCGCCGTCGGGACCATCTCGGCCCTCGGCCAAAGTCGGGCGGGTCTCTCCGGCGGCGTCTCACCCCGGGGACGTTGCCCCGGGTCTCCTGGCTCGACTGCCTCCCCGAAGCGTTCCGGCACCGAAGCGATGCCCCGGCGCGGGCGAAGCCACGGGCACCTCGCTCCCCGTGCCCGCAAGATCGTCGAGGATCGGGCAGTCGGGGCGGTGGTCGCCACCGCAGTTCTCCGCGAGGTCCGACAGCGTGCGCACCATCGCCTGCAGCTCCTCGATCTTCCTGTTCAGCGCCGCCACGTGCTCCAGCGCCACGGCCTTGACCTGTGCGCTCGCCCGGTCCCGGTCGCGCCAGAGGGCCAGAAGGTCGGCGATCTGCTCGACGGAGAAGCCGAGGTCGCGGGCGCGGCGGATGAAACGAAGCGCATGCACGTCCGCGTCGCCGTAATGGCGGTAGCCGGAAGCCGAGCGCTCGGCCTTCACGATCAGGCCGATGCTCTCGTAATACCGGATCATCTTGGCCGAGACACCCGACGCCTCGGCGGCCTGCCCGATGTTCAACATGGCGACACTCCGCTCACTCCGCCGGGGCCATCCGCCCCGGCGCCGGGACGGGCCCGGACCTCCCCTCGCCGCCCGGGCCCGGGACGGCCGGGGGCGAGAAGCGCCTCAGCCGCAGGGCGTTCGTGACCACGAACACGCTGGACAAAGCCATCGCGCCGGCGGCCAGGACGGGTGACAGCATCATCCCGTTCAAGGGATACAGCACGCCCGCCGCGACCGGGACGAGGGCGACGTTGTAGGCGAAGGCCCAGAACAGGTTCTGACGGATGTTGCGCATCACCGCCCGCGATACCGCGACCGCGTTCACCACCCCGCGCAGGTCGCCCGACATGAGGACCACGCCGGCGCTCTCGACGGCAACGTCCGTCCCGGTCCCGACCGCGAGGCCGACGTCGGCCTCGGCGAGGGCGGGGGCATCGTTGATGCCGTCCCCGACGAAGGCGACCTTGGCGCCGACGGCCGCGCGCAGCCCCCTCACGGCGGCCACCTTGCCATCGGGCAGCACCTCCGCCACGACCTCGTCGATCCCGACCTCGCTGGCGATGGCCTCGGCAGTCCGGCGGTTGTCGCCCGTGACCATCGCCACCCTCAGCCCGAGCGCCCGGAGGGCCCTGACCGCGGCCGGGGAGTTCTCCCGTACCGGGTCGGCGACGGCGAGGATGGCGGCGGGCCGGCCTTCGACCGCGGCGTAGAGCGGGGTCTTGCCCTCCCCGCCGAGCCGGGCCGCCTCGGGCGCGAAGCCGGAGACGTCGTAGCCCAGGCGGGCCATGAACCGGTCGGCCCCCACCTCCACCTTGCGGCCCGCCGCGCGGCCGGAGACGCCGAAGCCCGGAACCGCCTCGAAGTCCTGGACGGGGCCGACATGCAGCCCGCGGCGCCTCGCCGCCTCCACCACGGCGGCGCCGAGCGGGTGCTCCGAGCGGGCCTCCACCGCGGCGACCAGGGCCAGCACCTCGTCGCTGCCGAGGCCTGTCGCCGGCGCGAGGTCGACTAGTTCCGGGCGCCCCTCCGTGAGCGTCCCGGTCTTGTCGAACGCCACCGTGCCCACCTCGCGGAGGGCCTGGAGCGCGTCGCCATGACGGAAGAGGACGCCGAGTTCGGCCGCCCGCCCGGTTCCGACCATGATCGAGGTCGGCGTGGCGAGGCCCATCGCGCAGGGGCAGGCGATGATCAGGACGGCGACGGCGTTCACCAGCGCGAGGCCGAGGGCGGGTTCCGGGCCGAAGGTCATCCAGGCGAGGAACGTCGCGGCGGCGGCCGCCATGACGGCGGGGACGAACCAGCCGGTCACGCGGTCGACGGCGGCCTGGATCGGGAGCTTCGAGCCCTGCGCCTCCTCGACCATGCGCACGATGCGCGCGAGCACCGTGTCGGCGCCCACGCCCGTGACGCGGAAGTCGAACCCCCCGGTCGCGTTCACGGTGCCTCCGACGACCACGTCGCCCGGATTCTTGGCGACCGGGACGGGTTCGCCGGTGATCATCGCCTCGTCGACGTGGCTGGAGCCGGCGACGACCTCGCCGTCGACCGCGACCCGCTCGCCGGGCCGCACCCGGACGATGTCCCCGACGCGCAGGGCGGCGACTTCCACCTCGGCCTCGCCGCCGTCCCGGAGCACGCGCGCCGTCTTCGGCGCGAGCGACACCAGCCGCTCGATGGCGGCGCCCGTGCGCCCCTTCGCCCGTGCTTCGAGGTAGCGCCCGAGCAGGACGAGGAAGACGATGACGGCCGCCGCCTCGTAGTAGACGTTCCCGGCGCCCGCCGGCAGCAGCCCGGGAAGAAAGGTCGCGACCAGCGAGTAGCCGTAGGCCGCGCTCGTGCCGAGCGCCACGAGGGAGTTCATGTCCGGGTGCCCGCGCAGCAGCGCCGGGACGCCCTTCAGCAGGAAGCGCAAGCCCGGGCCGAACAGGACGAGGCCCGCGAGCGCCGCCTGGACGGCCCAGCTTGCGCGCATGCCGATCGTTCCGGCAACCCAACCATGGATGGCGGGGACGAGGTGCGACCCCATCTCGACGGCGAACAACGGGAGCGCGAGGGCGAACGCGACCAGCAGGTCGCGGCGCAGGCGGGCCGCCTCGCCCTCGCGCGCCTCGCGCGCCGGATCGATGCCCCGGCCTTCCCCGATCCCCCGCGCCTCGTAGCCCGTCACCTCCACGGCCTCCACGAGGTCCGCCTCCGTGACCGCGCCCGCCGGGTGACGCACCGTCGCGCGTCCCGTGGCCAGGTTCACGGCGGCGCCTGTCACCCCGGGGACGCGGGCAAGGGCCCGCTCGACGCGCGAGACGCAGGACGCGCAGGTCATGCCGGCGACGGCGACCTCGGTCCGGGCCTCCGGCACGGCGTAGCCCGCCTCCTCGATGGCCCGAACGGCGGCCGGTGCGTCGGGGAGACCGGAGAAGCGCACGTGGGCGCGTGCGGTCGCCAGGTTGACCGTCGCTCCGGCGACGCCGGGCAGCCGTCCGAGCGCGGCCTCGACCCGCCCGACGCAGGATGCGCAACTCATGCCTTCGACGGGAAGGCTGAGATGCCGCCCCGGGGTGGCATGGCGGGTGGAAGTTTGGACGACGTCTTGGACCATGGCCGGTGCCCTCCTCTGTCGCGACTTCCGCGGACAGATAGGGCTTCCAACGATGGGAAGGTCAACAGCTCCCCGGCGATGCGGGGCACCCGAACCAAGGCAACGGGCGGACCGCGTCCGCACCCGCCGCAAGGGCGGTCACCGGCTCTTGACCTTCCTATCGTTGGAAGGCCCACATGGGACGGGAACGCGCGAAATGGGAGACAGGAATGCTGCGTTTCCACGTGTCCAACATGAGCTGCGGCGGCTGCGCCAAGGGCGTCACGCGTGCCGTCCGGGGCCTCGACGGCGACGCGAGGGTCGACGTCGACCTGCCCAGCCGGGAGATCACCATCCGCGGCGCGGTCGACGCGCCAGGTGTGGTGGCTGCGCTCAAGCGGGCCGGGTACGAGGCCCGGGCGCTGGCCGCCTGACGCACGCGCCCGCGGGGTCCACCGGCGCGAACGCCTGGACCCCGCGCCGCCCGGCTTGCGTTGTCCGACCCAGACGTGAGACATTTCACGCGGCGTGTTTCGAAGTGGACGAACCTTGCTTTCGTTGAGGATCATCCTCGTCGCGGTGGTCGCGGCGTGCCTGGCGGCCTTCCCGGCCGGCATGTGGCGCGCGTCCGCGCCCATCGAGGTGACCGCATCCCACGCCGCGGACGGCTTCCAGCGCGGGCTCGGCGCGGAAGGCCATCTCCACGGCATGGCGGCCGGTCCTCACGGGGACGCCAGGGCGTCCGTCGCGGCCAGGCCCGAGGACGACGGCTGCATGCACCACGCGTCCGGCGGCAAGGGCTGTGCCCCCACCTGTTGCGGCTTCGCCTGCCACGCCTTCGAGCCCGTGCCCGCGCCCGGGCTCTCGGCCCCTCCCGGCCGCACGGCCGACCGCCGTGTCGTGAACGACGAGCAAGTCGACGGCTGCGCGCCGTTCAGGATCGAGCGACCACCCAGGGCGGCCTGAACCCGGGCGGCATCCCATCCGCCCCGCGCGATGGCTTCCACGGACGCCATCGCGTCGCCCGGTCGGCCGGTTCGCGTCCTTGCTCGAAGGCAAGGCCATGTCCCGTACCTGACCCCCTCCGGCCGTTCGCCTGACGCCGCCCGGCACCGGGCCGGGATCGGCTGCCCGGTCGCGGCGGCGGCGGACGGGGTGGGGTGGCGCGACCGCCGGCCATCCGCGTGTCCCGAATCGGACTGCCAGACGCCGCGCTCCGCCCGCCTCAGCGGCGAGGCCCGCGCCGGTCGGTCGTGCCGAGGGACCAACCAGGCCATCGAACCAGGATTGACTTGTGAAGACCACGAACTTGTTCCGGGCATTTGCCTTGGCCGGGGCGCTTGCCCTCGTGGCCGGCCCCGCCCTATCGCACGACGAGGGCGCCACGGCGGGCGAGATCCGCATCGAGGGGATCGCCGCCACGCCGGCGAGATCCGGCGAATTGAGCCGGGTCACGTTCACCATCGAGAACGACGGGCCGGAGCGGGCCGTGCTGCTGGGACTGCTCCTGAGCACGGGCGAGCCGTCGCAGGTGCGCGGGTTCCTCGGCGCGAGCCATAGCGCCGCGATGGCCGGCGTGAGCGTCGGGGCCGGCGACGTTTACCGGCTCGGCGACCGCACGGCGTGGGTCGACGTCGGGCCCCTCCGGCAAGAGCTGCCGGACGGCGCGACGGTCCCGGCCGTCATTAGGTTCGACCGCTTCGACGTGCCGGTCACGTTGCATGTGGGCGGGCCGCCCGCGGGCGGCGCACCCGCCGCCCTGACATCCCGGTGAGCGGCATGCCCCCATGTCCCGCATCAGCGGCGGCTCCCGCCGAGCCGTCCTCGGCGGAGCTGCCCGCCCGGGTGGAGCAGGGCTTCGAGCGGAGGGCGCTGGCCCCGCGGCTCGGGGTCGTCCTCATCCTCCTGCTGGGCGCCCTCGCCGACTACGGCCACGGCGACCGCGCGGGCCACTGGGTCGTGCTCGGGGCCTACGGCGTCGTCACGCTGCTGGCGGCGGCCGGCGCGCGGGCGCGGTCCGAACGCATCCGCGCCCGGCTCCCGCTCGCGGCCACGTGCGCCGACGCGGCCATCGCGGTGTACGTCGTCGCCGACCACGTGCCGCGGTATGCCGGCGAGGCCCACCTCGCGACCGACGCGGTCAGCCTCCTGCCGGCATACTTGTTCCTGCTGCAGACCGGGATGCGTCTTCGGCCCCGGCTCGCCGCGCTTTTCGCGTCGCTCGTCGCCGCCGGGTGGGCGACCGCGCTGGCCCTGCTCCTCGACCCCGCGCGACTCGGGTCGGACGGCGCCCGCGTCCTGGTCCGCGAGGGCATGGGCCTCGCCGCGTTCGCGGTCGCGTCGGGCTTCGTCGTGGCGACGGCCGCGTGGACGCGCGCCGCGGCCGCGGCTGCGTCGCGCGCCGGGGAGGAGCGGCTGATGCTGTCCAGGTTCCTGCCGGACGGCGTTGCCACGGAGGTCGTCCGCACGGGCGGCACGGCCTCCGTGGCCGAGCGCCACGCGACCCTGCTGAGCGTGGACCTGCGGGGCTCCTCGGCGCTCGCCAGGGCGTACCCGCCTGCAATCTCCGTCGCCTGGCTGCTGGACTTCCGGCGCCTCGTCCACGACGCGGTGACGGCGCACGGCGGCGTGGTCGACAAGTACGTCGGCGATGGGGTGCTGGCGCTGTTCCTCGATGGTGATGCCGGCGAGCAGGCCGGACGGGCAGTGGCCGCCGCGGAGGCGACGCTCGGGGCCCTGGCCACGTTGAACCGCGAGCGGCGCAGGGCCGGGTGCCCGACCCTGCGGGTCATCGCCGCCCTGCATTGCGGCCCGGTGCTGGCCGGCGTGTTCGACGATGGCCGGCGCGCCGAGTTCACGGTGCTCGGGACGGTCATGAACGACCTCTCGCGGATCGAGCGGCGTGCCAAGGAGGACGACCTGGACGTGGTCGTCAGCGCGGAGGTCCTGCGTCGGCTCGGTGCCGAGACGCCGGAACGGCTGGGCGTCCGCCCGTTGCCGCCCTCGGGTGAGCCGACGCTGCCGCGTCTTTTCGCACTCCGCCCGAGTGCAACCGGGCAGGCGCCGGAGGATGGCGGGCGCGGCGACCCGTCGGCTTCGCCCGCCATGCTCGCCAACCCAGGGGGCGTGCCGTGAACGCCGACCTGTCGTCCGGGACGGCCGCTTCCCCATCCCAGGGCCACGGCGCGTCCGGCCCTGCCGGCGTCGACCGGAGGAACGCCGCCGCGACCGCCGCGGAGGCGCGGCGTCGCCCCGTCCGCTCCGCGCGAGCGGCGAACGGAAGGAGCTCGCGATCATGACGCGCCCCGCCAAGCGCTGCCTGAAGGGCATCCCGCTGCTGCGCTCGTCCTGGGCCGCTTCGACGCCGGTAGATACGGCGGCGGCTGAGACCGCACGGGCATACCTCGCCGTCGTCGATGCCGCCCTACCCGGTCTCGTCCGGTCCCTTCACCTCGTGGGCTCCGCCGTCTCGGGCGACTTCCGGCCCGGTGCGAGCGACGTGAACTTCGTCGCCGCGACGCAGGGTCCGGGCCACACCCACGCGGTCGAAGCCGTTCACCGCGGCATCGGGCCTGGGCATCCGCTCTCATGCCTCGACGGGATCTACGTGACTGAGGAGGAGCTGCGCCTCGGGACGTGGGAGGCGTCAGGACCGCACGTCCGGCGCGGACGCTTCCTGCCCACCGGGTCGCATGGGCGCCGGGCACCGGACCGGTACGCGTTTGCGACGGGCGCGGTCGCCGCCCGAGGGGCGACGCCGCCGGGGCTGGAGCATCGCGTCCCGATACGGGACATCAACCGCGATCTCTTGCTGCTGGCGGCGGAGGCGGTCGCGGCCGCCCGTGGCGAGGCGCTGCCGGCATGGGAGGCGTCTTCCCTGGTCCTCGGTACCGCGCGCTTGCACTACACCCTCCTCACTGGGCGACTGACGACGAAGACCGATGCCGGCCTATACGGACTGATGACGTTCCCGCAGTGCTGGGCGCCGGTCCTCGACCAAGCCTTGGCCGTCCGGCGGGACGGCCCGAACTCCCGGGCGGACCTCCGGTCCGGGGAGGTTGCGGCTTTCGCCGCCATGGTAGCCGCGGACATGCAGGAACTCGCCCTGGAGGCTCGGGGATGACGAGACCGCCGGCGCAGGACCTTTTCGAGGCCGCCGCATCGCCCCGCCGGGGCGGGTGGCGGCATCCGGAGCGCGCGAGCCGCGCTTTCGAACCGTGGTGTCTCGGTTGGCAGTGTCGGCTCCTTGGAAGGCTACCAGGGCCGGTGGCGAGATGATCTGCGTCGACGCCAGGGGTTCGTCGCAGGAGTGTCGGCGATGCAAGGCGGTGGCTCCGAAGCCGCTGTCCCTTCGCCGTCACGTCTGCCCGTGCGGGCTGGACGAGCATCGGGACGTGAACTCGGCCGGGGTGATCAAGGACCGAGGTCTCGCGGTGAAGGCCGCGAGCGAGGGGGGTCAGCCCCTCGGGGGCGCGAACGCGGGCCGTCGGGCCGTGCGTCGTCCCGGGACGCTCCTCGCCGCCTGAGGGCGGCGCTGGAGAAGTTCAGGAGGGGCCATCAACCCCAAATGAACGATGACCGAATTCCTCTGCCCCTCCGAGGCTGAGGGAGCCTGAGGGGCGCGCTCGTGGCAACGCCGCGAACGCTTTAGTGCAGGCTGTGCCGCACGTGATGTCGGCGCGTGTTCCTCAACCTGGGTCCGCTTCCCGACGCCGGGGGTGGGGCCGAATCCCAGGTACGCGACCTCGACCAAACCGTCATCGGCAACCCTGTCCCCGACCTCGTCAGCCTCGGCCTCTCGCCCGCCAGCACGGTGCGGGGCTCGGACCTTCCTGGCGTCGCCGGCGCCAGGATGCCGGAGGAGATGGTTCGAGGTCATGCGCAGCCCGGCCGCGGGGCCACGAGGTCGTTCGACGGCGCCGACGCCGGGCTACCCGCGGACGCGGGTGCCCGTCACGGCGCGTGGGCCGGCCCTGAGAGTTCCCCGACGGCTTCGAGGAACCCGGCGACGTCGTCCGGGTGCACGGCCAAGCCGCCTTCCGGCAGGCGCTCGAAGCGCAGGCCCTCGCGACCAAGGAGCGAGACGGGCGAGGCGTCGGCGATCAAGCCGTCCACCTCCTCGGCCAACAGGTCGAAGGCGTCCCGCATGCCATCGACGGCCTCGTCGTGGCGCAAGCCCGCGAGCGGCACGTAGGGCTTGCGCGCCGGGCCGTGCCGCCTCGGCCAGGTCCGCTTGGCGAACCATTCGGCCTCGTCCCGGTGGAGGCACCAGACCGCCTTCGTCGCGGTCCTGAACTCGATCCTCACGGGGCGGGCTCCATCCAGCACGGGCCCCTGGCACGCCGCCGCGACCAGGTCCTGCCACGACCTCCGGAACGTCGGGTCCGACTGGTGCTTCCCGAAAAGCGCGGCGGCGTCGGCCATGCCGAGCCACTCGTCCCCCTTCGGTCCAGCCGAACGGCGGCCGCCGGTGATCCGGCCCAGGGCGTCGACGTCGTCGACGTGGAGGCAGGGGACGGACTTGCCGGCCAGCAGGCGCCCCTCCATCCGAAGCGCCACGCCGTCCTGGACGGCGGGCTTCCCCGCCCCCAGGCGTTCGAGGAGGACGTCCCAGACCTCGCGGAACCTCCCCCGGTCCGGGTTCTGGTTGAGGAGCGCGGCGACCTTCTTCGCGTTCAGCCACTCGTCGGTCATGAGCCGGTCCCGGCCGCGCCCGATGGCGGCGGCGAGCGCGTCCATCTCCGACCGGTGCAGCCGGAAGGCGGCGACCTCGGTGCCCTTGGCCATCGCGCCGCGCCACTCGCGGCCCGCGGCCCAGCCGACGCCGGTCTCCTCGTAGGACCGCCGGATCTCCAGCCAAAGATCCTTGAGCGCCGGCGTGGCGTAGGGTGACGTCGCGATGGCCCGTCCCGCCTCGTTGATGGTGAGCCACTCCTCGTGGTCTGAGTTAGAGATCTGTGTGCAGAATCGGCTGACACTGGCCAAGATCGCGTCGGCTGACTTGGTCCAGACGAATGGCCTGGGATGAGCGTTGGTTTCGGCGATGTAGTCTCGGATCGCGGCCTCCAGGCCCTCTGTGCTGCTGAACGCACCGCGCTCCAGCCGACGCCGGCTCAGAACGGAGAACCAGCACTCCACGAGATTGAGCCACGACGCGCTCGTCGGCGTGAAGTGAAGGTGGAACCGCGGATGCTGGACCAACCAGTCATGCACTAGGGTCGTCTTGTGCGTCTTCAGGTTGTCGAGCACGAGATGCACCTCCAGATCGCGTGCGACGCTGCTCTCGACCTGCTCCAGGAATGCGCGGAACTCGACGCTGCGATGACGCGGCTTGCAACTCCCGATCACCGTTCCGGCTTTCACGTCGAGGGCGGCAAACAGGTCGAGCGTGCCATGCCGGCGATAGTCGTGTGTCACGCGCTCGGCCTGGCCCGGCCGGAGGGGAAAGGCTGCAGCCGTACCCTGCACCGCCTGGATCTGCGGCTTCTCGTCGACGCACAACACCAGCGCGCGATCGGGTGGGGCGAGGTAGAGGCCGACGACGTCGCGCACCTTCTCCACGAACGCCGGATCCGCGGAGAGCTTGAAGGTGTCGGCTTGGTGCGGCCGCAGACCGAAGGCGCGCCAGATGCGTGACACCGCACTCTGGCTCATGCCCGTACGGCGCGCCATCGCGCGGGTGCTCCAGTGCGTGGCGTTGGCCGGTGCCTCTTCCAGAGTGAGAGCGACCAGGCGCTCGACGGCCTCGTCATCGATGCTGCGGGGCGCGCCGGAGCGCGGCGCGTCGACCAGCCCCGGCAGCCGATGCGCGGCGAAGCGGCCCCGCCAGAGCGCCACCGTCTGGCGGCTGACCCCCAGTGCCGTCGCCACCCCCAGGTTGGTCGCGCCCGGTTCGGCACAGGCCAGGATGATGCGCAGGCGCGAAACCAGCGCCCGCCCGGTCCCGTGTCGGCGCAGCAGGCGCTGTATCTCACCCTGCTCCTGCCGGCTGAGATCGAGAGCGACTGCCTTTGGGCCACGCGACATGGCGCACCTCCATCAGGAAGTACCCAACAATCCGCCTACCCGGCTAAACTGTCAAACCTCTTCTAACTCAGACCACT